>NZ_JBEXWP010000007.1:0-314194 GCF_040629895.1 Streptomyces sp. NPDC005866
GGGGCCCGTACGCCATGTACGGGCCCCTCTCGTCGTATCCCTGCCCGCTTCTACGACCGGCTGCGTGCTGACGTGACCCGGTAGACGTCGTAGACGCCCTCCACACCGCGTACGGCCTTCAGGACGTGGCCCAGGTGCTTGGGGTCGCCCATCTCGAAGGTGAAGCGGGAGGTGGCCACCCGGTCGCGGGAGGTCTGGACGGCCGCGGAGAGGATGTTGACGTGCTGGTCGGACAGGACGCGGGTGACGTCCGACAGGAGCCGGGAGCGGTCCAGGGCCTCGACCTGGATGGCGACCAGGAAGACCGAGGACTGGGTGGGCGCCCACTCGACGTCGAGGATGCGCTCGGGCTCGCGGGACAGTGAGTCCACGTTGACGCAGTCGCTGCGGTGCACCGACACACCGCTGCCGCGCGTGACGAAGCCGATGATCGGGTCGCCTGGTACGGGCGTACAGCAGCGGGCCAGTTTGACCCAGACGTCGTCGACGCCCTTCACGACCACACCGGGGTCCTGGTTGCTGCGGCGCTTGCTGCGGCGGCCGCGGGTCGGCGGGACCGACTCGTCGATCTCCTCGGTGGCCGCCTCCTCGCCGCCGAGCGCCTGCACCAGCTTCTGTACGACGTTCTGCGCGGCGACATGGCCCTCGCCGATCGCCGCGTAGAGCGAGGAGATGTCCGGGTAGCGCATCTCGTGGGCGAGGGTGACCAGCGAGTCGCCGGTGAGGATGCGCTGGATCGGCAGGTTCTGCTTGCGCATCGCGCGGACGATGGCGTCCTTGCCCTGTTCGATCGCCTCGTCCCGGCGCTCCTTGGAGAACCAGGCCCGGATCTTGTTGCGGGCGCGCGGCGACTTGACGAAGCCCAGCCAGTCGCGGGAGGGCCCGGCACCGGGTGCCTTGGAGGTGAACACCTCCACCAGGTCGCCGTTGTCCAGGGTGGACTCGAGCGGGACCAGGCGGCCGTTGACCCGCGCGCCTATGGTGCGGTGGCCGACCTCGGTGTGGACCGCGTACGCGAAGTCGACCGGGGTGGCCCCGGCCGGGAGCGCTATGACGTCGCCCTTGGGCGTGAAGACGAAGACCTCGTTGCGGGACAGGTCGAAGCGCAGGGACTCCAGGAACTCGCTGGGGTCCTCGGTCTCCTTCTGCCAGTCCAGCAGCTGCCTGAGCCACGCCATGTCGTTGAGGTGGTCGTCCTTGCCCTTGCCGGACGACTTCGGCACGTCGGTGCGGACCTTGGAGGCGCCGGCGACGGCCTCCTGCTTGTACTTCCAGTGCGCGGCGATGCCGTACTCGGCGCGGCGGTGCATGTCGAACGTCCGGATCTGGAGTTCGACGGGCTTGCCGTTGGGGCCGATGACCGTGGTGTGCAGCGACTGGTACATGTTGAACTTGGGCATCGCGATGTAGTCCTTGAAGCGCCCAGGAACCGGGTTCCAGCGCGCGTGGACGGTGCCCAGGGCCGCGTAGCAGTCGCGGACGGTGTCCACCAGGACGCGGATGCCCACCAGGTCGTAGATCTCCGCGAAGTCCCGGCCGCGGACGATCATCTTCTGGTAGACGCTGTAGTAGTGCTTCGGACGGCCGGTGACGGTCGCCTTGATACGGGCGGCGCGCAGGTCGGCCTGGACCTCGTCGGTCACTATGGCCAGATACTCGTCACGCTTCGGTGCCCGCTCGGCAACCAGCCGGACGATCTCGTCGTACATCTTGGGGTAGAGGATCGCGAACGCGAGGTCCTCCAGCTCCCATTTGATGGTGTTCATGCCCAGGCGGTGGGCGAGCGGCGCGTAGATCTCCAGGGTCTCGCGCGCCTTCTTCTCCTGCTTCTCGCGCCTGAGGTAGCGCATGGTGCGCATGTTGTGCAGGCGGTCGGCGAGCTTGATGACCAGGACGCGCGGGTCCTTGGCCATGGCGACGACCATCTTGCGCACCGTCTCGGCCTGCGCGGCCTCGCCGAACTTGACCTTGTCCAGCTTGGTCACGCCGTCGACGAGCAGCGCGACGACCTCGCCGAAGTCGCGGCGCAGGTCCTCCAGGCCGTACTCGGTGTCCTCGACGGTGTCGTGCAGCAGGCCCGCCATCAGGGTGGCCGGGTCCATGCCCAGCTCGGCGAGGATCGTGGTCACCGCGAGCGGGTGGGTGATGTACGGGTCGCCGCTCTTGCGCTTCTGGCCGCGGTGCCAGCGCTCGGCGACCTGGTAGGCGCGCTCGATCTGGCGCAGCGTGGCGTTCTCGATCTTGGGGTCGTTGCTGCGGACTATGCGCAGTAGCGGTTCCAGGACCGGGTTGTACGGGTTCGCGCGCTGCACGCCGAGGCGGGCGAGGCGGGCGCGGACGCGGTTGGAGGAGCCGGTGCGCGCGGGCTGGCCGCTGTTGGGGCGGGTCGCGGGGGGCTCCGCCGGGGCCGGTTTGGGGCGCGAGGTCTCGGCCGACTTCTCGGCGGGCGCGGACTGGGCGTGCTCGACCGGCCCCCGGGTGTCGTTCTTCGTCTGCGACACGTTCGGCGCGGGCTTGGCCGCGGGCGCCGAGGCGGGCTCGGGCTTGGCGGCGGTCAGTGGCTGGGCCTCGTCTGGCAAGAGGGCTCCTCGTGCGCGATCCGGGTCCCCCGGTCAGGCTCCGGACACCCCATGGTAGCGATCCCGGGCCATGTCATCGCCTGCAGGCCGAACCGAGGACCCTATACGGGAGAAACACGGGAGGCTGCGCAGGGATTCCACAGGGGTGTCCTGAGGATTGCGGGGGCCCTGGGCATACGCGAACGGCCGCCCCCGAAGGACGGCCGTTCGATCAGCTGTACGACGCTCAGACCTGGAGGAGGGCCTCCAGTGGCGCTCCGCCCAGGGCCGGCTCCAGGCGGGCGCGGCCACCGAGGAAGCCCAGCTCCATCAGGACCGCGACGCCCACGACCTCGGCGCCGGCGCGGCGGATCAGCTGGACCGAGGCCTCGGCGGTGCCGCCGGTGGCGAGCACGTCGTCGACGATCAGGATCCGGTCGTCCTCACCGAGGTCCTCGGCATGCACCTCGATCTCGGCCGAGCCGTACTCCAGGTCGTAGGCCTGGCGCAGGGTCGCCCCGGGGAGCTTGCCCGCCTTGCGGACCGGGATGAAGCCGAGGCCGGCCCGGACGGCGACCGGGGCGCCCAGGATGAAGCCCCGGGCCTCCAGGCCGACGACCTTGGTGGCGCCGGTGCGCTCGGCGATCTCGGCGAGGGCGTCGGTGAGCGCGGTGAACGCGGCCGGGTCCGCCAGGAGCGGCGTGATGTCCTTGAACATCACGCCCGGCTCCGGGTAGTCCTCGACGTCCCGGATGCGGCTGAGCAGCAGCTCCTTGATGTCGGTCATCGGCGCTTCCCGGAGGGCCGGCCGCGGCCACGGGTGCGGGACGCGGGCTGGTTGCGCGGGCCGACGACGGCCGGGGCGGCGTCCTGCGGGTCGTCGGAGCCGACCCGGGCCTCGGCGAGCTCGTCCTCGGCGGCGGCCTGGGCACGCTTGGCGAGGACGCGCTTCCGCAGGGCCTTCATCTGCGGCTCGGCCTCCTTGAGGTCGGTGACGAGCGGCGTGGCGATGAAGATCGACGAGTAGGCACCGGCGGCGAGACCGACGAACAGCGACAGCGAGATGTCGTTCAGCGTGCCCGCGCCGAGGAAGCCGCCGCCGATGAACAGCAGGCCCGCGACCGGCAGCAGCGCGACCACGGTGGTGTTGATCGACCGGACCAGCGTGCCGTTGATCGAGCGGTTGGCGATGTCGCTGTAGGTGAAGCGGGTCTGCTTGGTGATGTCCTTCGTCTGCTCCTTGAGGCTGTCGAAGACGACGACCGTGTCGTAGAGCGAGTAACCGAGGATGGTCAGCAGACCGATCACCGTGCCGGGCGTGACCTCGAAGCCGACCAGGGCGTAGATACCGGTCGTGATGGTGATGTCGTGGATCAGCGCGACCAGTGCCGCGACGGCCATGCGCCACTCGAAGGCGATCGCCAGGTAGATCACCACGAGGACCATGAAGATGGCCAGGCCCTCCCAGGCCTTGTTGGCGATCTGCTGGCCCCAGCTGGGCCCGACCAGGTCGGCGGCGAGCTTCTCCGGGTTGAGGTTGAGGTCCTTGGCCAGCGTCTGCTTGATCTGGTCGGACTTGTTGGTCTCGATGCCGGCGATCTGGATGCGCATGCTGCCGTTGCCGAGCTTCTGCACGACCGCCTCGTGGCCGGAGGCCTCCTTGGCGTACTCCTCCGTCTTGGCGACGGAGACGCTCATGCCCTTCGGCGTCGTGAAGACCGCTCCGCCCTGGAACTCGATGCCCATGTTCAGGCCGCGGACCGCCAGGCCGAGGATGGCCGTGATGGTGATCAGGATGGAGACGCCGTACCAGATCTTGCGGTGGCCGACGAAGTCGTAGCTGATCTCGCCACGGTGCAGTCGGGCGCCGAGGTTACCGAGTTTCGACATCGCTCAGGCCTCCTTCGTCTCGACAGGGCCGGCGGCGGGACCGGCGGTACGGCGGGTGCGGCGCAGTGGCGGTTTGGCGCCAAGGCCCTTCGGGTCGAGGCCGGACCACTTGTGGCCGTCGGCGAAGAACTTACGGCGGGCGAGCAGGGTCATCAGCGGCTTGGTGAAGAAGAAGACCACGACGACGTCGAGCACGGTGGTCAGACCGAGCGTGAACGCGAAGCCCTGGACCTTGCCGACGGTGACGATGAAGAGGACCGCGGCGGCGAGGAACGACACGAAGTCGGAGACCAGGATGGTGCGCCGGGCGCGCGGCCAGGCCCGCTCGACGGCGGGCCGCAGCGAGCGGCCCTCGCGGATCTCGTCCCGGATGCGTTCGAAGTACACGATGAACGAGTCCGCGGTGATACCGATGGCCACGATCGCACCGCAGACCGCGGGCAGGTTCAGCGCGAAGCCGATGGCCGGGCCGAGCAGCGCCATGAGCACGTAGGTGAGCGCGGCGGAGACCAGCAGGGAGGCCATCGCGACGAGCGACAGGCCGCGGTAGTAGGCGACCAGGTAGATCACGACCAGCCCGAGGCCGATCGCTCCGGCGAGCAGACCGGCGTGCAGCTGGTCACCGCCGAGCGCGGCGGTGACGGTGGTGACGCTCTCCTCCTGGAAGGACAGCGGCAGGGCGCCGTAGGACAGCATGTTGGCGAGGCTCTGCGCCTCTTCCTGGGTGAAGCTGCCGGAGATCTCCGCCTGGCCGCCGGTGATGGACTGGCTCACGTACGGGCTGGAGACGACCTCGCCGTCAAGGACGATGCCGAACTCGTTCTGCGGCTGCTGGTTCTTGGCGAGCTCGGCGGTGATGCCCGCGAACTTCTTGGCTCCACTGGAGTTGAAGTTCATCTGGACCTGCCAGCCGGAGGCACCCTGCGTGTCGAAGACCGCCTGGGCCTTCTTGACCTCGGTGCCGTCGACGGCGGCCGGGCCGAGCACGTACTTGTACCAGACACCTGAGATCTGACCGCAGGCCACGGTCGCGTCGGTGGGCTTGGCGGTCTTGCCGGCCGTGGCGCGCTGGGCGGCCTTGGAGCAGTCAAGCGCGGTGTACTGGGCTTCCAGCTTCGAGGCCGCGGCGGAAGCGCTCGCGGAGGCCGAGGAGGACGCGGAGGGGCTCGCCGACGAGCCCGCGGACGCCGAGGAGGACGGCGTGGAGCCGGCCTTCAGGGCGTCCGTGACGGCGCGGCCCTGGGAGGTGGCTGACGACGACGGCGAGGCGGAGGACGAGGAGGTCGCCTTCTCGGACGCCGACGCGCTGCTCGACGGGCTCGCGCTCGGGGAGCCGCTGGAGGACGCGCTCGGGGAGGCGGTCGGCGAGGCGCCGGCGCTGGCCGCGCTGGCCAGGACCGGACGGAAGTAGAGCTTCGCGGTGGTGCCGACCTGCTGCTGGGCTTCCTTGGAGTTGGTGCCCTTGGGGATGTTGACGATGATGTTGTCGGTCCCCTGGGTCTGCACCTCCGCCTCGGAGACACCGAGGCCGTTGACACGGCGGTTCATGATGTCGACCGCGGTGCCCATGTTGGCCTTGTTGATCGCGGACCCCTGGTCGGCCTTCGCCTTGAGCGTGATGCTCGTACCGCCGGCAAGGTCGATACCGAGACGCGGGGTGGTGTGCCCGGAGGCGAACATGCCTCCGGTGAGCGCCGCGATGGCGATCAGGATGAGGGCCAGCGAGCGCCCTGGCTTGCTCTGGGCGCTCGCGCTCCGGCCCCTCTTAGGTGCTGCCACCTTCTCGTACTCCCTCTCGGGCCGCCGCGCGCCTGGTCGGCGCGGTCGGCCATGACATGGTGTCGGGATCCCGTCCGGGAAACAGACGCGCCCGGGGTGCGGCCGGCACGCACGAGGCGCGCCGGGCTCCCCGGGGCACGGCTACTTCGCGTCGGAGTCGCCGTCGGTCTTCTTCGGCTCTTCGTCGGCCTTCGCCTCGGTGGGCTCCGCCTCCTCGGCCTTGTCCTCCACCGTGTCCTCGGTCTTCTCCTCGGCCGCGTCCTTCTTTCCGAGGTCGACGGCCTTGTCGCCGGAGGCGGCGGCAGCGCCGGCGGGCTCGTCGTCGGTCTCGGTGAGGGCGGAGGCGTCGTCCGGGACGATGTCGGCGTCGGACTTCAGGTCGTGCTCGATGCCGTGCACGATGCGGTTGTACTCGTCGTCGGTGAGAACGGCGCCGATCGCGTTCTTCGCGAAGAGGAGGTCGATGCCCGGGCCGGCGTCGAGGAGGACCGTGTCCTCGTGGACCTCCTTGACCGTCGCGTACATGCCTCCGATGGTGCGGACGCCACTGCCGGGCTGCAACTCGTTCCGCATCTGCTTGGCCTGCTGCTGGCGCTTCCTGTTGGAACGCGTCATCAGGAACATGGCCGCGATAAGGACGATGAAGAAGAGAAGAGGCAAGGTATTCACGGGACGGAATTTCCTTCGCGCAGCCGCGGCGGTGAGCGGCCTGGATGATGGGGGTGTGTGGGCGGCGCCGCCCGCAAGGGCAGCATCGGCGGAGTCTAAGCGAGTCCGCGCGCATGCAACAACGCTCAGCATGGCACCTGGGTTCCTGCGCCCGCCAATGCCCCGCCGTCACGAAGAGATCACGTCTGGGCACGGGGCCCACGGGGCGGGCGGCGGGGCGCCGGTGTCACGTGCCGAACAGGTCCTGCTGGCCGGTTCCGCCCGCCGCGCCGCGCGGGGCCGTCAGGCCCAGGTGGGCCCAGGCGGCGGGGGTGGCGACCCGGCCGCGTGGCGTGCGGGCGAGCAGTCCCTCGCGGACCAGGAAGGGCTCGGCGACCTCCTCGACGGTCTCGCGCTCCTCCCCCACCGCGACGGCGAGGGTGGACAGGCCGACCGGGCCGCCGCCGAAGAGCTTGAGCAGGGCCTCCAGGACCGCGCGGTCGAGGCGGTCGAGGCCGCGCTCGTCCACCTCGTAGACGGCCAGCGCGGCGTGCGCGATCTCGCGGGTGATCAGCCCGTCGGCCTTGACCTGCGCGTAGTCGCGGACGCGGCGCAGCAGCCGGTTGGCGATGCGGGGCGTGCCGCGCGAGCGGCCGGCGATCTCGGCGGCGCCTTCGGCGTCGATCTCGACGTCCAGCAGGTTCGCCGAGCGGTGCACCACCCGCTCCAGTTCCCGCGGCTCGTAGAACTCCATGTGCGCGGTGAAGCCGAAGCGGTCCCGGAGTGGCGGTGGCAGCAGGCCCGCCCGCGTGGTGGCGCCGACCAGGGTGAACGGAGGCAGTTCGAGGGGGATGGCGGTGGCGCCCGGGCCCTTGCCGACGATCACGTCGACCCGGAAGTCCTCCATCGCCATGTACAGCATCTCCTCGGCGGGCCGGGACATGCGGTGGATCTCGTCGAGGAAGAGGACCTCGCCCTCCTGGAGGGAGGAGAGGATCGCGGCCAGGTCGCCGGCGTGCTGGATGGCGGGGCCCGAGGTGATGCGGATCGGCGCGCCCATCTCCGCCGCGATGATCATGGAGAGGGTGGTCTTGCCCAGGCCGGGCGCGCCGGAGAGCAGCACATGGTCGGCGGTGGCGCCCCGCGCGCGTGCGGCGCGCAGCACCAGGTCGAGCTGCTCGCGGACCTTCTCCTGGCCGATGAACTCGCCGAGGTCCTTGGGGCGCAGGGCGGCCTCGACGGCCTGGTCCTCACGGTCGGCGACAGCGCCCACCAGCCGCTCCGCGTCGGCGCCGGTGTCGGTGGTGTCGTCCCAGTTCATAAGTGATGTGCCTCAGCGGTGGTGGGGTCAGCGGGCGCGGTTGAGGGTCTGCAGGGCCGCCTTGAGCAGGTGCCCGACCTGGGGCGTGCCCCCGGCGGCCTCGGCCTGCGGGGCGACGGCGGTGACGGCCTCCTCGGCCTCCCGGGTCGCGTAGCCGAGGCCGATCAGGGCGGTGTGCAGTTGGTCGCGCCAGCCCTGGCTGACCGGCGCGCCGACCGCGGGGGCGCCGATCGGCTCGCCGAGCCGGTCCCTCAGCTCGAGGAGCAGCTTCTGGGCGCCCTTCTTGCCGATGCCGGGGACGGCGGTGAGGGTCTTCTCGTCGCCGGTGGCGACGGCCCGGCGCAGGGCGTCGGGGCTGTGCACCGCAAGCATCGCCTGGGCGAGCCGGGGGCCGACTCCGCTCGCCGTCTGCAGCAGCTCGAAGGTCTGGCGCTCGTCGTCGTCGGCGAAGCCGTACAGCGTGAGCGAGTCCTCCCGGACGACCAGGGAGGTGGCGAGCTTGGTCCGCTGGCCCATCCGCAGCCCGGACAGGGTGCCCGGCGTGCACTGGACGGCGATGCCGATCCCGCCCACCTCGACGACCGCGGAGTCCGGGGCGAGGGCGGCGACCGGGCCGCTGACGAAGGCGATCATGCCGTACGGCCTTTCGTTGCGTTGGCTGCGTGCAGGGCTACGGCCTGCTGGAGTCGGTTCTGGGCGGGGGCGCGCCAGATGTGGCAGATGGCGAGCGCGAGGGCGTCGGCGGCGTCGGCCGGCTTGGGCGGGGCGCTCAGCCTGAGCAGCCGGGTGACCATGGCGCCGACCTGGGCCTTGTCGGCGCGCCCGGAGCCGGTGACGGCGGCCTTGACCTCGCTGGGGGTGTGCAGGGCGACCGGGAGGCCCCGGCGGGCGGCGCACAGCATGGCGACGGCGCTGGCCTGGGCGGTGCCCATCACGGTCCGGACGTTGTGCTGGCTGAACACCCGCTCCACGGCGACGCATTCGGGCCGGTGCTCGTCCAGCCACTGCTCGATGCCCTGCTCGATGGCGACGAGGCGACGGCCCAGTTCGGCGTCCACGGGCGTGCGGACGACTCCGACGCCGATCATGGTCAGCGGCCGCCCGGCGACCCCCTCGACGACCCCGACACCGCATCGGGTCAGTCCCGGGTCCACCCCGAGTACACGCACCGGGCCCCTCCCATCGTCAGCCTGTTTGTGCAGGCTATCCGCTGCCACCGACAACACGGGCGGGCCGGTGGGACGTGTCCCACCGGCCCGCCGAAACCGCTCGGCCCGCGGCAGCGTTACGCGTCGACCTTCTCCATGACCTCGTCGCTGACGTCGAAGTTGGCGAAGACGTTCTGCACGTCGTCGCTGTCCTCGAGCGCGTCGATCAGCCTGAAGATCTTCTTGGCGCCCTCCTCGTCCAGTTCGACCTGCATGGTCGGGACGAAGTTGGCCTCGGCGGAGTCGTAGTCGATCCCGGCCTCCTGGAGGGCGGTGCGGACCGCGACCAGGTCGGTGGCCTCGCTGAGCACCTCGAAGTTCTCGCCGAGGTCGTTGACCTCCTCGGCGCCCGCGTCCAGGACGGCGCCCAGGACGTCGTCCTCGGACAGCTCGCCCTTGGGTACGATCACGACGCCCTTGCGGTTGAAGAGGTACGACACCGACCCCGGGTCGGCCATGTTGCCGCCGTTGCGGGTCATGGCGACACGGACGTCGGAGGCGGCGCGGTTGCGGTTGTCGGTGAGGCACTCGATGAGCACCGCGACGCCGTTCGGGCCGTAGCCCTCGTACATGATCGTCTCGTAGTCGGCACCGCCGGCCTCAAGGCCACCGCCGCGCTTGATCGCGGAGTCGATGTTCTTGTTCGGGACCGACTGCTTCTTGGCCTTCTGGACGGCGTCGTAGAGCGTCGGGTTGCCTTCGACATCCACGCCACCCATGCGCGCCGCGACCTCGATGTTCTTGATCAGCTTCGCGAAGAGCTTGCCGCGTTTGGCGTCGATCACGGCCTTCTTGTGCTTCGTCGTGGCCCATTTAGAGTGGCCGGACATCTGCCTGTCTCCTTCGCGTAACCCATCTCTGCAACGAACGCCAGAGATCCTACTAGGACTCCGTCGCCCGGTTCGCGTGCATCATGTCGACGAACAGGCAGTGCACACGGTGGTCGCCGGTCAGTTCCGGGTGGAACGACGTGGCGAGCGCGTTGCCCTGGCGGACCGCGACGATGTGGCCGTCGTGCTCGGCGAGCACCTCGGCCGCGGCGCCTACCGACTCGACCCAGGGGGCGCGGATGAACACGCCTTCTACAGGATCGCCGTCAATCCCGCGCACGTCGACCGCCGCCTCGAACGACTCGTTCTGCCGGCCGAAGGCGTTGCGGCGCACGATCATGTCGATGCCGCCGATCGTCTCCTGCCCCGAGCGCGGGTCGAGGATCTTGTCGGCGAGCATGATCATGCCCGCGCAGGTGCCGTAGACGGGCATTCCGGCCCGCACGCGCGCGCGGAGGGGCTCCATCACGCCGAACAGGACGGCCAGCTTGGAGATGGTGGTGGACTCGCCGCCGGGGATGACCAGACCGTCCACCTCGGCGAGTTCTTCGGGGCGCCTGACCGGCCTGGCCACGGCGTCCGCCGCGGCGAGGGCCACGAGGTGCTCCCGTACGTCGCCCTGGAGTGCGAGCACTCCGACCACGGGAGTGGTCATCACCAGCCCCGGTTCGCGTAGCGCTCGGTCTCCGGGAGGGTGTCGCAGTTGATGCCCACCATGGCCTCGCCGAGGTTGCGGGACGCGTCGGCGATGATCTTCGGGTCGTCGTAGAAGGTGGTGGCCTTCACGATGGCGGCGGCGCGCTTGGCCGGGTCGCCGGACTTGAAGATGCCGGAGCCGACGAAGACGCCCTCGGCACCGAGCTGGCGCATCAGGGCCGCGTCGGCCGGGGTGGCCACACCACCGGCGGAGAAGAGGACTACCGGGAGCTTGCCCAGTTCGGCGACCTCCTTGACGATCTCGTACGGGGCGCGCAGCTCCTTGGCGGCGGCGTACAGCTCGTTGTTGTCGCAGCCGCGCAGCTTGGCGATCTCGCCCTTGATCTGGCGCAGGTGGCGGACGGCCTCGACGACGTTGCCGGTGCCGGCCTCGCCCTTGGAGCGGATCATGGCCGCGCCCTCGGCGATCCGGCGAAGGGCCTCACCGAGGTTGGTGGCACCGCAGACGAAGGGGGTGGTGAAGGCCCACTTGTCGGAGTGGTTGACCTCGTCGGCCGGGGTGAGGACCTCGGACTCGTCGATGTAGTCGACGCCGAGCGACTGCAGGACCTGGGCCTCGACGAAGTGGCCGATCCGGGACTTGGCCATGACCGGGATGGAGACGGCGTCGATGATGCCCTCGATCATGTCCGGGTCGGACATCCGGGCCACCCCGCCGTCCTTGCGGATGTCGGCCGGGACCCGCTCAAGGGCCATGACGGCGACGGCGCCCGCGTCCTCGGCGATCTTCGCCTGCTCCGGGGTGACGACGTCCATGATCACGCCGCCCTTGAGCTGCTCGGCCATGCCGCGCTTCACGCGGGCGGTGCCGGTCTCGGGGGCCTGGTTGTCAACGGTGGACACGGGTGACCTCACTGGGTGAAAGAGGGTTTCTGCAAACACCGAGGAAACGTCAGTGGACCAGTCCACAGCAAGGGCCAATGGCAACCCGGTGGATCCTTTTGTCCTGCCGGGGTCGCCCTGGCGGGGCTCAGGCGGTGGGTCCGGTGCCCCGGTCCACCAGTGCGGCGGGCGGCTCGTCGTCCATCTCGAAGGCCATCGGGAAGGGGGCGTATCCGGCCAGCCGGAACCAGCGGACCTTGCGGTGCTCGCGCAGCCGGCGGGCCGCGCCGACGGCGTCGTTGTGGAAGCGCCGGGCCATCGGCACCCGGCGCACGGCCTCGGCCAGCTCGCGGGTGGCGGCCTCGCCACCGGGGGCCTCGCGGACCTCCTCGACCTGCTGCGGATGCTCGAAGACCGCCCGCAGGGCCTGGCTCAGGTCACTCTCGGCGACCTCCCGCTGGTCCTCCTCGGCCTGCCGGGCGGCGTGCGCGGCCTCGTACAGCACGATCGACGCCGCGGGGTCCAGCACCCCGGAGGTGGCCAGCTCCTGGGCGACGGAGGCGCGTCGCAGCAACTGGGCGTCGAGGGCGGCGCGGGCGGCGTCGATGCGCGCGTGCAGCCGGTCGAGCCGCCCCGCGGTCCAGCTCAGATAGAGGCCGGTCGCGACGAGGGCAGCGAGGATCCAAAGGGACCAGATGAGGGTTGCGGTCACGGGCGCACACGGTAGCGGCCCGTCGGCACGCCCGGGGAACTCAGTCCCGCGCCAGCCCGAACCGCGCCCGCAGTCCCGGCCGTTCGTCCGCCGCCACCGCGGCCGCGCCCGCCGTCACCGTCTCGTACACCGACAGGATGTCCGCGCCCACCGTCGACCAGTCGAAGCGGCGCACATGCGCACTGCCGCGTCCGCTCAGCGCGGCCCGGCGCTCCGGGTCCGCAAGGAGCCGTACGGCCGCCTCGGCCAGTTCGTCGGCGTCCTCGTTGGGGAAGAGTTCGCCCGCCGCCCCCTGGTCCAGGACCTGGGTGAAGGCGTCGAGGTCGGAGGCGAGGACGGGGGCCCCGGCGGAGAGCGCCTCGACGAGGATGATCCCGAAGCTCTCGCCCCCCGTGTTGGGCGCGACGTACAGGTCGAGGCTGCGCAGGAAGCGGGCCTTGTCCTCGTCGCTGATCATGCCGAGAAACTCGACGCGGGGGCGCAGTTCGGCGGGGAGCGACTCGACGGCGGCCTCCTCGTCGCCGCGGCCCGCCACCAGGAGCCTGCTCTGCGGGCGGGCGGCGAGGATCTTGGGGAAGGCCTTCATCAGCACCGGGAGGCCCTTGCGGGGCTCATCGATCCGGCCGATGAAGCCGATCGTGTCGCCCTGCCACTCGGGGCGCGGCTCGGCCTTGGCGAAGAAGTCGACCTCGACGCCGTTGGGGATGACCACCGCGTCCCCGCCGAGGTGCTCGACCAGCGTGCGGCGGGCGTACTCGCTGACCGCGATCCGGGCGCTGATCTTCTCCAGGGCCGCCTGCAGGATCGAGTAGGCGGCGATCATCGCGCGGGAGCGCGGGTTGGAGGTGTGGAAGGTCGCGACCATCGGGCCCTGGGCCGCCCAGCAGGTCAGCAGGCCGAGGGAGGGCGAGGCCGGCTCGTGGATGTGGACCACGTCGAAGGCGCCGTCGTGGAGCCAGCGCCGCACCCGCGCGGCGGACAGGAAGCCGAAGTTGAGGCGGGCCACCGAGCCGTTGTACGGCACCGGGACGGCGCGTCCGGCCGAGACGACGTACGGCGGCAGCGGGGTGTCGTCGTCGGCGGGGGCCAGCACGGAGACGTCGTGGCCGAGGCGGATGAAGTACTCGGCGAGGTCGCGGATGTGGAACTGGACGCCACCCGGCACGTCCCAGGAGTACGGGCAGACGATGCCGATCCTCACGAGGGTCCCTTCGCGGGGTCGAGGTCGGCGAGCCACAGCCGCTGGAGCATGTGCCAGTCCTCCGGATGGTCGGCGATCCCGGTGGCGAAGGCATCGGCCAGCGCCTGTGTCATGACAGACGTCTTCGACGCCCGGTCACCTGTCTCGGGCACGTCGATCGGAGCGTGCACCCGGCCCTTCATGACGGGAGTGCCGTCGTACCAGAGGGTCACGGGGAGCAGGTGCGCACCGGTCTGCTGGGCCAGGAGGGCCGGTCCTGCGGGCATGCGTGCGGTGTCGCCGAAGAAGTCGACCTCGACGCCGGAGGCGGACAGGTCGCGGTCGGCGACCAGGCAGACCAGGCCGCCGTCGCGCAGCCGGCGGGCGAGGGTACCGAAGGCGGAACCGCCGCTGTGCGGCAGGACCTCCATGCCGAGGCCCTCGCGGTAGGCGACGAAACGGTCGTAGAGCGTCTCGGGCTTGAGGCGCTCGGCGACCGTGGTGAACGGGGTCTTCAGCTCGGTGGTGGCCCAGGCGCCGGCGAGGTCCCAGTTGGCGAGGTGCGGCAGCGCGACGATCACGCCCTTGCCGGAGGCGAGGCCGTCGGTGAGGTGGTGGACGTCCTTTATGTCGACGCCGGACCGGATCCGGTCCTCGCTCCAGGCCGGGAGCCGGAAGGACTCCATCCAGTAGCGCAGGTACGAGCGCAGGCCCGCGCGTGACAGCTCGCGCAGCCGCTCCGGGCTCGCGTCGGGCAGCACGCGCGCGTAGTTCGATTCGAGCCGCTGGACGCCCTTGCCGCGCTGCCGCCAGGCGAGGTCCGCGATGGAGTTGCCGAGGCGCACGGCGACCGGCTCGGGGAGCTTCTTGACGGTGCTCCAGCCGAGCCCGTACAGACCGTCGGTGAGCCGGTCGGCGGCGGTCACTTCGCGGCCTCGCTGCCGTGGGAGGCGCTCTCCCGCTCGGCCGCCGCCTCCGCCTCGGCGGACTCACGGCGGACGGTCACGACCCGCTGGACCAGCGTGACGAGGCTGCCCACGGCCACGATCCACAGGGCGATCGGGAGCAGGATCTGGATGCCCGGCACACCGAACTTGTGGAAGCCGGCCAGACCGGCCGCCACCAGTGAGATCACCAGACGCTCGGCGCGTTCGACGAGACCGTTGACGGCAACCGGCAGGCCGATCGACTCACCGCGTGCCTTGGTGTACGACACCACCTGACCGCTGGCCAGGCAGAAGATGGAGACGGCGCACAGGACGTCGTTGTTCCCGTTGCCCGCGTACCAGAGGGCGAAGCCGCCGAAGATGGCGCCGTCGGCGACCCGGTCCAGGGTGGAGTCCAGGAAGGCGCCCCAGCGGCTGGTGCGGCCCAGCTGGCGGGCCATGTTGCCGTCGACCAGGTCCGAGAACACGAACAGTGTGATCACGATCGTGCCCCAGAAGAACTCGCCCCGGGGGAAGAAGACCAGCGCGCCCGCGACCACTCCGGCCGTGCCGAGGAGCGTGACGGTGTCCGGGCTCACGCCCCGGCGGATGAGAAACGCGGCGAACGGTGTGAGGACACGCGTGAAGAATGCACGCGCGTACTTGTTCAGCATGGCCTTCCCGACGGTTGTTGCGCCGTGCGGCCCCTGCTGGCCACCCCGGCTGGCCCATCGTAGCCACGCGCGCTTGTGCGCGACGGGTGGGCACTCGCAGACGGAACGGGTGACGGTGCCCGGAAAGGCTCGCGGGCGCGATCACGTCCTTCGTATGGACGCACCGTGACGGGAGTGGAAAGCTCGAATAACCGCGGGCGTCATCGGAGCCGCCGCCGCACGCGGCCCGGCTTGCTCGCCCGCGCCCACACAGACCTCACCGTGCACGGGAGGCAAGGCCATGGGCGACAAGGTCAAGGAACACCCCGGAGCCGCCGGCAGGGCTACAGCGGCCGACCACCCCGCGTCCGTACGGAATGTGGTGCTGGTCGGCCACTCCGGATCGGGCAAGACCACATTGGTGGAGGCTCTCGCGCTGACCGCGGGAGCGGTGAACCGGGCGGGCCGGGTGGAGGACGGCGGCACGGTCTCGGACTACGACGACATCGAGCACCGGCAGCAGCGCTCCGTCCAGCTGTCGCTGGTACCGGTCGACTGGGACGGAATCAAGATCAATATCCTGGACACCCCGGGATACGCCGACTTCGTCGGAGAGCTGAGGGCCGGTCTGCGCGCGGCGGACGCGGCCCTTTTCGTTGTCTCGGCGTCGGACGGGGTGGACGGTTCGACCCGGATGGCGTGGGAGGAGTGCGCGGCCGTGGGAATGCCGCGCGCGATCGTCATCACGCACCTGGAGTCCGCCCGCGCGGACTTCGAGGAGATGACCCGGGTGTGCGCCGAGGCGTTCGGCGCCGACGACCCCGATGCCGTACTCCCCCTGTACCTGCCGCTGCGCGGCCCGCAGGGCCCGGACGGGCACGCGCCCGTGACCGGGCTGGTCGGGCTGCTCACGCAGAAGCTGTTCGACTACTCCGCCGGGGAGCGCAAGGAGTCCGAGCCGGGGCCCGACCAGCTGCCGGACATCGATGAGGCCCGTAACCGGCTGATCGAGGGGATCATCTCGGAGAGCGAGGACGAGACGCTCATGGACCGCTATCTGGGCGGCGAGCAGATCGACCTCAAGACGCTGATCCAGGACCTGGAGCGGGCCGTGGCGCGCGGGGTGTTCTTCCCCGTCCTGGCCGCCGCCCCGGCCGCCGACGGCGCCCGCCAGGGGCTGGGCACGGTGGAGCTGCTGGAACTGGTCACGGGCGGGTTCCCGACCCCCTTCGAGCACCCGACGCCGGGGGTCACCACCATCGACGGCGAGCCGCGCGACATCAAGCCGTGCGACACGGGCGGTCCGCTGGTCGCCGAGGTGGTGAAGACCGCATCCGACCCGTATGTCGGCCGGGTCTCGCTGGTCCGGGTCTTCTCCGGCACCCTGCGCCCCGACGAGACGGTCCATGTCTCCGGTCACGGCCTCGCCGACCGCGGCCACGAGGATCACGACGTCGACGAGCGTATCGGCGCCCTGTCCACGCCGTTCGGCAAGCAGCAGCGCCCGGTCACCCATGTCATCGCCGGTGACCTCGCGTGCGTGGCGAAGCTCGGCCGCGCGGAGACCGGGGACACGCTCTCCGGCAAGGACGACCCGCTGCTCATGGAGCCGTGGGAGATGCCCGACCCGCTGCTTCCGCTCGCCATCCAGGCACACAGCAAGGCGGACGAGGACAAGCTCTCGCAGGGCCTGTCCCGGCTGGTCGCCGAGGACCCGACCATGCGGCTCGAACAGAACCAGAACACCCACCAGGTGGTGCTGTGGTGCCTCGGCGAGGCACACGCGGACGTCGCCCTGGAGCGGCTGCGCAGCCGGTACGGCGTCCAGGTCGACGTCGTACCGCACCGGGTGTCCCTGCGCGAGACGTTCGCGGGCAGGTCCACCGGGCGCGGCCGGCACGTCAAGCAGTCCGGTGGGCACGGCCAGTTCGCGATCTGCGAGATCGAGGTGGACCCGCTGCCCGGCGGCTCCGGCATCGAGTTCGTCGACAAGGTGGTCGGCGGCGCCGTGCCCCGGCAGTTCATCCCGTCCGTCGAGAAGGGCATAAGGGCCCAGGCCGCCAAGGGGGTCGCGGCCGGCTACCCGCTCGTCGACGTGCGCGTCACCCTCCTCGACGGCAAGGCGCACTCGGTGGACTCCTCCGACGCGGCCTTCCAGACGGCGGGCGCTCTGGCGCTGCGGGAGGCCGCGGCGGACGCGAAGATCCACCTGCTGGAGCCGGTGGCCGAGGTGTCCGTGCTGGTCGGCGACGACTACGTGGGCGCGGTGATGAGCGACCTGTCCGGGCGGCGCGGCCGGGTCCTCGGCACCGAGCAGACCTACGGCGGGCGCACGCTGATCAAGGCCGAGGTGCCCGAGTTCGAGATCGGCCGGTACGCGGTCGACCTGCGCTCCCTCTCGCACGGCACGGCCCGTTTCAGCCGCTCGTACGCACGCCACGAGCCGATGCCGCCGCAGATCGCCGAGAAGATTCGCGAACAGGCCAAGGAAGCCTCTTAGTTGGTCTCATAGTCGACAACAAGGGTGTTCGGCGGGCGGCTTCGGCCGTCCGCCGACGGTTTGCCGGTGGCCGGGGATACCCTGAGTACTTGATCAACAGGTGTGCGGAGGACGGAAGTCGGGAAGGCCGCAGAAGCGGGACGGCGGCAAGTGGGGGCGGGAATGAGCTTCGAGGACTTCTTCGGGCCACAGGTGCCCAGGCCGGGCGGCGAGGCGCAGGCCCCGACCTATGCCCTGGCCTCGGCGGCCTATCGGGACAGCCCGATGGACGACATCAAGAAGGCCGACAACGAGTGGCACCAGTCCACGGTCAACCAGGGCCGCAGCTGGGCGAAGATCTTTCGGCCCAACTTCGGTGAGGCGTACTCCCAGGCGGTCATCGACCGCATGCTGGGCGTCGACCGCAAGCCGCTCATCCAGTCCTTCGGCAGCGAACCCCAGGTGGTCGTCGAGCACTGCCTCGCGGCCAACCGCATCCGCCGGGAGCGTGACCGGCGGCTGAGCGCCGTCATGTTCCTGTGCGGTGTGCTGTTCCTGCCCGGTCTGCTGGTCTGGCTGCTCGTCTTCCAGCTGCGGGCCGGCATGCTGAAGGCGGACAACAAGCGGGTCTCCGGGCTCGGCAGCGCCTTGCTGGCCGCCGTCGGTGTCCTCGCGGTGATCTTCCTGATCCGGATGCCGCTCACCGGCTTCTGGGGGTGGTACGCGCGCGGCTGCGTCGTGCTCCCCGTCGTCGGCTGGTACCTGGCCAAGCGGCTCTGCGAGAGGACCGCGCAGGACCTGCGCGAGGCCTGGGGCGCTCTGCTCTCCGGTGGCAGCGTCGGCGCGAAGGTCCCCGAGGCGGTGCCGACCAGCCCCGACCAGGCCGCGGCCGAGCAGCTGCGCCAGTCGCTGGCCCGGCTCAGCGCCGAGCAGCAGTCCAACTCGGTCTTCTACGCCGGCCCCAAGGGCATACTCGGCATGGGCACCCGCTGGGGCTCCTGGCACCTCGCGGAGGAGCTGGTCCCCGTCGATCCGGTCAAGGGCGTCCACGCGTTCCGGGCCTGGACGGTCATCCGGGAGATCGAGAAGGAGCTGAGTGTGCTGCACCGGCAGCACCTGAAGACCGGCGGCTTCCCGGAGCCACAGGTCAGGCACTGGATCGTCACCCATGTCGCAGAGGGCGCCAAGGCGGTGTCCAGGCCCGAGGGGACCGACTACCAGGTGGGGCCCAAGGCCGTCGAGGACATCTGCAACAACAAGCAGTTCGACAAGGGCGAACGGCACTATCTGGGCGTGCAGTGGCCGTACCTGTGGAACGGCGACCTGATCATCACGATGTTGGTCACGGTGACCGTGCTGAAGGAGACCCTCCGCATCGAGGTCACCGGACATGCCCTGGGCCCGGTCAACGGCCTGTTCAGCGGCAAGCCCGAGGCCCCCACCAAGACGGTCGCCAAGACCGTGCGGTTCTGGGAGACCCGGAAGGTCAAGCTGCCGCTGGTCACCGCCGACGAGGTGGTCCGTCTCGCCGCCCGTGCCACGGTCAGCTGGTACCCGCCGCTGCTGAAGTGGCTCGGTGGTTCCATAGGCCTGCCCGAGCCGTTCGGTCTGCGGCACGCCTGGGCCGACCAGCCCTGGGATCACCGCTTCATGGCCGACGACGCGCTGCGCGCGGCCACGCCGATACTCCGTGCGGTGCACCGGGCCGCGCTCAGCGTGCTCAAGGAACACGACGTCGACATCGACAAGTTCAGCTCGCGGGCGGGAGCGCTCAGCGGGTCGGTCCAGGAGGCGTCACCGAAGAAGGCGGACAGGTACGACGCGTAACCCCTCCTCTTTCAGGGGGGCGGAGCCGTCAGGCCTGCGCCGCCGGCCAGGCCTCCGCCAGCATCTTCCGCGTGTCCGCCAGCAGTTGCGGCAGCACCCGTGTGTGGCCCACCACCGGCATGAAGTTCGTGTCGCCGCCCCAGCGCGGCACGACGTGCTGGTGCAGGTGTGCCGCGATACCCGCGCCCGCCACCGAGCCCTGGTTCATGCCGATGTTGAAGCCGTGCGCGCCCGAGGCCGTACGCAGCGCGGTCATCGCCTGCTTGGTCAGCTCGGCCAGTTCGGCCGTCTCCGGGGCGGTCAGGTCCGTGTAGTCGGCGACATGGCGGTACGGGACCGTCATCAGATGGCCGCCGTTGTACGGGTAGAGGTTGAGCACCGCGTAGACGTACTCGCCGCGCCGGACGATCAGCCCGTCCTCGTCGGACTTGGCCGGGATCGAGCAGAAGGGACAGCCGTCGTCGGCCCCCGGGCCGGTGGGCTTGTTCTCGCCCTGGATGTAGGCCATCCGATGGGGTGTCCACAGGCGCTGGAACGCGTCCTGCGTCCCCACTCCGATCTGCTGCTCCGGCTCACTCGTCATGCTAGGCAGCATATTGCTTCGCCCGTTCGCGGCGTGTCGCCGGGGCCAGGGCGAACCGCTCGGCGGCGAAGCCGGGCGGATGGACGACGACAGCCGCCCGGACCGCTGGGAGCGATGGGCGGACCTCCCGCTCGGCACCGCGTCTCTGGTCTTTCTGGGCTCGTACGCGGTACGGGTGCCGGCACCCGGCCTGCCCGGGGCCGTACACGTCCTGTTCCTGTCGCTGACCTACGGGGCGTGGGCGCTGTTCGCCGTCGACTACGCGGTGCGCCGGCGGATCAGCGGAGAGGGCGCGGGCTTTGTACGACGGCACTGGCGGGACACGGTCGTCCTGCTGCTGCGGCCGGTGCGGATCGTGCGGACCTACGAGGCGATGCAGCGCCGGCGCGGGCAGCCCCGGCTCGCACTGCACGCGCGCGTGGCGTCCATACGCGGGTGTGTCGATCGCCCTGCTGGGCTTCGCGGGCTCGCTCGCCGTCTACCAGGCGGAACGCTCTGCTCCCCAGGCCACGATCCGTACCTTCGGCGACTCCCTCTGGTGGACGCGCGAGACCCTCGCGACCGTCGGTCACGGCGACGCCGTTCCGGTGACCACGGAGGGCCGGTTCATCGCCGTGGGGCTGATGGCCTGCGGGCCGGCGCTGCTCGGCGTGGTCACCGGGTCGTTCTCCTCGATGCTGCTGCAGCGGTTCGCGCTGGAGGGCTAGGAAGCGAGGAGGCCCCCGGAGAGAACTGATCTCCAGGGGCCCCTCGAAGCGGCGGGATCAGACCTGGGTCCGCTCCTCGACCACCTTCACGATCTTGGCGATGGCCTCGTCGAACGGGATGCCGTTCTCCTGCGAGCCGTCGCGGTAGCGGAAGGAGACCGAGCCGGCCGCCATGTCCTCGTCGCCCGCGATGACCATGAAGGGCACCTTCTGCTTCTGGGCGTTGCGGATCTTCTTCTGCATCCGGTCGGAGGAGGAGTCCACCTCGACCCGCAGGCCCTGCTTCTTGGCCGCGGCGGCGAACTCCTGCAGATACGGGATGTGCGCGTCCCCGATCGGAATACCGGTCGCCTGCACTGGAGCCAGCCACGCGGGGAAGGCGCCCGCGTAGTGCTCGAGCAGCACGGCGAAGAAGCGCTCGATGGAGCCGAAGAGCGCGCGGTGGATCATGACCGGCTGCTGCTTGGAGCCGTCGGACGCGGTGTACTCCAGGCCGAACCGCTCGGGCTGGTTGAAGTCGACCTGGATGGTCGACATCTGCCAGGACCGCCCGATCGCGTCCTTGGCCTGCACCGAGATCTTCGGCCCGTAGAAGGCAGCGCCGCCCGGGTCCGGTACCAGCGGAAGGTTCTGCTTCTCGGCCGCCTGTCGCAGTGCCTCGGTGGCCTCCTCCCAGACCTCGTCGGAACCGATGAACTTGTCGGACTCCGGGTCGCGGGTGGAAAGCTCCAGTTCGAAGTCGTCCAGACCGTAGTCGCGCAGCAGGTCGAGCACGAAGGTCAGGAGCGAGTCCAGTTCCTGGGGCATCTGCTCCTTGGTGCAGTAGATGTGCGAGTCGTCCTGGGTAAAACCGCGCGCCCGGGTCAGACCGTGCACCACGCCCGACTTCTCGTACCGGTACACCGTGCCGAACTCGAAGAGCCGCAGCGGCAGTTCACGGTAGGAGCGGCCGCGCGCCTTGAAGATCAGGTTGTGCATGGGGCAGTTCATCGCCTTGAGGCGGTAGTTCTGCCCGTCGAACTCCAGGGGAGGGAACATGCCCTCGCCGTAGTGCGGCAGGTGCCCCGAGGTGACGAAGAGCTCTTCCTTCGAGATGTGCGGGGTGTTCACGAACTCGTAGTCCGCGTCTTCGTGCTTCTGCCGCGAGTACGCCTCCATCTCCCGCCGGACGATGCCGCCCTTGGGGTGGAAGACCGCGAGACCCGAGCCCAGTTCCTCCGGAATGGAGAACAGGTCAAGCTCGGCGCCGAGCTTGCGGTGGTCGCGCTTCTCGGCCTCGGCAAGGAAGTCCAGGTGCGCCTTGAGCTCTTCCTTGTTCGGCCAGGCGGTGCCGTAGATGCGCTGCAGCATGGGGTTCTTCTCGCTGCCGCGCCAGTACGCGCCACCCGAGCGCATAAGCTTGAACGCCGGGATGTTGCGGGTGGTGGGCAGGTGCGGGCCTCGGCACAGGTCCTTCCAGCACAGCTCGCCGGTCTTGGCGTCGAGGTTGTCGTAGATGGTCAGCTCGCCGGAGCCGACCTCGGCGTCCGCGCCGTCGGCGGCCTGGGCGGCGTTGCCCTTGAGGCCGATGAGCTCCAGCTTGTACGGCTCGTCCGCCAGCTCGACCCGCGCGTCCTCGTCGGTGGTGACGCGGCGCGAGAAGCGCTGCCCCCGCTTCTGGATCTCCTGCATCTTCTTCTCGATGGCCTTGAGATCCTCGGGCGTGAACGGCTTCTCGACGTCGAAGTCGTAGTAGAAGCCGTCCTTGACCGGCGGGCCGATGCCCAGCTTGGCCTCCGGGAAGATCTCCTGGACGGCCTGGGCCATGACGTGCGCGGTGGAGTGGCGCAGGATGTTGAGACCGTCCTCGGAGGAGATCTCCACCGGCTCCACGGCCTCGCCGTCGGCCGGCGCGTACGCGAGGTCCCTGAGCTCGCCGCCCACGCGGGCGGCGATGATCGAGCGCTCGCCGGCGAAGAGCTCGGCGGCCGTAGTGCCCGTCGTCACCACGCGCTCTTCCCGCTCGGAATCGCGTTGGATGATCACACGGACGTCTGACACCGGTCTCTCCTGACTGAAGGTGGATGCGGCGCCATACCAGGAGCGCGCGCAATACCGGATCGTACCGACCCGGCCCCACCGACCGCTAAACGGTTACCCACCGTCTGCGGTCAGTCGCAGTCGTCCCCGCTGCACGCCTCCTCGAAGAAGTCGAGGTTCTCCTGGAGCGACTTGATCAGCCGGTCCCGCTCGGCCTCGTCCACCTGCACCGGTGCGACCCCGGAGGCGCCGGACAGCCGCCGGAACCCGCCCCTGCTCTCCAGGCGCCCGTGCACCCGCACCGGGAGTCCGACGAGGTGGGCCTGCCCGGCGATCCGGTAGTCCTCCTCGTCCAGGGTGACCCGGACGAACGGCACCTCGGCGCCGGCGATCACCCGCAGCCGTACCGCGCCCTCGCCGCGCTGTTCCGAGCGGCGCATCCGGACCACGGTGCCGGTGACCCGGACCGGTACGGAGGGTTCGTCGCGCAGGAGGCGGGCGCCGGCCTCGCGCAGCACGGGCAGGTCGCCGGGTGAGAACTCGACGGGCTCGACGGTCGCCGCGCAGTCGTCGGGGACCCCGGCGCCCGGTGCCCACTCGACGGAGATCCGGGCGCCCTCGGTGCCGCGCACGAGCGTGACCAGGGCGTCGGTCAGTTCGCGGCTCACGCCCGCCTCGACGGCTCCGTCGAAGGCGTCCATACCGCCGGTGGCCCGCTGGTAGTCGATGGCCTCGCGGGCGGCGTACAGGGCCTGGTGGAGGCGTACGGCGAGGGGCCGCCCGGTGCCGACGGGCACGAAGGCGGTCAGGCCGCGGCCGCCCTCCGCCGAGCCGACGAGGACGGACTCCAGCATGGCGGCGGCCGCGCGCTTGTGCCGGGCGCCGTAGTAACCGGCACGCGCGCGTGTGGCGAGCGCGCCGGCCAGGAGGGTCTGCCGGACCGCGGTGCGCAGCTGCTCCTCGACCGTCCAGGGCGCGGCCTCCGCGGGCCCGCTCGGGACATCCCGCCACCAGCGGATCTCGTCACTCGGCACCGCGAGCCCGACCAGCACCTCACGCGCGGCGGGCGTACCGCTGCGCACGAGAGCCGTGAGCGCCTCCCCGAGCAGATCGTCACTGTCCGGGAAGGCGCGGCTCTCTGGTACGAGCAGGCTGGTGCCGGTGCTGCCCGGCCCGGGTGGGGTCCAGCGGCCGTAACGCCCCGGGGCTCCGCCGCGCCGTTGCCAGCCGTGCCGGCGCAGCAGGGCGCCGAGTACGGCGGGGTCGACCTCGGTGGGCTCGGGGGGATGGTTCCAGTGGGGGTCCACGGGATGCGGCCGGACCTCTCGCAGCTGCTCCTCGTACGGACGGTGCCTCATGGTCGTCCTCCCGTCCCGACCCGCGTCATGATCTCGCAGAGCGCCCGGTCGTCGAAGATGCGCGAGGTCGGAATTCGCACGGTGGTCCGGTTCCGGCCGGTGATCGGGTGCCCTGCCAGGTTGACCCAGTAGCAGCAGTGGCGCAGATCGAGCCGGTCGTGGCTGGCGCGCAGCCAGTCGTCCTGGGAGCGCGGAACCAGCATCACCACAAGGATCTTGTGGACCGACACCGGTGTGCGGGCGAGCTTGCGCAGGTGGTCGTTGTCCAGCGTGAAGGAGAAGAAACGCCCCGGCGGGTTCGGTGCGATCTGGTACGTGCACTTGAGCTGCACCTTTATGGTCACCTCGTCGTCGACGGTGTGCCCGGGCGAGCCATGGCTGACGTGCCAGTCGATGCCGTTGTCCGGGAATGGCTGCGACAGCGAGCAGCCGGCCGCCGCCGCGACGGCGTGCAGATATCCCACCTGCAGTGTCTCCATGCAGGCGGTGGTGGCGAGTGTGCCGCGATGGGGGCCCGTGCGTTCAGGCAGCAGCCCGCCCCGCTCGGGCTGCGCTATCGCCATGACCAACAGCCTTCCCAGCCAAGGAGTTTCCCCGTGGCGGGTCGCTGAACTGCAAAGACCCGCACTCCTGTTGTGTCCTTCCGGCGTACGCCGCAAACGGCCCGGGTATCACCAAACGGGCAGAAGACGGAACGTCAGCTGCCGTGGGTGAACGAGGAGTTGTATTGGCATGACGTGCTGGTACGAGGGGCCCTTGGCGGCCTTCGACACGGAGACCACGGGCGTGGACGTGGAGACCGACCGCATCGTGTCCGCCGCGGTCGTCGTCCAGGACGCCCCGGGCACCCGGCCCCGGGTGACCCGCTGGCTGGTGAACCCGGGTGTGCCGGTGCCGGAAGCGGCGACGGCGGTGCACGGGCTGACGGACGAACATCTGCAGCGCAACGGCCGCTGGCCGGCGCCGGTGATGTATGAGATAGCCGAGGAACTGGCCGAGCACGCGGCGATGCACCGCCCACTGGTGGTGATGAACGCGCCGTTCGATCTGACGCTCCTGGACCGCGAGTTGCGGCGGCACCGGGCGTCCTCACTGGACCGCTGGTTCGAGGCGAGCCCCCTGCTCGTCCTCGATCCCCGGGTCCTGGACAAGCATCTGGACCGCTACCGCAAGGGCCGCCGCACCCTGACCGATCTCTGCGGACACTACGAGGTCACCCTGGAGGGCGCGCACGACGCGGCCGCCGACGCACTGGCCTCACTGGATCTCGTACGAGCGCTGGGCCGCCGTTTCGCGGCCCGGCTGGAGCGCCTGAGCCCCGCCGAGCTGCACACGTTGCAGACGACGTGGCACGCGGCGCAGGCGCGCGGGCTTCAGGCCTGGTTCGCGCGCAGTGGCACACCGGAGACGGTGAACACGTACTGGCCGCTACGGCCGGAACTGCCACAAGCGGCGTGAGTGGTGGGGCGCCGACACCCCGGCGCCCCGTCACCTCACCAGGAACCGCCGAACGGGAGCGCCGGGCCGGAGCCGACACGGAAGCGCCGACGCCCTCTTCCCAGGACGCACAGGAGTTCCGCGCACACGAGAAAGGCCGGTCTGCTGGTGCAGACCGGCCTCTCCGGTGGTGGGCGATACTGGGTTCGAACCAGTGACCTCTTCGGTGTGAACGAAGCGCTCTCCCACTGAGCTAATCGCCCGGGAACGCAGTGAACGATACAGGGACCGGCGGGTTTCGTTCAAACCGCTTGCAGGTGCCTGAGCAGTCCCCGCCGTCCCGCCCGCATCATCATCCGGTGGTTGGCGCGGAAGAACGGCCGCCCGGGGACGGCCAGTCGGCGCAGCAGCGGCTTGTTGACCTCGACGACCTGGTCGTAGCGGGCGAGGGTGCCGGTGCCCTCGGCGGTGACCGTCCAGCGGGCCCAGCCCGCGATGTCGCCGGTCATCACGATCTCCAGCAGCCCGGCCCCGGGGTCGCGCCGCGCCTCGCGTGCGGTGAACGTCATGTCGTACGGCAGGGCTGAGCGGATGGTGATGACGCCGGTGGTGTCGTTCAGCCGGCTGACCGTACGCACCTGCGGCCACCAGCGCGGGTAATCCTCGACCCGCTCCAGCGCCTGGTAGACGGCGGCGCACTCGGCGGGCAGCGACCAGAGGCTGAGGAAGCGGTAGTGGGTCCAGTCCATGGGCGGAGTCTGCCCGCCGGGTTGACCTGAGTACGCGTACTCATGGCGTACGGAGTGACCTGGACCACACTCATGGGTGCGAGCGCCGCCGCCCGTGCGACGGCGCTCCCCCACGCTCTTATGAGGGCATCTTGTCGCCCAGCAGGGCCAGGTTCTCGATGGCCGCGAGTCCGTACAGCGCGGTGTCGTTGGAGGACACCCAGCTCGCCTCACTACCCGCCACCAGCGTGACCGGGCCCGAGAGCGGCTCGGTCTTCCACGGTGAGGACTCCAGGTAGCCGTCGGAGCCGTAGAACTTCGTCCACGCGCGCTTGGCCAGCGACTCGTCGCCTGTCTGTACGGCGGCGTAGGCGTCGAGTCGCGAATGGCCCTGGAAGAGCAGCAGGGTGCCGAAGTCGGAGCCGTAGCGTGCGGCCTGTTCGACCTTGGTGGCGTTGAAGTAGCGGCAGTAGTCGAAGTACGCCTCGTTGAACTTCGGCATGTCGGTCAGATGGATGAGTTCGGCGCAGAGTTCGTTGAGGCCGAAGACCGCCGAGAGGTGGGACACGGAGACGACCGGGGTGCCGGCGGTCGCGAACCTGCCGGTGTCGAGGTCGTACAGGCCGCTGCCCTGCACGAAGCCGTTGGGCTGCGCGGCGATGCCCTCCATGGTCGACAGGACGCGTGCCTTGGCCTTCTCCCACTTGGGGCCCTTGCGCTCCCACTCGGTCAGCCAGGCCGACACCGGTGACCTTCCGGGCAGGGGCGGCCGGGTCGCCCGCCGCCAGCGTGAGCTTGCCCTTCCCCGACGCGGTTGTAGCCGTCGGCCCACCACTCCGTCAGATCGGCCTGGTCGAAGCCGAGTCCGTCCTCGGTGTAGAACGCCTTGCCGTTCTGACGGAGGTAGAGGTCGTAGAGGTACATGATGGCGAAGTAGCCGGTGTCCCCCGCGACCTTCGTCCTGTCATGGGTGGTCTTCAGGGCCTTGAATTAGTCGTCCCAGGTCCAGCCCGTGTGCGGTTCGACGCCGGCCTTCTCGAAGGCCTTCTTGTCGATCACGAGCGCCATGGTGTTGGAACCGACCGGGATTCCGAGCTGTTTGCCGTCGACCTCGCCGACCTTCGTCACGTCGGCCCGGAAGTGATCCAGGCTCAGATTGCCTGCCTGAACCTGTGACTTGAGGTCCAGGAGAATTCCTCGCTTGTCGTACTTCCGAAGAAAGGTGACGGCATTTTGGAATACGTCCGGGGGATTTCCGCCGGCGGCCTGGGTCTGGAACTTCTCCCAGAACGATTGATACGTCTGGAAGTCCGTCTTGACCTTGATCCTCGGGTACTTCTTCTCGAAGAGCTTGATGGTCTGGTTGATCTTCGTGGCGCGTTCCTCGGCACCCCACCACGAGTAACGGATCGTCACCGTCCCGTCCCCGTAACCGCTTCCGCCTCCGCACCCGGTCGTCGCGGCGAGCCCGAGCGCGGCCGCCGAGGCCCCGGCCGCCTTCAGGACGGTCCGCCTCTCCACATTCCTGCTCGTTCCCACAGTCGGGCCCCTCCCCGCAGCGTCGCCGACGCCTGCATGAATCGTTTCAAGTAAGCGCTTGCTGGCACAAGTTACGGAGGGGCCGGTAGGGCGTCAATGATTCGGACAGGAATTTCTTGTGGCCGGGGCGACGGAGCGGCCGGACGGGGTGCGGGCACGGGGGCTGCCGAGTGGGTGACGCCGCAGGTGAGGGGCGTGCGGTCGGGTGACCGAACGTGAAGTGCCGTGCGGAAGACAGGGGTTCGGGTTGGCTTCGACAAACGGTCCATGGCCACTGCGCGGCCGGAACGAAGATCCGAGGTAGAGGCCGACGAGGGGCTCGGGGCAAGCCCCAGAAATCCCCTCCCACGGGGCCCGCCTCCGGCCGTTCACCCTTGAAGCTGTGGCACGGTCATGGTCGGGCGGTTTCAGCGACTCCCAGCCGAAGGGCAGGGTGAATACCGAGCCGGACGGCAGGGGAAATACCTCCGACCATTCTGATCAGGAGTACGCCCGCCCTGCGGCCTCGCCCTGAAGATCACGGTCCGCCTGCGGCGGTACTCGCCCTCCGCAATCAGCCGACCGAGCGGTCCGGAGCGACAGGCCATGTACCGACCGTGTTCGTCCGCGCACCGCGGACGGGCAGGACTCCCGTCGCATCGCGCGGAGCGACATGGAGTCGACCGTAGGCGCCACACGCCGCACAAGGCAGGTGCCGCTGCCGCCGGAGCCCCAGCCCTCCAGGCCCTGGAACAACTGCGGCCCACCTGCTCTCTCGCAGGTGGGCCGCAGTTCCGGGTGGGCGATACTGGGTTCGAACCAGTGACCTCTTCGGTGTGAACGAAGCGCTCTCCCACTGAGCTAATCGCCCCGGCGCAGGAAGAACATTACCCCATGTCAGGGGGTGCCCCAGACCGGTCGCCGGGGCTCGCGGCCGTCGGCCGGGTCACTCCTCGATCTTCCAGGGCATCACGACGCCGAACTTCGAGAGGTAGATCCCGGCCAGGCCGGCCACGATCACCAGGCCGATCGTCGTCAACGTAATGTTGCGGCGGCGCACCTTGGGGTCGAGGGCCTTCTGGGCCGCCTCGGTGACCTTGCGTTTCGTCCAGCGGAGCACCAGCTGGGCCCAGACGAACTCGGACGCCCAGATCGCCATACCACCGAAGATGATCACCCAGCCCGGTCCCGGCAACGGCAGCAGGACGATGCCCACGACCACCACCGCCAGGCCGGCCGCGAAGACCCCGACCTGCCAGCTCAGATGCAGCATCCGGCGCGCCTTGATGAACTCGGGCGCCCGCGATCCGAGCCCCCGCTCGTGGTGTGCCCTGTCCGCCTTCGTCCCGTCCACCTCGCTCCCGTCCGAGGCCACGGCGACCTCGCCCGGTGCGTTACTCCCCGTATTCATACGACCAAACCCTACCTGAGCGATTCCGGTCACCGGAATGGTCGTAGCTCTCGTACGGTTTCTCGGCCGGAAGAGTTACGTAAAGACACGCAAAACACTCAGAGGGGTTTACAACGGCACCGTAGGTGGCATGTCGATTTCGCCGACGTGCGAATCCCCGAGCGCACACTGAGCGAAAGGCCCTGGCGCTTATGAACACCACGGTCAGCTGCGAGCTGCACCTGCGCCTCGTTGTGTCGAGCGAGTCCTCCCTGCCTGTCCCCGCAGGCCTGCGGTACGACACGGCCGACCCCTACGCCGTGCACGCCACCTTCCACACCGGAGCCGAGGAGACCGTCGAGTGGGTGTTCGCCCGCGACCTCCTCGCCGAGGGGCTGCACCGCCCCACCGGCACCGGCGACGTCCGCGTCTGGCCGTCCCGCAGTCACGGTCAAGGCGTCGTGTGCATCGCGCTGAGCTCCCCTGAGGGGGAAGCTCTGCTCGAAGCCCCGGCGCGAGCCCTGGAGTCCTTCCTGAAGCGAACTGACGCCGCCGTGCCGCCCGGCACGGAACACCGGCACTTCGATCTCGATCAGGAGCTCTCGCACATCCTGGCGGAGAGCTAGGGCAAACGCCCCCGCAAGCCGCCCGGCGCCGTCCACTCGGGGAGACGGCTCGGGCCAAGACAACCGCATACGGCAGCACCGGCGCCGCCACCGTGATCGGTCACGGGGCGGCGCCGGTGTGTCCGTGTGCCCTGGGAACCTCCGCCGGGCGGTGAGCGTTCTACAACAGCGACGAGTGGGCCAGAGCACGGTGCGGTGGAGCCGTATGTCGCTACGATCGGCCACCATCGGCGGGCGCCCGCCCGACCCACAGGCCAGGGAGCGAAACGTGCTGATCACCCACGACACCAGGTGTTCCCTCGACGCCGTGGTGGATCTGGTGAACACCGCCCCGGAGGACGACACGGCGCCGGAGGGACTGCCCGATGTCGCGGCGCTCCAGGTTTTCGTACGAAACCACGACATCAGCGATGTGGGCGTGCTCTCGGAGTTCGACCTGTCGGCGGTGCGCAAGATCCGCGCACGGTTCGCGGGGATCTTCGCCGCCCCGGACGGCCGGGCCGCCGCCGGGGTGATCAACGAACTGGTCGCCGCCGCGGGCACCACCCCCCGGCTCACGGACCACGACGGCTACGACTGGCATGTGCACTACTTCGCGCCCGGCGCCTCGGTGGCCGACCACCTCGCCGCCGACTGCGGGATGGCGCTCGCGTTCTTCGTCGTCGCCGGGGAGCAGGACCGGCTGCGGCGCTGCGAGGCCCCGGACTGCCGGCGCGCCTTCGTCGACCTCTCCCGCAATCGCTCGCGGCGCTACTGCGACAGCCGGACCTGCGGAAACCGGCTGCATGTCGCCGCCTACCGGGCACGCCGCAAGGAGGCGGCGGGCTGATCCCGGACGGGCGCCCGACAGGCGGACGTCACAGGGCCGGGGACCGGCCGGCGATCGTGCCGCCGTCGGGGTTCGTCGATGCCGACGCCTGTCCCGGCGGGTAGCGCCGGGACGGGCGGGTACGGCTCATAGCCACAGCAGGTCGTGCAGCGCAGCCATGAGGAGCAGACACCCGATCACCGCAAGGAAGATCATCAGCGGTGGCTGGGAGAGGGCGAAGAGGCACCCGCGCGGCTCGTCCTTCGGCGGCGCGGCCTCGCTCTGTTTCGTGTCCAGCATCTCGCGGCGATGATGACCTAGCGGGCAGCCTCCCCGCGATCAACACGCCCGAAATGGGCGGGAGTTCGCCAAATTCCGTGATGTCCGGTTCGATTCCGCTCGCCCAGTGAACGCTTCCGCGCGCGCCGTAGACGCACTGTGTCGTTTCAATGCCTTATGTGACTGTCATATGCATCCGCCCCCGGCCATACGCATCCGCGCGCGACCGCCCTGAACAGCGCCGACCTGAGCGACGGGCGCCCCGCTCCCCCACCGGGCCCGCCCCGGTGGGGGGTCATATTCCGTGCTTCCTGAGGATGGCCTCGATGTCGCTGAAGTCGTCGCCCGAGTCGGTGCCGCGGGGCGGCGCCGCGGGCCGGGCGGCCGGGCGGGTGGCGGGACCGAGCGACGGTGCCGATGCGGCGGGGGCGACCGCGTCACGCTTCGCGTCCCGGGCGGCCGCCTTGCGCTCGGCACGGGTGCCACCGCGCCGGCGCTCCACGGCACGTGTGGTGGCGAACAGGGCCCAGGCCGCGCCGAGCACGCCGAAGCCCGCCCATGCGGTGGGGCTGAACGCCGTGTCGGCGATCCAGCCGACCACTCCCGTCATGACCAGGCCGACGGGCACGAGTGAGTAGGCGGCGATACGGGCCGCCGACAGATACCGCTTGCGGTAGGCGGTGACCACGGCGATGCCCAGGCCGGCCGCGGTCACGGCGGAGCAGACTGTCTCGGCGATCATCCGGTCCTCCTGGCGGGCTCGGTCGGGCGGGGCGGGGCGATGGACGCGCGCTGCGTTGCGCCCCTTCCATCGTGCACCGCCCGGCCCGCGCGATCCATGCCCAGGCCCGACAATCAGGGGCATCTCGGGGTCCCCTCCGGGTCGTCTCCACCCCAGGCACGCGCTGTGATCACACCCGGCCACGGCCGCCGGGCGCCGGCCGCCGCCGTCCGTCTCGATTGGGTCGACGGAGCCCGGCCTGGAAGACTGGTCACCATGAACGACTCCCCCGCGCCCACCGACGCCCCGGTCCTCGACGTCTGGTGTGAACTCCAGTGTCCCGACTGCCGCAGCGCCCTGGACGACCTCCGCGCCCTGCGTGCCCGGTACGGCGACCGGCTGGAGCTGCGGCTGCGGCACTTCCCCCTGGAGAAGCACAAGCACGCCTTCGCCGCCGCGCAAGCCGCCGAGGAGGCTCTCGAGCAGGGGAAGGGCTGGGAGTACGTCGAGGCGGTCCTCGGTCGCGTCGAGGAGCTGGACCGCAAGGGGGAGCCGTTCCTGGTCGAGGTGGCCGGTGAACTGGGCCTGGACGTCGAGGAGTTCGACACCGCGCTGGTCGACGGCCGGCACATCCTGATCGTCGACGCCGACCAGGCCGAGGGGCAGGCCATCGGCGTGACCGGCACCCCGACCTACGTCATCGGCGGTGAGCGCCTCGACGGCGGCAAGAGCCAGCAGGGCCTGCGCGAGCGGGTGGCGGGGATCGCGGACCGGTTGCTGGCCGGCCAGGGGTGACCAGGTCCCGGATCAGGTCTTCAGGGGGGAGATCAGGTCTGTAGGTCTCAGATCAGATCCTTGTAGAGGGAGTACGACGTGGTGACGTACCCCAGCGACGCGTAGAGCCGCTCGGCCGGGGTGTTACCGGCGAAGACGTTGAGGCCCAGGGACTGCTTCCCGGCGGCGATCGACTGGGCCTCGGCCAGCAGCATGAGGGTGCGGCCGTGCCCCCGGCCCCGTCGGCCCTCGTCGACCAGGACGTCGTAGACAAAGGCCGGCTCGCGGGCGAGTACGAGCCAGAGGGTGCCGACCCTGGCTCCCTCGTGCTCCAGGACGCTGATCCGCATGCCCCGGGTCGCCAGGCCCTGCGGCAGCCCGTCGGCGTAGTCGCGCTCGGACTTGGCCAGGGCGTCCGCCGCCGGGACGCCCCGGTCGATCCAGTCCTGCGCGTAGTCCACCGTGCCCGCCGCCCGCCACGGGCCGAACTCGGCGTCCGTCATGGGCCTCGCCCGGCTGCCCGCCGGCAGCTCGGGCGGGCTCGTGCCGAGCGGCTTCACCATACGGCGGTTGCGGTGCACATACCCGAGCGTCGTGGCCAGCCGCAGCGCCCCTTCCGCGTCGGCGGGCACGTCGATGCCGAGTCGCTCGCAGCCCCAGCCGCGGGCCACCTCCTCGGCCGCGAGGGCGGCCACCGTGCCCCGGCCGCGCCCCCGGTCCGGTTCCTCTATGTGCAGATCGTGGATCACGGCGACGGAAGGCCCGAAGGAGGGGTGGGTGGAGAGGCGTACCGAGCCAACGGGCCGGCTGTTCACGCACACCCGGTAGTGGCGGGACAGCGCCCCGTCGGCGCCGCGCTGGAGCGGCTCGGTCGGCCGCAGGGTCGTGGTCATCACAGGTGTTCTACCCGCCGCGGACGACCACGTCAGCCCGTTTTAGAGGGCTCTTACGGGTCGAGGTCCGCCCCCGACCGCTCGTCGAAGATCCGCATCGCCTTGGCGGTCACCGGGCCGGGGGCGCCGGGGAGTTCGCGGTCGTCGACCCGGTGCACGGCCTGGACGTCGCGCAGCGTGGAGGTGAGGAAGATCTCGTCGGCCCGCCCCAGGACGTCCAGGGGCAGGTCGGTCTCCTTGGCGCCGGTCCACTCCACGGTCAGGGCGCGGGTGATGCCGGCCAGGCAGCCGGAGGGGACCGGCGGAGTGTGGATCTCGCCGTCGAGGACGACGAAGACATTGGAGCCGGTGCCCTCACAGAGCTGTCCGACGGTGTTGGCGAACAGGGCCTCGGAGGCGCCGTGTTGGTGGGCGCGGGCCAGGGCCACGACGTTCTCGGCGTACGAGGTGGTCTTCAGGCCGGTGAGCGCGCCGCGCTCGTTACGGGTCCAGGGGACCGTGATGACGGCGGTGGAGTCGGCGCGCCGGCCGGCCTCCCCGAGGGCGACCACGAGGGTGGGTCCGCGGTCACCGCGGTCCGAGCCGAGCGGGCCGTGGCCGCCGGTGTAGGTGATGCGCAGCCGGCCCAGCGGCATCGGGTTGGCCGCCAGCACCGCCTCGCACGCCCGGCGCACCTCGTCGTGGTCGGGGTCGGGCAGGCCGAGGCCCCGGGCCGAGCGGGTCAGCCGGTCGAGATGGCGGGTGAGCGCGAACGGCTTGCCGTCGGTCGCCTTCACCGTCTCGAAGATGCCGTCCCCCACGGTCAGCCCGTGGTCGAACACGGAGACACGCGCGGACTCGATGTCCTGCAGTTCGCCGTCCAGCCAGATCGTCACCCGAGACCTCCTTCGTTCACTTCGTACGTACCCGACGCTACCGCGAGCAGCCGGGCGGCCTTCAGCTCGGTCTCCCGCCATTCACCCTCGGGGTCGGAACCCCAGGTGATTCCGGCGCCGGTACCGAACCGCAGCACGCCCTCGGCCCGGTCGATCCAGAAGGTACGGATGCCCACGGCCAGCTCGCCGACGCCCCGGTCCGCGTCCACCCAGCCGATGCCGCCGCAGTACGGGCCGCGCGGGGCGGTCTCCAGGTCCTCGATGATCCGCAGCGCGCTCGACTTGGGCGCGCCGGTGACCGACCCGGGCGGGAAGGCCGCGGCGAGCAGCTCGGCCCAGCCGGCCCCCAGGCGCAGTTCGCCCCGGACCGTGGAGACGAGATGCACGAGCCCGGGATGCTTCTCGACGGCGCACAGGTCGGGCACGGTCACCGTGCCGGTGGCGCAGACCCGCCCGATGTCGTTGCGGACCAGGTCCACGATCATCACGTTCTCGGCGTAGTCCTTCTCCAGGAGGTCCGCCTCGGTGCGACCGGTGCCCTTGATGGGCCCGCTCTCCACGATCCGTCCCGCCCGGCGCAGGAACAGCTCGGGCGAGGCGGTGGCTGTCTCCACGCCGTGCTCCGGCAGCCGAATCGTTCCGGCGTAGGGCGCCGGGTTGCCTCGGGCCAGCAGCGCGGTCAGGGCGTCCACGTCGGCCTCCGGCGCGGCCGGCGCGGACAGCACGCGGCAGAGGTTGGCCTGATACACCTCGCCGGCCGCTATGTGCGTACGGATCCGCTCCACGGCCGCCGTGTACGCGGCGCGATCGAGGGACGACCTCCAGTCACCGACGGCAGGGCCCCGCCACTGACCGGGCACCGGCGCGGGCACCGGTTCCTCCCGTACGTCGCCGAAGCGGGCGCAGGTCAGCCGGCCCTCGAAGTCCGCGCAGACGGCCCAGAACCCGGTGGAGTCGAGGGCCGCGGGATCGCTGGTGACATCGAGGAGGCCGGTGGCGAGACGGCCACCGAAGCGGGCGAGAGGAGGACGGTGGAGCACGTCGTCGAGTCTAGGGCGGGTGTCATGGGGGTGACCCGGGCATGTCGTCAAGGGGGCTCTGACCACGTCGTCCGCCGGGTCCGGCGCAGCACGCTGCGTAAACGCGTTTTTGTGCTGGCCCGGGAATCCGCTAGAGTTCAACACGTCGCCGGGCCGCGAGAGCGGACCGAAACGACAGGCGGACGTAGCTCAGTTGGTAGAGCGCAACCTTGCCAAGGTTGAGGTCGCGAGTTCGAGCCTCGTCGTCCGCTCGCAGGAACCAGGGGTCTTCCCGATCCCCTACACTCCTGGTGGAGTGGCCGAGAGGCGAGGCAACGGCCTGCAAAGCCGTCTACACGGGTTCAAATCCCGTCTCCACCTCCACGGACGATTAGCTCAGCGGGAGAGCGCTTCCCTGACACGGAAGAGGTCACTGGTTCAATCCCAGTATCGTCCACTGGATCTTCGTCGCCCATCGAGGGATCGAGGATCTGACCCGCGCGATTAGCTCAGCGGGAGAGCGCTTCCCTGACACGGAAGAGGTCACTGGTTCAATCCCAGTATCGCGCACGCAGTGCTCGCGATCTTCGGATCGCGGTGCCGAGGACGATTAGCTCAGCGGGAGAGCGCTTCCCTGACACGGAAGAGGTCACTGGTTCAATCCCAGTATCGTCCACACAGCAAAGCCCCGGCCGTCGAGACGGCCGGGGCTTCTTTCGTGCGCCATGACCTGCGCGTGCGCCCGGCGAAGGTGCCGGGCGCACCCTGCTCAGCTGGAGAAGAGCATGTGGGCCCAGCTCTTCTGGCCGTGGTGACCGCCGTGGTGCCCATGGCCGCCGTGGTGACCGCCGTGCTGCGGGGCGCCCCAGGCCGGTGCGGGCGGCGCCGGGTACGCCTGCGGGGCCGGCGGGACGGGCTTCGCCCACTGGGCCTCCATCTGGGTCAGCGCCTCCAGCTCGCCGTAGTCGAGGAAGATGCCCCGGCAGCCGCTGCACTGCTCGATCTGGACGCCGCTGCGGTTGTAGGTGTGCATCGGCGCATGACACTTCGGACACTGCATGGTCGGCTCAACTCCTCGCCGGTCAAAACTGCTTCGCGTTCTCCCAGGACAGACTCCGTCCGACGCCGGTCGGTTGCACCCTACTTCGGGAAATCGGGGGCCAACCGGGCGGGGAACGAGGCCGCTCGGAAGCGGCACGGGGGTTATTCCGGGGCCATACGGGCGCAAGCGTCGATCAAGGACTGCTCGACCTCGTCCAGGGGACGGTCCGCCGCGACCGCCTTCGCGAGGTAGCGGGCGGCGGTCTGGACGGTGAGGGCGCGGGCCGGGACGTCCAGGGCGGCCCAGGGGTCGCCGTCCTCCGGTACAGCCGGGCCGCCGGCCGCGCGGTAGGCGGTGAGGAAGCGGGTCCAGTCGTCGGGCGGGAGGAGGCCGCAGGCGTACCAGGCGGCGGGGCGGGCGAGGTCCCAGGCCGGGACGCCGACGCCGAGGTCGTCGACGTCGATGAGCCGCCACGGGCCGTCCGGCGCCGGGTGCCGGACCAACTGGCCGAGGTGCAGATCGCCGTGGCAGAGGGTGCCGGTGCCGGGCATCGGGGCCTCGGCGCGGGCCCAGGCCGGCAGGGTGGCCCAGGCGCGCAGGACGGGCAGGGCGGCGGGGTGCGCCGCCGGGGTGGCCAGCGCCTCACGGAGGCGGACCATCGCGTGGGCGGCCTTGGCGGGGCCGCGCATCGGGGGTGTGGCGGGGGTGGGCGGGGTGAGGTGCAGTCGGGCGAGGAGGGTGGCGGCGGCTTCCCAGGGGGCGTCGTGCGGTGCGTCGGGGTCCACGGGACGGCCGTACGGCCAGAGGGTGACCGGGCGGGTGCCGAGCACGACGGCCGGGGCGGGCGTGAGCGGGGGGAGGAAGACGTCGGGGAGGTGGGCGGCGGCGGCCAGGCGGAGGGCGAGGGCGGTGGGGTCGGTGCCGGGAGCGTGGGCCTTGGCGACGGTTTCCGCGTGGCGGAGGACCGTGGTGTCCGGGCGGTGGGCGAGGGTGGTGGTGGCGCCGCAGTGGCAGTGGGCCGCGTCCGGATGGGCGGCGGCTCTGACCTTGGCGGTCAGCTGCGGTATTACGTCTGCGGTCGTCAAGGGTCCCCCGGGGTGTGCGGTCGCTGCGATGAGCGTACGGCGGTGCTGTGGGGCGGGATTCACAGCGGGACGGGGTGGCGCCGGGGTACCGCGTCACGCTCACCCGCGCCGGCGGGGTGCCGCTGCGCCCACCCGTGCCGCCCCAGCGGCACGACTGCCCGCAGCTGAGTCGCCCCGCAGCCGCAAGTCGGTCGTATGCCCGCCGTAAGAAAGCAATGCCGGCGCAGCTCCCCAGCTGCGCCGGCATTTTTGCCGTCCGCCGCACCCCCGTCCCCACGGGGTTTCATGGGTGGATGTCCCCGCCCGGACCGCTCTTCCGGGCCTGGGGTCGCCGCTCAGCGCCCCAGCATCACTCCCACGGACGACGCCTGTGTGGCCACCGTCTCCCAGCCGTCGAAGACGAGCAGGAGCAGGGCCGCCAGGGGAAGGGCCATCAACGTCGCCACCAAGGGGTGGCGGCGGCCCTGTCGGCGGGGACGGGTGGTGTGTGTCCGCTGTGCCGTAAGAGCCATGGTCCCTCTCCTGACCGTTCAGTTGTCTTGGCAGCGGCGGGTGTCTGACCTCGGGGGACGAGTGCTGCACCCGCCGCTTGACCTCAAATCTAGGCGCGGGACACCTCGCGGACGTCATGCCCTCGTACCGAATCGCGGGCCTCCGAGAGGATGAGCCATGACCTGCGGTCTACTCCCCTGGGTGGAGACAGGTCCTAGACCTCGTCCTACGCCTCAGGGTCTACCCGGAGGGGGTGCCCGGTCCTTCCCGGTTTTCCCGAGCTGTCCTCGCGGGGCACCGGTTGCTCGACGAGGGCCAGGGCCCGGGTCGCCAATGCAGCGGGCCGTACGGACGACAGTGCCTCCCCCACTGCCTAGAGGGCCTGGGGGGACCCCCACCGCGTGACTTCGCTCACTTCCACCACACCTCGTCGTACCGCCGTCTCCACCCGGCGGCCCGCCCTGCCCGCCACCACCTCCTGCGTACGAGTCGTGTCGCCGGCGTCGACGACCATCTCCGCTCGTTCACCCTTCACAGCACCAATCCCCCTCCCGTGACGGCTTGTTGGAGCAGACAGGTAGTCAACGGCGCCAATACCGGCGCCTTCCTGACCACTCCTCAAGTCCCGCGCCCGGCACTGACAATCCATCCGGCCGAGAGGGCGCGGCCTCTGCGCGCGGGCGGCCGTGGAAACGTAAGCTGTGCCACGTCAGACGGACCGGGCAGCGGGGATGAACATGGCGATGATGCGCCTGAGGCGCGAGGACCCGCGTGTCGTCGGCTCGTTCAGGCTTCACCGAAGGCTCGGCGCCGGCGGGATGGGCGTGGTCTATCTCGGCTCCGACAAGAAGGGGCAGCGGGTCGCGCTGAAGGTGATCCGGCCCGATCTGGCGGAGGACCAGGAGTTCCGGTCCCGTTTCGCCCGTGAGGTCTCGGCGGCCCGGCGGATCAGGGGTGGCTGCACGGCACGGCTGGTCGCCGCGGATCTGGATGCCGAGCGGCCCTGGTTCGCGACCCAGTACGTGCCCGGCCCCTCGCTGCACGACAAGGTCGCCGACGAGGGCCCGCTGGGCGCCGCGGAGGCGGCGGCGGTCGGGGCGGCGCTCTCCGAGGGCCTGGTCGCCGTGCACGAGGCCGGTGTCGTCCACCGGGATCTCAAGCCGTCCAACATCCTGCTGTCCCCGAAGGGGCCGCGGATCATCGACTTCGGCATCGCCTGGGCCACCGGGGCCTCCACGCTCACCCACGTCGGTACGGCGGTGGGCTCCCCCGGGTTTCTCGCCCCCGAGCAGGTGCGCGGGGCGGCCGTCACCCCGGCCACGGACGTGTTCTCGCTCGGCGCGACCCTGGCGTACGCGTCGACCGGCGACTCGCCCTTCGGGCAGGGCAGTTCCGAGGTGATGCTCTACCGGGTCGTCCACGAGGCGCCACAGCTGTACGGGGTGCCAGACGCGCTGGCACCGCTGGTGCGGGCCTGTCTGGCAAAGGACCCGGAGGACCGCCCGAGCACGTTGCAGCTGTCGCTCCGGCTGAAGGAGATCGCCGCGCGTGAGGCGCAGGGTCTGCCCGACGTACGGCCGCCGGCGCCGCGTGCCGCGGAGGCGGACCGGCCCACCGGGCGACTGACCGAGAGCTACCCGGAGCCGCAGCGCACCCAGCGGCGGCCGCAGTCCTCGGCGGGCACGCCGGTGCGGGGCAACGCGCCCTCGCGCGGCGGCAGCGGTCCACGAGCGAACGGAAGTGGGCCGTCCCGGCCGGGTGTCGCGCGCCCCACGCCCACGCCCGCGCCGCGCGGCAACGGCACCCGGCCTGGGAACGCCAACGGGAACCGGCCCGCGCCACGCAGTGGTACGGGGCGTCCGGCACCGCGCCCCACGGGCACCGGACGGCGCCCGGCCAACCCCCGTCTGCTGCGCCAGCGGCTGTTCGTGTTCGTCGTGGTGACCCTGCTGGTGGCGCTGGGGATCGCGCTGGCTCAGGGCTGTTCCGGCCCGGCGAACGGGTTGGGCGTGCCCCGTGGTGTCGTACCGGCGATGTCGGTGGCTCTCAGGGAGTAGGCAGGAGTTCCTACGCCTCCGGGCGGCCGGTGGTCACCGCGTAGAAGGCGACCGCGGCCGCCGCGCCGACGTTGAGGGAGTCGACGCCGTGGGACATCGGGATACGGACCCATTCGTCGGCGGCGACCAGGGCCTGGGTGGAGAGGCCGTCGCCCTCCGCGCCGAGCATCAGGGCGACCCTGTCCATCCGGTGCGGGGCGGCCTCGTCGAGGCTGCGGGCCTTCTCGTCCGGGGTGAGCGCGAGCAGCGTGAACCCGGCCTCGCGGACCGTGTCGAGCCCCTTGGGCCAGGTGTCCAGACGGGCGTACGGCACGGAGAAGACCGCGCCCATCGAGACCTTCACGCTCCGCCGGTAGAGCGGGTCGGCGCAGTCCGGGGAGAGGAGGACGGCGTCCATGCCGAGGGCGGCGGCGGAGCGGAAGATCGCGCCGATGTTGGTGTGGTCGTTGACCGACTCCATGACGACGACCCGGCGGGTGGTGCGCAGCAGTTCGGTCGCCGTCGGCAGTGGCTTGCGCTGCATCGAGGCGAGCGCGCCGCGGTGCACGTGGTAGCCGGTGACCTTCTCGGCGAGCTCGGGGCTCACCGCGTAGACGGGGGCCGGGAGTTCGTCGATGACATCGCGCATGACGTCGACCCACTTGGCGGACAGCAGCATGGAACGCATCTCGTAGCCGGCGTCCTTCGCCCTGCGGATGACCTTCTCGCCCTCGGCGATGAACAGGCCCTCGGCCGGTTCGCGCTTGCGGCGCAACTCGACGTCGGTCAGGCCCGTGTAGTCGCGCAGGCGTGGGTCGTCGGGATCCTCAACGGTGATGAGATCGGCCACAGGGTGATACTGCCTTGTCCTGGATGTGGTGCCAACGGGCTGGAACGAGTTGTGTTACCCGGGGTTACGCCGGGGTCTCTCCGGCCGACGGGTGGGGGCCGACGTTCACGACCTCGCCGATGACGATGACCGCCGGGGGCTTCACTTCCTCCGCGCGGACGACCTCCGCCACCGTGGCGAGGGTCGCGTCGACCCTGCGCTGGGCGGCCGTCGTGCCCTCCTGGACCAGGGCGACCGGGGTGTCCGGGGACTTGCCGTGGGCCACCAGGGTCTGGGCGATCTGCCCGATCTTGTCGACGCCCATCAGGATCACCAGAGTCCCGGTGAGCTTCGCGAGGGACGGCCAGTCGGCGAGCGACCGCTCGTCGTCCGGCGCGACGTGACCGCTGACCACGGTGAACTCATGCGCTACGCCCCGGTGCGTGACGGGGATACCGGCCGCGCTCGGCACGGAGATGGAGCTGGAGATGCCGGGCACGACCGTGCAGGGGATCCCGGCCTCGGCGAGCGCTTGGACCTCCTCCATGCCCCGGCCGAAGACGTAGGGGTCGCCGCCCTTGAGCCGGACGACCGACCTGCCCTGCTTGGCGTGCTCGATCAGGGCGTTGTTGATGGCCTCCTGGGCCATGTAGCGGCCGTACGGGATCTTCGCCGCGTCGATCACCTCGACATGTGGCGGGAGTTCGGCGAGCAGGTCACGGGGGCCGAGGCGGTCGGCGATCACCACGTCGGCCTCGGCGAGCAGACGGCGGCCGCGCACCGTGATCAGGTCGGGGTCGCCGGGGCCGCCGCCGACCAGGGCGACGCCGGGGGTGCGGGTGCGGTGGTGCGGAGCGACGAGGGTGCCGTCGCGTAGGCCTTCCACGACCGCGTCCCGGATGGCGGCGGTGTGGCGGGGGTCGCGGCCCCGCGCGTCGGTGGTGAGCACGGCGACCGTGACGCCCTCGCTGTGGCCGGTGGCCGGGGTCCAGGCGGTGGCCTGGTCGGCGTCGTCGGAACGGACGCACCAGACGCGGTGGCGCTCGGCCTCGGCGGAGGCGGCGGTGTTGGCCTCGGCGTCGCTGGTGGCGATCAGGGCGTACCAGGCCTCGGTGAGATCGCCGTCCTGGTAGGGGCGCTTCGCCCAGGTGATCTCGCCCGCGTCCGCCATGGCCTCCACGGAGGGGGTCGCCTCGGGGGATACGAGGGTGACGACGGCGCCTGCCGCGATGAGCGCGGGCAGGCGGCGCTGGGCTACCTGGCCGCCACCGAGGACGACGACCCTGCGGCCGGTGAGGCGGAGGCCTACGGGGTAGGCGGGGTGTTCGGCCATGAGGGTGCGGCTCCTCTTCAGGCGGCGGTGCGATAGCCCTGACGTGCAGATTTTACGGTGCCAGGAGCTTGGGCGGCCCGGGTGGCTGGGCGGTGCAGCGGGGTGCACGGCGGTGGGTGGTTGTGCCGACCCGTTCCGCACAACCACCAGCGCGTTGATCAGGACCCGGAACCGCCATCCCCTACTTCTCCGTGACGCCCGCCGAATCGAACGTAGCCACCTCATGCATGGCCCTCGCCGTGCTCTGCACCAGCGGAAGCGCCAGCAACGCGCCCGTGCCCTCGCCCAGACGCAGGTCCAGGTCGACCAGCGGGCGCAGGCCCAGCTTGTTCAGGGCCGCCACGTGGCCCGGCTCCGCGCTGCGGTGACCCGCGATGCACGCGGCCAGGACCTCAGGGGCGATCGCGCGGGCCACGAGCGCCGCCGCGCCCGCGCTGACGCCGTCCAGGACCACCGGCGTGCGCAGGGACGCTCCGCCCAGCAACAGGCCCACCAGCGCCGCGTGTTCGAAACCGCCGACCGCGGCCAGGACGCCGATCGGGTCGGCCGGGTCCGGCTGATGGAGCTCAAGGGCACGGCGGACGACCTCGGTCTTGCGGGCGAGGGTCTCGTCGTTGATGCCGGTGCCGCGGCCGGTGACCTCGGCGGGGTCGGCCCCGGTGTAGACGGAGATGAGTGCGGCGGACGCCGTGGTGTTGGCGATGCCCATCTCGCCCGTGAGCAGGGCCTTGTTGCCGGCCGCCACCAGGTCGCGGGCGGTCTCGATGCCCACCTCGATGGCCTGTTTGGCCTCGTCGCGGGTCATGGCCGGGCCGGTCGTCATGTCGGAGGTGCCCGCGCGCACCTTGCGGGGCAGCAGACCGGGCGTGGCCGGGAGCTCGGAGGCGACGCCGACGTCCACCACGCACACCTCGGCGCCCACCTGGGACGCGAACGCGTTGCAGACCGCTCCCCCGCCGAGGAAGTTGGCCACCATCTGGGCGGTGACCTCCTGGGGCCAGGGGGTGACGCCCTGGGCGTGCACCCCGTGGTCGCCGGCGAAGATCGCGACGGCCGCGGGCTCCGGGATCGGCGGCGGGCACTGCCGGGACAGGCCGGACAGCTGGGCGGAGATGATCTCCAGCATGCCGAGCGCGCCCGGCGGCTTGGTCATCCGCTTCTGCCGCTCCCAGGCCTCGCCGAGCGCCTTGGCGTCCAGCGGGCGGATCCCGGCCACGGTCTCGGCGAGCAGGTCGTGCGGGTCCTCGCCGGGCAGGGCGCGACGGCCGTACGTCTCCTCGTGCACCACCCAGGACAGCGGGCGCCGCTTGGACCAGCCGGCCTGCATCAGCTCGGGCTCGTCCGGGAACTCGTCGACGTACCCCACGCACAGGTAGGCGATGACCTCCAGGTGCTCGGGCAGACCGAGGGCGCGGACCATCTCGCGCTCGTCGAAGAAGCTGACCCAGCCGACGCCGAGGCCTTCGGCGCGGGCGGCGAGCCAGAGGTTCTCGACGGCGAGGGCCGCGGAGTACGGCGCCATCTGCGGCTGGGTGTGCCGGCCGAGGGTGTGCCGGCCGCCGCGCGTCGGGTCGGCGGTGACGACGATGTTCACGGGGGTGTCGAGGATGGCCTCGATCTTCAGTTCCTTGAACTGCTTCGCGCGGCCCTTGGGGAGGGACTTGGCGTAGGCGTCGCGCTGGCGCATGGCGAGTTCGTGCATGCCTCGCCGGGTGTCGGCGGACCGGATGACGACGAAGTCCCACGGCTGGGAGTGGCCGACGGAGGGCGCGGTGTGGGCGGCCTCCAGGACGCGCAGCAGCACCTCGTGCGGGATGGGGTCGCCGCGGAAGCCGTTGCGGATGTCACGGCGTTCGCGCATGACCTTGAGGACGGCCTCGCGTTCGGCGTCGTCGTAGGCGGGCGCGGCCGGCCCGGCGGTCTGACGGGCTTCTGCCACGGGGGCCGTGCTCTCTTCCTGGTCGGCGGCCCTGGTCTCCAGGTCCTCCGCTTGCTGTGCGACATCAGGGTGGGGCTCCGCCAGGGGACCGGGCTCGGCCTCGCGGGGCGCGGGCACGGTCGCCGCCTGCTCCGGCACCGCCTCGCCCTGGTCCTGGGTGGGAAGGATCAGCGGATGCGGCGGGGTCGGGGCGAGGTGCGGGGTGGTCGGCACCTGGCCGTCGACGGCGACGAACTCGCCGAGGGGCGGCCGGCCCGGCATCGCCTCCATCGGGTCCGCCGCGGCCGGGAACTCCTGGGGCGCCGGCGTTTCCTCGGGGGGGGCCACGGGGGTGGGCGGGGTGCCCTGGGTCTGGGGGCCGGCGAGAGGCTGGGCAAGCCGCGGCTCAGGGGCGGCGGTCTCCGTCGGCGGGACGACAGCCGCTGCGGGGAACTCGGCCGGAGCCTCCGGCGCTACGGCGTCCGGGGCGGGCGGCGTGGGCTGCTCGTCCTCCGTGGCGGCGGGGGCGAGCGGCTCCGGCGGCCGCGGGGCCTCGGCGACGGCGGCGGGGGCTGCCGGGGCGGGCGCCTCGACGACGGCCTCCTCGGGCTGCACCGGGACGGGCGGCGCGGTGACCACCGGCTGACCGGCCTCGGTCAGGAGGGCTTCCGGGGCAGGAACTGGCTCGGGTGCGAGGGCGTCCGGCGCCGGACCGGGCTCGGGCGCGACGGTCTCCGCGACCTGCTCGGGTACGACCGGTTCCACGACCTGCGGCTCCGGCACGACCGGCGGCACGGGTCGCACCGGCTCGGTCACCACCGCTTGGGCGGCCGGTTCCGGAACGGCCGTCTCCACCACGGGCACAGCCTCAGGCTCGGCACCCGCACCAGGAGCCGCCCCGGCGCCGGGCGTCCGCACCGTGTCCTGCCCCTCCGGAACCTGAGGCACCTGCGGAACCTCCGGACCCGGCGTGACCTGCGGAACCTCCGCGGCCTCCGGCACCGCACCCATCACGGGGCCCTGAGCATCTTCCGGAGCTTCGGCGACCTGCGGCGCCACCGGCTCGGCCAGGTGCAGCGGAACACCCCCGTCGACCGGCTGGGCCGCGCCCTCCGGGTCGTACGCGGCCTCGGGCGGCAGCCCGAGGGCCGCCGGCGCCTGCTGCTCTGCCGCGACGTCCGCGGCGCCCGCGACCGCGGTCTCCGTGGTGAGCCGGGCGTCGGCCACCTGGGCGGCGCCGGACGGATCGGGGGTCTGGAACTGCTGGGCCCCTGCGGACCCGTGGGCGAAAGCCACGGGAGCCGCGGGAGCCGCAACAGCCGCGGGAGCGACCGGCTCCGGTGCCGGAACAACCGTTTCGGCAGCCGGTGCCTGCGCGGCTACCTGTGCCACTGCAACGGCCTGCGGGACTGCCGTCTGCGGGACTGCCTGCGGCGCGCCCCAGGGCGCGGCGGGCTGGGGCGCGGCGGGCTGGGGCGCGGCGGGCTGGGGCGCGGCCTCGCCCAGCGGCTCGGCGTCGAGGTACTCGGGCCCGGCGGTCGCCGGGCCCGGCTGCCGGGCCGGCGCGCCGGCCGGGCCGCGGTCGGCGAGGGAGCGGACCGGGCTGGCGGAGGTGTCGGGGATCGGCGGACCGAGGTGCAGCGGGCGGCGCGGGGCCGGGGCGGCCGTGGGGTCGTGGGGCACGGAGAGGATTGGGGACCCCGGTACCGAATTGGGCAGCCGGACGGCGGTGAGGTCGACCGAGCCGCTGTCCCGGCCGTCCGTCTCGTGCGGGCCGGGCTCGTGGACGGTCTCGACGACCGGTTCCGGAGCCGGCGGCGGCACCTCGTTGCCCCAGGCGCCCTGGGCGCCGGGCAGCAGCAGATCTTCGTCCTCGGCGGGCGACTCGGAGAGGTAGGTGTACGCCCCGTGCGCGGGAACGCCAGGCTGTTCCACCATGCCTGCGCTCTCCGGCAGTCCCTCGCCCGGGACCTGGCCGGTGTCCGTCATGCGTACCCCTCGCCCATCGGTTAGTGCCTTCTACGACCAGCTCACCCGGGACGGCGCACCGACCGCCCCGCAGTGAAGAACGAGCGTGCGTGCCCAGCGGCACGAACGACCCGCCGGAAAAGGCGACAAAGCCATTCAGTGGCATTGTCCCGGCCGTTCGACCGTCGCGACAGCGTGATCCGCGACAGCCCGCTGTGGACTGCGCCACGTTGCGCGTCCCCGGTTCTGCCGTACCACACCTGCCCCAAAAGGAGCGCGTTTTCCGGATATTGACGAACGAATTTCCGGGCCACCGGTGCGGTGCAGCGATCGGCCAGCCTACCGCGCGCAGTATGACAACAGGATCACGGGGCGCGCCCAGGAAGAACTCCGCTGAGCAGGAACGCGACGTTCCGCTCGGTCTCCGTCCAGGCCCTGGTGTCGAGTTCGACGGACTGCAGGAGGGCGCACTCGACCTGATATCCGTGCTCGGTCAGGTCGCGCCCGATGAGTTCGGCAGCGTCGCGGGTGGCGGCATGGGTGACGATGCGCTGCGGGCGGCGGTCGGCGACCGCGGTGACCACGGCGGCTCCCCCGCCGCCGACCCGGACGACATCGGGCTCGGGCAGGTTCTCCAGTACATGGGGCGCGCTGCCGTGCACGATGTGGAGCTGGACCCCGAACTTGCGGGCGGCCGCCTCGCTGCGGACGCAGGCCGCGAGGTCCCGGTCGACGGCGATGACGGCGGCTCCGGCGCGCGCGGCCTCGGTGGCGAACGCGCCGCTGCCGCAGCCGATGTCCCAGACGAGGTCCCCCACCCGGGGCCCCAGCCGGGCGAGTTGGGCGGCCCGGAGCAGATCCGTTTCCCCTTCGCCGAGCGGGGCTCCGTCGCCGTACTCCGCGTCGGGCTGCACCCAGCCGCGCGGACCGGCCGCCGGGTCACGGCCGGCGATCCAGCCGGTGCCCTCGCCCGTCGCCACCGGTCCGGCCGGGCCGCCGATGACGATGACGACGTTGGGGTCGCGCCAGGTGTGGTCGGCGGCCTTGTCGGAGGTGACGACGCTGACCTGCTCGCGGTCGGTGCCGAGTTCCTCGCAGATGACGAAGGTGCGGTGGACGCCCTCCATCAGCAGGCCGAGTTCGGCGGGGCCGGCGCCGGGTGAGGTGAGGACGGCGACCTTGGTGTGGGCGCGGCACACATTCACCGCGCGTCGCAGGGTGCGCCGGTGTGCGACGACCACCTGGGCGTCGTCCCAGGGCATGCCGGCGCGGGCGAAGGCGGCGGCCACCGAGGAGACGGCGGGGACCACCTCGACCTCCAGGCCGAACTCGGGCGCGCGCAGCGTCCGTACGACACCGAAGAAGCCGGGGTCGCCGTCGGCGAGCACCACCGCGGTGCCGCGGTGGCCGGCGATGCGGCGGGCGGCGAGGGCGACGCTGCCGAGGCGGATGCGTTCGGCACCGTGCGGTACCTCGGGGAGGGCCAGATGGTGGGCCGCGCCCGCGACGAGCGTGGCGGCGCCGAGCGCGCCGCGTGCCGCGGCGTTCAGGGGCGAGCCGTCCCAGCCGATCACCGTGACCCGGTCGGCCATCGTCGTCAGTCTCCAGGGATTTCGCAGGTCGTCAGAGTCCGGGCCCGTGGGCGGGCTCCGTGAGAGTACCTGGTGGAGTTGTCCGACGCGCGGCGGGGCGCCTCCCGTCGGCGTCAGTTCCAGGAGGCGAAGCCACCGCTTTCGGCGAGTTCCTCGCCCGCGCCTTCCAGGTCCTCCGGGAGCAGGCTCCACACGATGAAGTCGGTGCGCACGTCCGCCCAGGTGCCGTCCTCGGTGCGGACGTGGACTATACAGGCGTTGCGCAGCACGCCCTCGCTGATACAGCCGATCTTCTGGGCCACCTGCTGGGAGGCCGTGTTGGCGGCGGCGGTGCGGATCTCGATACGTTCGAACTTCTGGTCGCCGAAGAGCCAGTGGGCGGTGGCGAGCGCGGCCTCTGAGGCATAGCCCTCGCCGCGGGCCCAGGGGGCGATGATGTACGACAACTCGGTCGACCGGATGTGCCAGTTGGTCTTGGTGAGCTGGATGACGCCGACCAGGCGCTGGGTGAGGAACTCGGTGACCGCGAGGTCGAGGCCCTGGCCCTCGGTGCGCTCGGAGGGGGCGTACTCGGTGATCCAGTGCCGGGTCGCTTCCTCGGTGAAGGGCTGGGGCACGTCGGTCCAGGCCGCGACCTGCTCGTCGGTCATCATCTCGGCCAGGGCGGGCACGTCGTCCTCGTCGAGGGGACGCAGCACCAACCGCTCCGTGCTGATGGAGATGTTGGGGAAGGTGCTAGTCATGCGCCACTCCGTAACCTTCGGAAATCCTTCAGGGCCTGCGAACTGCCCAGCATGCAGCATGAAACCACTGAACCGCACGACGGGGTCCACCCGCGGTGAGCGAGTGGACCCCGTGCGTGGCGATACGCCGTATACGTGCCGTCAGAAGGACGGGACGACCGACCCCTGGTACTTGTCCTCGATGAACTTCTTGACCTCGGGCGACGTGAGGAGCTTGGCGAGCTTCTTCACCCGCGGGTCCTTCTCGTTGCCCTTCTTCACCGCGAGGAAGTTGCCGTACGGGCTGTTCTTCGCGGACTCCAGGACGAGGGCGTCCTTGGCGGGCTTGATGCCGGCCGAGATGGCGTAGTTGCCGTTGATCACCGCGGCGTCCACGTCGTCCAGGGAGCGCGCGGTCTGGGCCGCCTCGACCTCCTTGAACTGGAGGTTCCTGGGGTTCTTGGCGATGTCCTGCGGGGTCGCCTCGCTGCCGGCGCCGTCCTTGAGGGTGATGAGTCCGTTGGCGGCGAGCAGCTTGAGGGCGCGCGCCTCGTTCACGGCGTCGTTCGGGACGGCGACGGTCGCACCGCTCTTCAGCGCGTCGGCGCTCTTGACCTTGTGGGAGTAGAGGCCGAGCGGCTCCAGGTGCACCGTGACCACGGGCACGACGTGGGTGCCCCGCTTCTTGTTGAAGTCGTCGAGGTAGGGCTGGTTCTGGAAGTAGTTGGCGCCCACCGAGCCGTCCTCGGTCGCCGTGTTCGGCACGATGTAGTCCTGGAACTCCTTGACCTGCAGGTCGAGTCCGGCCTTCTTCGCCAGGTGGTCCTTGACGTAGTTCAGGATCTCGGCGTGCGGGGTCGGGCTCGCGGCGACGACCAGCGGTCCGCTGTAGTCGGAGGAGCCGGAGGCGGAGTCCGTGCCCGAGCCGCAGGCGGTGAGCCCGAAGGTGAGGGCTCCGGCGGCGAGGACGGCGGTGGTGAGCTTGGCGGTGTTACGCACGAAAAGTGCCTTTCCTTAAGGGTGGAGCGCCCCCGCGATGGGTGGTGCGGGGAATTCTGAGAGGGTGCCGGGGCTCAGACGGTCTTGCTGGTGGCCGTGGAGGTCTTCAGCAGCCGCAGCTTCGGCGCCGGGCCGGACTGGCCGCCGCGGCGGTGCAGGGAGCGGGCCGCGTAGTCGCCGGCGAACTGGATGGCGGAGATGACGACGGCGAGGATCGCCACAGTGATCCACATCAGCTCGGTCTCGAAGCGCTGGTAGCCGTAGCGGATGGCGATGTCGCCGAGGCCGCCGGCGCCGACCGTGCCGGCCATGGCCGAGTAGCCGATGAGCGCGACGATCGTGGTCGTGGTGGAGGAGATGAGCGAGGGCAGGGACTCCGGTACCAGGACCTTCCGTACGACGGTCCAGGTGTTGCCGCCCATCGACTGCACGGCCTCGACCAGCCCGCCGTCCACTTCGCGGACAGCCGTCTCGACCAGGCGCGCGAAGAAGGGAATCGCACCGATCGCCAGCGGCACGATGGCGGCCTCGCGGCCGATGGTCGTCCCCGTGATGGAGCGGGTGAAGTTCATCAGCGCGACCATGAGGATGATGAACGGCATCGACCGGGCGACGTTCACTATCTGCCCGATGACCTTGTTGGCCAGCACGTTCTGCAGCAGTCCGCCGCGGTCGGTCAGGACGAGCAGGACGCCGAGCGGGAGTCCGCCGACGACGGCGATCAGCGTGGACCAGCCGACCATGTAGAGCGTGTCCCAACACGCCTGGGACAGCAGCGGCTGCATCGCAGACCAGTCAGTCCAGGTCACTTGGCACCTTCCTTCACGGGCGCGGGCTCCTGGCCCAGTACGTCGATCTGCAGGCCCTGTTCGCGCAGGAAGCCGACGGGCACCACGTTGTCCTCGTAGCGGCCGGGCAGTTCGATGCGCATCCGGCCGATCTGGAGGCCGCCGACGGTGTCGATGGCGGCGCCGAGGATCGATATGTCGATGTTGTAGGTGCGGGAGAGCTGGGAGATGACCGGCTGGGTGGCGGCCTCGCCGTGGAAGGTGACGTCGAGGACGGTGCGGTCGTCGCCGGAGGCCTCGCCGCCGACCGGGAACAGCGCAGCGGCCAGCTCCGACCCGGGGCTGCCGAGCAGCTCGCTGACGGTCCCGGACTCGACGATGCGCCCCTTCTCCATGAGGGCGGCCGAGTCGCAGATCGACTTCACCACGTCCATCTCGTGCGTGATGAGCAGGACTGTCAGGCCCAGCTGCCGGTTCAGGTCGCGCAGCAGTTGGAGGATGGAGCGGGTGGTCTCCGGGTCGAGGGCGCTGGTGGCCTCGTCGGAGAGCAGCACCTTGGGGTCGCCGGCGAGTGCGCGGGCGATGCCGACGCGCTGCTTCTGACCGCCGGAGAGCTGGGCCGGGTAGGCCTTCGCCTTGTCGGCGAGGCCGACGAGGTCGAGCAGCTCCAGCGCCTTGCGGGAACGTTCCTTCCCCGACGTGCCGAGGATTTCGAGCGGTAGCTCGACGTTGTCCTGGACGGTGCGGGAGGAGAGCAGGTTGAAGTGCTGGAAGACCATGCCGATACGGCTGCGGGCCTGCCGCAGCTCCTTGCCGGCCCGGGGGCCGCGTCCGGCGAGGGCGGTGAGGTCCTGGCCGTCGACCGTCACGGTGCCCGCGGTGGGACGCTCAAGGAGGTTGACGCAGCGGATGAGCGATGACTTGCCGGCGCCGGACTGGCCGATGACGCCGTACACCTCGCCCTCGCGGACGTGCAGATCGACACCGTCGAGGGCGGTGACCTCGCGGCCGTGGGAGCGGTGGGACCGATAGATCTTTGTCAGGCCCGTTGTCGTGATCACTGGGATTCCATCACTGTTGAGTACGCGGGCGTGGGTGTGCCCTGGTACGGGAGGGAAAGTGTGCGCGGGGCAGCCGGGTCACATACGGCTCACGGCGTACGGACAGGCCGCGGCGGCTCGCTTCGGGGCGCGAGGCTCTCTGGGTGGTGCGGGGGCCCTCAGAAGGCGCACATTCGACACATACAACGAGCACCGGGCGTCATGGTCGCCTCGGTCGCAGGGGTGCGGTCGCTCGTCGTGGTCATGCGATCAGTAAACCAGACGTACGGTCCTGACAGACCGCCGCTGTCCGCATGCTGGACAGCGGCGGACGTCCGTCAGCCGCGCGCCGAGATCGCCACGACGTGGTCCGTGACCAGCGCCGACAGGGCCGAGAGATCGTGCACCACGAGATCCGCGTCCAGCTCGTGCGCCCGGTGGGTTGTGGCCAACGCCACGGTGGTCATCCCGGCGGCGCGGCCCGCTTGGAGCCCGGCCGGGGCGTCCTCGAAGACCACACACCGGGCGGGGTCGACGCCCAGCCGGCGGGCGGCGAGGAGATAGGGCTCGGGGTCCGGCTTGCCACGGGTGATGTCGTCGGCGGCTATCAGCGTCTTCGGGCGTATCCCGACCGCGTCCAGGCGGGCCTCGGCCAGACGGCGGGTGGCGGAGGTGACGACGGCCCAGCGGTCGGCGGGGAGGGAGTCGAGGAGGGCGGCGGTGCCGGGGAGCAGCCGGACGCCGCCGTGGGGGACGTCCTCCACCTCCAGCTGCTCGACCCGGGCGACGGCCTCCGGGACGAGGTGGGCGGGGAGCAGGTCGGCGACGATCTCGGCGGCGGGGCGGCCGTGCAGTTCGACGCGGGCGAAGGCCTCGGGGGTGATTCCGTACTCGGCGGCCCAGCGGGTCCAGCAGCGGTCCACGGAGTCGAGGGAGGAGACCAGGGTGCCGTCGTTGTCGAAGAGCAGCGCTTGCGCGTGGATCGTCTGGAACGTCATGGTCCAGACCCTACGGCGTACGGCAGGGGCGACGGCGCCGGGCTGTTTCCGCCGTAATAAGGTCACCGCATGCTCAATGCCCTGCTGCTGGTGACCGGAGTCGCCGCGCTGCTGCTGGCCGCGTGGTGCGGCTGGGCCGCGTACCGGGATCAGCCGACGAAGGACTGGCACTTCATCGGGATGGCCGTGGTGACGGTGCTGGCGGTGATCCAGCTGGTGGCAGGGATCGTGCTGCTGGCGCGGGGCGAGAAACCGGACCAGGGGACGACGATCTTCGTGGCGTATCTGCTGGGGGCGTTCGCGTGCGTCCCGGCCGCGGGGTTCATGTCGCTCGCCGAGCGGACCCGGTGGGGTTCCGTGACGGTCGCCGCGGGCGGTGTGGTGCTGGCCGTGCTGGAGGTGCGGCTCTATGACATCTGGGGAGGGTGAGATGACCGTCGCGGAACGGGAAGAGAAGCCGAAGCGGCTCACCAGCGGGCCGGGCACGCTGCTTGTCTGGTTCTACGGCGTGATGGTCGTCGGGGCGGTGTCGCGGTCCGCGTACCAGATCGCCACCGAGTTCGGCCGGGCGCCGCTGGCGTACTCGCTGTCGGCGGTCGCGGGTGTGGTGTACGGATTCATCACGTACACGCTGGTGCGGGGCGGCGAAGCTGCGCGCAGGGTCGCCGTGGTGTGTTGTGCGGCGGAGTTGGTGGGGGTGCTGACGGTCGGCACGTGGACGTCGGTCGATCCGTCAGCTTTCCCCGATGCGACCGTGTGGTCGGACTTCGGCATGGGGTACGTGTTCATTCCCGTGCTGCTGCCGCTTTCCGCCCTGTACTGGTTGCGCAAGGGCGCCCAGCGGGGAACGGCCTGAGGAGCGGGTGCGGCAGCCGGTGCGTCGTGGCTTGTCGCGCCCACGCGGCGGCAGCCGCAAATCAAACACACCCCGCGCGCCTTTCGGGGCGCTTCAGTTCAGGGCGCTGAAAGGTCAGGCCGTCGTTGCATAAGTGCCGGCCGGCTTTTCCAGGACGATCATCAGTACTCCGTCCTGGCCTTCCGATGTGCCTACCGTTTCGTAGCCGACCCGGCGGTACAGGCGGAGGTTGCCCTCGCTGCGGTGGCCGGTGAACAGGCGGAACTTCTTGGCTCCGCGTTCTCCTTCCAGGGCCGCCTCCGCCGCGCGCAGCAGCCTCGCGCCGATGCCGTGGCCCTGGAGGCGGGGGTGCACGCAGAGCTTGCCGATGGCGGCCGCGCCGTCCTCGATGACCGAGCCGCGGACCGAGCCGACGACCTCCTCGCCGAGGCGGGCGACGAAGACGCAGTCGGAGGAGAGCTCCTGGCGGACCGAGTCGAGGCTCTGGACGAGCGGGTCGATGCGGTAGTTGCCGTACAGCGCCGCCTCGCTCTGGAAGCACAGGTACTGGAGCCTGAAGATCTGCTCTGCGTCCTGCTCGGTCGCCACCGAGATGGTCACGCTCATGCCCATGTGCGCACGCCTCCCGCTCACCTGATCGCCTGTCGTTCTCACTCCTATCCCCGCGCTTCGCGGGACGCAACCTCCGGCGTCAACAATCGGCGCAGACATCCCAGACATCTGGAACGTTCCGGCCCCAGGCTGCCCTGTGAGATACCCAACTCCCCCGCGATCTCCCGGTATGTCAGGTCCTTCGGGGAGAACAGGGCCTCAAGGAGGCGGGGGCAGCGGCCGGGGAGGCGGGCCACCGCCTCGCGCAGGGCGCGGTGGTGGGCGGTGTCGAGGGCGCGCTGTTCGGGCGTGGGGGCGGTGTGGTCGGTGGGTTCGGTGCCGTAGGGGCGTTCATGACGTGTCGTACGGCGGGTGCGGCGGGACTCGGCGCGGACGGCTCTGCGCAGCCAGTCCTCGGGGGCCCGTGGCGGGCCGTGGGTCTCCAGCCGCTCCAGGAGGAGGAGCCAGACGGTCTGTTCCAGATCGGCTGCATCGCTCCCGGAGGCATATGCCTCGGCCGAGGCCTCCGCGGTCAGCAGGGGGCCCAGAGTGGCAACCAGGTCGTGCGTCATGTGCGGAACGACGCGGCCGCCCCGGGGCGGGTTGCCGGGGCGGCCGGGAGACACCCCGAACGGGGTGCGGGGGCTCAGCCGTTGACGAAGGCGTCGCGGGCCAGGATCGCGGTGTCGGCGTTGTCCGAGAAGACGCCGTCGATGCCGGTCTCGAAGTAGGTCTGGAAGACGGGGAAGACGTCGCCGTAGGCGTCCGCGTCGCTGCCCTTGCGGTAGGCCGGCGGCAGGAACGGGTTCTCGTTGCGCATGGTGTAGGGGTGCAGGATCAGGCCCACCTTGTGCGCGTCCGTGACCAGCGTGCTCGGCTTGGTGAAGTCGCCGTTGGCGTCCTTCGGGATGACCAGGTCGAGGGTCGGGCCGATGCCCTGCGCGTAGCCGGCGATCTCCCGGAGGCCCTTCGGCGTGATCAGGTCGGCGACGGTGCGCGGGTCGCCGGTCGCGACGAAGTCGTAGGGCTGGGTGCTCGCCGCGGAGAGCAGCACGACCAGCGGGTTGTCGACCAGGGTGTTCAGGCGCTGGATGCTGGTCGGCTCGAAGGACTGCAGGATGACCGGCGAGTTCCGCTTGTCCTTGCCGTACTTGCGCAGCAGCTTGGCGACCCGCTCCTCAAGACCGAGGCCCAGCTTGCGGAAGTAGGTGGGGTGCTTGGTCTCGGGGTAGATCCAGACCTGCTTGCCGCGCTTGCGGGTCTGCTCGTCCTGCCACTTGAGGACTTCCTCGAAGGTGGGGATCTCCCAGCGGCCGTTGTAGAGCGTGTTGTGCGGGCGGTTGGCCGGGATGCGCTCGATCGCGCGCAGCGTCTTCAGCTCGGCGAGCGTGAAGTCCTCGGTGAACCAGCCGGTGGTGGGGACGCCGTCGAGGACCTTGGTGGTCTTGCGGTCGGCGAACTCCTTGTGGTCGGCGACGTCCGTGGTGCCGCCGATCTCCGGCTCGTGGCGGCAGACCAGGTGGCCGTCCTTGGTGGGGACCAGGTCGCCGGCCTCGACGATGTCGGCGCCGAGGTCGAGGGCCAGGTTGTAGGACCCGAAGGTGTGCTCCGGGCGGTAGCCGCTGGCGCCGCGGTGGCCGATGACCGTCGGCTTGGGCAGGCTCTTCAGGCCGCCGTTGCCGTGACCGGCCTGCTTGGCCTCGGCCGCTCTGGCGGCGCCGGGCAGTCCGAGGACCGCTCCGCCGGCGCCGAGGACCGCGGCACCGAGCAGTGCCCGCCGTCCGGTCGTACCGTTCACCTGCGTCCGCTCGTTCGAGTCGTTCGTGTCCATGAGCGCTCTCCTGACCTTCGCCCTTCGATGCCGGCTGATCGTAGGACCGCGGACGTGACCGACGGGAGACCGCCGACCCAACGGTCGGATGACGCCGTATGGCTGATGGACGGCGAGTCATGACGGCCCGTCGGCGACTTCCGTCACATCGTCGGGGCCTCGGCGCGAGCTGTCTCCTGGGCGGCGCCGCAGGTAAAGCAGCGTCAACAGTGCGTAAGACCTCGGTGAACCGGCCGTACCCGATGTGCGCTTGCCCGGGAGCCGCGAGTAATGTCCTCACCTGCACAGACTCATACCGACCCTCGGCATCGGAGGACGCGTTGTCCCGCTTCGCGCTCATCAAGGCAGTGCTCGGACCGATCATGCGCCTGATGTTCCGCCCCCAGGTGGAGGGCGTGGAGCACATCCCGGGGGACGGTCCGGTCATCCTCGCCGGCAACCACCTCACCTTCATCGACTCGGTCGTGCTGCCCCTGGTGACCAGGCGGCAGGTGTTCTTCATCGGCAAGGACGAATACGTCACCGGGAAGGGCTTCAAGGGCCGGCTGATGGCCTGGTTCTTCACCGGCGTCGGCTTGATCCCGGTGGACCGGGACGGCGCCGGCGGCGGTGTCGCCGCACTGATGACCGGCAAGCGGATCCTGGACGAGGGCAAGATCTTCGGGATCTACCCGGAGGGCACCCGCTCCCCCGACGGCCGGCTGTACCGGGGCCGTACCGGCATCGCTCGGCTGACGCTGATGACCGGCGCGCCGGTGGTCCCCTTCGCGATGATCGGCACGGACAAGCTGCAGCCGGGCGGCGCGGGCATCCCGCGGCCCGGCAAGGTCACCGTCCGGTTCGGCGAGGCCATGGAGTTCTCCCGGTACGAGGGGATGGACCGGGACCGCTATGTGCTGCGGGCCGTGACGGACTCGGTGATGGCCGAGGTGATGCGGCTGTCCGGGCAGGAGTACGTGGACATGTACGCCACCAAGGCGAAGGCCGCCTGACACCCTTTCGGCGGACGGGCACGGACCGGGGGTCCGTGCCCGTCTGTCTGCCATCCGCCTGACATCCGTCCACGTCCGCCTGGCGGTGGAATCTGGCCCGACACTTCGGCCATTCCTTTGCATTTACCGGCCATATGAGCACACAGCATGTCTTATTCAGACATGCAGAAACCTTCTCGGCGTACCCTGCTCCGTGCTCCGTTCGCTGCCGCAGGCGCAGGGCTCCTGGCCGCCTGTTCCGACTCCGGACCCCAGTCCCGCTCCGGCCCGCAACACACGGCCGGTACCGCGGCATTCGTCCCGCAGGGGCCCAAGGGGTTTGTCAACCCGTCGGATCCAGAGGTGCTCGCGGCCGAGCGGAAGCGTGGCTCCGGCCCCGTCCGCATGGTCACGTTCACGGCCGCCGAGAGCATGCTGGACCTGGGCGGGCGGTCGGTGCACAGCTGGGCGTACAACGAGTCGGTGCCGGGTCCGCTGGTCCGCGTCACCGCCGGTGAGGTCCTGAGCCTGACCCTCAGCAACCGGCTGACCGAGAAGACCACACTGCACGCCCACGGGGTGCGGCTGCGCTGCGACATGGACGGCGTCCCGGACCTGACCCAGCCCGGCATCGCGCCGGGGACGGACTTCGTCTACCGCTTCGTCGCCCCCCACCCGGGCACCTATCTGTTCCATTCGCACGTCGACATGCAGCCCGACCGTGCCCTGTACGCGCCGTTCATCGTCGACGACCCGAAGGAGCCCCTCGCCTACGACAAGGAGTGGATCGTCGTCCTGGACGACTGGGTCGACGGCATCGGGGGCTCCACCCCCAACAAGGTGCTCGACCAGCTCAAGCCGGGCGGCTCCATGGGGATGGGGATGGGGATGGGGATGGGCCCCGGCCACGGCAGCGCGAGCCCGCGCGGGTCGGCGAGCGCCTCCGCGGCACCGTCCAGGTCCGGGAAGCGGCTGGGCCCCGACCGGGTGCTGCGCGACTCCCACAGCCGCATGCTCCACGGTGAGGGCGGCAACGTCGCCTATCCCCACTACCTGGCCAACGGGCGCCTGCTCACCGACCCCTCCGTCTTCCGATGCCGCCCCGGCGACCGCGTCCGGATCCGCCTCATCAACGCGGGTTCCGAGACGGCCTTCCGGGTCGCGCTCGGCGGCCACGCCATGACCGTCACCCACACCGACGGCTACCCCGTGCAGCACAGGAACACCGACGCGCTGCTCATCGGCATGGCTGAGCGGTACGACGTCCTCGTCACAGCCAAGGACGGTGTCTTCCCGCTCGTCGCACTCGCCGAGGGCAAGAAGGGCAAGGCACTCGCGATCCTCCGCACCGACAAAGGAAGAAATCTTCCGGCGCCGGATGTCTACCCGAGCGAGCTGGACGGCGAGATCGTGCCGGCGCGCCGTCTGCTGCCGGCCGACTCCGTCGCCATGGACGACCGGGTGCCCGACCGCGACCTGCGGATCAGGATCACGGGCACGATGCAGAAGTACGACTGGGGGTTCGACCACAAGCCGTACGACGTGCGGCAGCGGCATGCGGTGCGGGCCGGTGAGCGGGTGCGGATGACGCTCATCAACGCGACCGACATGTGGCATCCGATGCATCTGCACGGGCACACGTTCTCGGTCACCGGGCTGGACTCGGCGGGTGCCCGGAAGGACACGACGATCGTGCTGCCGCACCGCAAGCTGGTGCTCGACTTCGACGCCGACAATCCCGGGTTGTGGATGCTGCACTGTCACAACCAGTACCACTCGGAGAGCGGGATGATGACGGTGCTCGGTTACAAGAAGTGAGGCGCTATGCCTACGCGGCGCCTTCCGGCTTCTGCCCCTTCAGCAGGAACCAGGCCACCAGCGCCGTCGCCAGGAGGACCACGGCGCCCGCGCCCGACGCCAGGTGCAGACCGTGGACGAAGGAGTCCCGTGCCGCCGTCAGCATCACGGTCGCCGTGCGGGGCGGCATGGCCGTCGATGCCTGCACCGCCGCGCCCAGGGATTCGTGGGCGCCGGCCGGGGTGCCCGCCGGGGCCGGGAAGCCGCGGTAGACGCCCATCACGATCGAGCCGAGCAGGGCGATGCCCAGGGCCGCGCCCAGTTCGTACGCCGTCTCGGAGACCGCCGAGGCGGCGCCGGCCTGGTCCTTGGGGACGCTGGAGAGGATGACGTCCGCCGTCACCGTGAAGGAGAAGCCCGCGCCGACGCCGACCACCAGGAGGGCGGCGCCGAGGATCGGGTAGCCGGTGGACTGCGAGAACGTGGTCAGGGCCGCGAGGGCCACACCGACGGCCGCCAGGCCGCCGGAGACCACCGCCCGTACCGAGGAGCGGCGGGCCGCCCGGCCGGCCACCAGGCCTGCCGCCACCGCGCCCACGGCGGCGGGGAGTTCGGCCAGGCCCGCCTCGAACGGGTGCCTGCCCTGGACCAGTTGCAGGTACTGGGAGAGGAAGAACACCAGGCCCGACATGCCGAGCACGGTCAGCAGGTCGGCGAGGACCGCCCCGCTGAAGCCGCGCCGACGGAACAGCCGTATGTCCAGCAGGGGCTTGGGCATGGTGAGTTGGCGGCGGACGAAGCCGTAGAGGGCCGTGGTGCCGAGCAGGGCGGCGGCCGCGGTGACCGCGGTGAGGCCGTGGGTCGCGGCCTCCTTGACCGCGTACACGACCGCGATCATGCCGATCAGCGACAGGACGACGCTGATCAGGTCCCAGGGGCCGGGGTCGGGGTTGCGGGACTCGGGGAGCGTCCTGACGCCGACGAGGACCAGGACCACCATCACCGGCAGGTTGATGAGGAAGACCGAGCCCCACCAGAAGTGTTCGAGCAGGAAGCCGCCCGCGATCGGGCCGACGGCCGTACCGGCGGAGGCGGTGGCACCCCAGATGCCGACGGCGAGGCTGCGTTCGCGCGGGTCGTGGAAGAGGTTGCGGATCAGGGCGAGGGTGGCCGGCATCAGGGTGGCGCCCGCGACGCCCAGCAGGGCGCGGGCCGCGATCATCATCCCGGGGGTGGTCGCGTAGGCGTTCAGGGCGGATATCGCGCCGAACGCCGTCGCGCCGCCGAGCAGGATCCGCTTGCGGCCGATGCGGTCGCCGAGGCTGCCCATGGAGACCAGCAGGCCGGCGATGACGAACGAGTAGACGTCACCGATCCAGAGCAGCTGGGTGCCGGAGGGCCCGAGGTCTTCGCTGATGTAGGGGGTCGCGAGTCCGAGGACGGTCGCGTCGACGGCCACCAGGAGCACGGCCAGCACCAGCACCGTAAGCGCGGCCCAACGGCCCGGGCGCTTGTCCGCCTCCGTCGCGAAGGCCGGCTGCAGGGTGCTGGTCATGATTCCTCTCTTCGTCGTGCGCCGCCGAGCAACAGCCCGACGATCATGTGGGTGAAGTCCTTGGGGGCGACCCTGCCCTCCGTCACCGCCCAGGCGCCGGAGGCCAGCAGGCCGTACAGCGCCTCGGTGAGCCAGGCCGGCGTGAGATCGATACGGAACTCGCCACTCTGCTGGCCGCGTCTGAAGAGGGCCGCGATGCGGTCGTCGATACGGGTCCAGCCCTGGTTCTGCTGCTCGCCCTCGAACAGCTGGTTCTCGGTGTAGAGGAAGGCCAGCAGGCCGGCGGCCTGTTCGATCTCCCGGACCAGGCGGTGGACGGCGTCGGCCGCCGGGCCCTCGTCCAGGCGGGCCGCGTCCAGGGCGGCCTCGCACTCCTCGATGCCGAGCGCCTCCAGCGCGCGGACGAGCGCGTCCCGCCCGGCGAAGTGCCGGTGCAGGGTGGCCCGGCTGATCCCGGCGGCCTTGGCGACCTCGTCCATGGTCGCGGTGGATTTACGGGTCAGCAGGGCGGCTGCGCTGCGCAGCACCTGCTCACGGTCGAGGGCCATGAGACAAGGGTAGGTCATATGAGACAACTTTGTCTCACGCTGGGCATGCGTGACTCACGAGAGGCTGGTCAGGGGTGTCTCGCGTCAGTGCCAGGGCAGGCTGCCGCGTCGCTCCCAGTAGGCCTGCGGGTCCTCGACCAGGGTGGCGAGGCGGTTCAGCTGGTCCTCGCCGAGATCGACCGCGGCCGCGTGCAGGTTGGAGGCGAGCTGGGTGATGGTCGCCGCGCCGGAGAGGACGACTCCGGTCCAGGGCTGACGCAGTACGACGGCGAGGGCGACGGCGTCGCAGCCGAGGCCGGTCTCCTCGGCCACGGCCCGCAGCACGCCGGGGGCGTGCGGCTCGGCCAGGCGGCCGTTGGCCATGCCCTCCTTCACGATCACCGTCAGCCCGGCGTCGTGCGCCTCGGCGAGAGCGGCTCCCGCCGAGGTCTCCAGGGCGTTGTACGTCGACTGGACGGTACCGAAGAGTGGCTCGCCGTCGACGGTCACGGCGAGGGCGGCGCGGATGGCGTCGGCCTGGGCGGGGCCGCTCGTGGAGAAGCCGACGGTGAGACCGGCGGACGCCGCTTCCGCGAGGCGGGCGTGCAGTTCCTTGTCGGTGAGGGCCGGGCTGTCCGGGGTCACCGAGTGGATCTGGTAGAGGTCGAGGTGGTCGCCCAGGAGCTCGGCGGTCTCGGCGCGCTGACGGTCGTACGTCTGGACGCTGTGGTCCTTGACCTCGTGCTTCTCGGCGTCCGTGGTCCAGCCGGCCGTGTAGGTGTAGCCCCATTTGCTGCCGACGACCACGTCGGCGGCGTCGGGGCGGGCGTTCAGCCAGTCGGCGAGGAACTCCTCGGAGCGGCCGTAGGAGCGGGCCACGTCGAAGTAGCGGACGCCCTGGGCGTAGGCGGCGTCGAGGAGTTCGTGCGTGCGGGTGCGGAGGGCTGCGACGCTGCGGTCCTCGCCGAGGTCCTCTTCGCGGCCGAGGTTGATGTAGCCGGGGCGGCCGACCGCGGCGAGGCCGAGGCCGATGTGGCAGGTCGGCGTGGTCGCGGTCGCGAGGCGGGCGAAGGGCATCGCGGGCTCCGTTTCGGTCGGCTGCGTTGGGCTATTGACCAACGTAACCCGCGATGACCTTTGGTTCGCCGTTCAGCTCGGGGCGTGCGGTGCATTGCCGGGTGCGGGTGCGTGGTGGTCGTTCGCGCGGTTCACCGCGCCCCTTTCGGGGCGCTGTCCCTCGGGGGCCTGAACAGTTCTACTTCTTTGCGTCCGCCCACCCGTGCTGCTGGGCCACGTCCGCCTTGACCTCCGCCAGCTGGATCGCCACCGCGCCCGGCGCCGTGCCACCGCGGCCGTTGCGGGAAGCCAGCGCGCCCGGCACGTTCAGGACCGACCGCACCTCCGGCGTCAGGTGGGCGGAGATCTTCGCGAACTGCTCGTCCGTCAGCTGGTCCAGTTCCTTGCCCTCGGCCTCCGCCGCCTTCACGCACTCCCCCGCCACCTCGTGGGCGACGCGGAACGGTACGCCCTGCTTGACCAGCCACTCCGCGATGTCGGTGGCGAGGGAGAAGCCGGCCGGGGCCAGTTCCTCCATGCGCTCACGGTTGACCGTGAGGGTGGCCATCATGCCGGTGAAGGCGGGGAGCAGGACCTCCAGCTGGTCGCAGGAGTCGAAGACCGGCTCCTTGTCCTCCTGCAGGTCGCGGTTGTAGGCGAGGGGCAGGGCCTTCAGCGTGGCCATGAGGCCGGTCAGGTTGCCGATCAGGCGGCCGGACTTGCCGCGCGCCAGCTCCGCGATGTCCGGGTTCTTCTTCTGGGGCATGATCGACGAGCCTGTGGAGAAGGCATCGTGCAGGGTCACGAACGAGAACTCCTTCGTGTTCCAGATGATGATCTCCTCCGCGATCCGGGAGAGGTTCACACCGATCATCGCGGTGATGAAGGCGAACTCGGCGACGAAGTCGCGGGAGGCCGTGCCGTCGATGGAGTTGCCGACGCTGCCGTGCTCGAAGCCGAGGTCCTTGGCGACCGACTCCGGGTCCAGGCCGAGCGAGGAACCGGCGAGCGCGCCGGAGCCGTACGGGGAGACGGCCGTGCGCTCGTCCCACTGGCGCAGCCGCTCCGCGTCCCGGGACAGGGACTGGACGTGGGCCAGGACATGGTGGGCGAAGAGGACCGGCTGGGCGTGCTGGAGGTGGGTGCGGCCGGGCATGGCCACGTCCGGGTGGGCCTCCGCGAGGCCGATCAGGGCGTCCTGGAGGTCGGCGATCAGACCGCCGATCGTCCGGGCGTGGTCGCGCAGGTACATACGGAAGAGGGTCGCTACCTGGTCGTTGCGGGAGCGGCCCGCGCGGAGCTTGCCGCCGAGGTCGGGGCCGAGGCGCTCCAGGAGGCCGCGTTCCAGAGCCGTGTGGACGTCCTCGTCGGCGATCGTGCCCACGAAGGAGCCGTCGGCGACATCGGCCTCCAGCTGGTCGAGGCCGGCGATCATGCGCTGGAGTTCGTCCTCGGTGAGCAGGCCCGCCTTGTGCAGCACGCGCGCGTGGGCACGTGAACCGGCGATGTCGTAGGGCGCGAGCCGCCAGTCGAAGTGGACGGACGCGGACAGCTTCGCCAGGGCCTCGGCGGGACCGTCGGCGAAACGGCCGCCCCAGAGCCGTACGTCACCGCTGTTGCTGCTCACTTGCGTTGCTCCTAGAGAGATACGGATGTGGCGCCGCCTCCCCACCTGCGAGTGAGGAGGCGGTTGTCACGCTACTGCTCAAGCCAGGTCGCGCTTGGCCGCCATCTTGGACGACAGACCGTAGATGTCGATGAAGCCCTTCGCCGCGGCCTGGTCGAAGGTGTCGCCGGTGTCGTAGGTGGCGAGGTTGAAGTCGTACAGCGAGGAGTCGGAGCGGCGGCCGGTGACCACCGCGCGGCCGCCCTGCAGGGTCATACGGATGTCGCCGGTGACATGCCGGCTCGCCTCGTCGAGGAAGCCGTCCAGGGCGCGCTTGAGCGGGGAGAACCACTGGCCGTCGTAGACGAGTTCGCCCCAGCGCTGCTCCACCTGCCGCTTGTAGCGGGCGAGTTCGCGTTCGACGGCGACGTTCTCCAGTTCCTGGTGGGCCGTGATGAGCGCTATGGCGCCCGGGGCCTCGTACACCTCGCGGGACTTGATGCCGACCAGACGGTCCTCGACCATGTCGATCCGGCCGACGCCCTGGGCGCCGGCGCGCTCGTTGAGCTCCTGGATCGCCTGGAGCACGGTGACGGGCCTGCCGTCGACCGCGACCGGGGCACCCCGCTCGAAGGTGACGATCACCTCGTCGGCCTCGCGCGGGGTGGCCGGGTTCTGGGTGTACTCGTAGATGTCCTCGATCGGGCCGTTCCAGATGTCTTCCAGGAAGCCGGTCTCCACGGCGCGGCCGAAGACGTTCTGGTCGATGGAGTACGGGGACTTCTTGGTGGTCGCGATCGGGAGGTCCTTCGCCTCGCAGAAGGCGATGGCCCTGTCACGGGTCATCGCGTAGTCGCGGACCGGGGCGATGCAGGTGAGGTCGGGGGCGAGGGCGACGATGCCGGCCTCGAAGCGGACCTGGTCGTTGCCCTTGCCTGTGCAGCCGTGGGCGACCGTCGTGGCGCCGTGCTGGCGAGCGGCGGCGACGAGGTGCTTGACGATCGCCGGCCGGGAGAGCGCGGAGACCAGCGGGTAGCGGTCCATGTAGAGGGCGTTGGCCTTGATCGCCGGGAGACAGTACTCCTCGGCGAACTCGTCTTTGGCGTCGGCGACTTCGGCCTCGACCGCGCCGCACGCGAGGGCGCGCTTGCGGATGACGTCCAGGTCCTCGCCGCCCTGGCCGACGTCCACCGCGACGGCGATGACCTCGGCGCCCGTCTCCTCGGCGATCCAGCCGATGGCGACGGAGGTGTCCAGCCCGCCCGAGTAGGCGAGTACGACGCGCTCGGCCATGGTCCCTCCTCATGTACAGCCACATGCACATCCGCTTCTTATGCATGAGTATGCGGGGATCTGCATGATTCGTCAATCCGATCCGCGCCGTCCGCCGAGGCCTTCCGGAGCGTTCCGGGGCGCCGGGGGATCCATGGAAGAGCTCTGAACAATCGAAACCGCTTTCCCGTACCCGTGCCTGAGCGCCGGCGCCGCGTCTGGTACATCCATCTCTGACCCAAGTGAGGCATCCGCATGTCCAGGGCTCTTCCGAAGTACAACAAGCGTCGCGTCGCGCTCATCGGCGGTGCCACCGCCGTGGCGCTGTCCGGTGCGGTCATCGCCGGCTCGGCCTCGCCGGGGCCCCCGACAAGAGCAGCGGCACGAGCAACGCCCGCACCCTCGCCGCCTCACCCGGCACGATCACCTGCCCGGACGTCGCCTCGCAGCTGCCCGCGGTCCCGGCCTCCGCGCAGGCCGAGGTCGACCGCAACCTCACCCTCCTCCAGACGCAGATCCAGGAGGCCGACAAGCGGCTTGTCGACACGGTGGGGCAGGGCGGGCCCAACTTCGTGAACAACGCGATCCTCGGTCCCCTCAAGGACAAGCGGGTGGCGACCGTCAACCGGATCGCCACCGCGATCGGCCGTACGGCCGCCAAGCCGACCGGCCTGGACGCGCTGGCGCCGTGCACCCTCAACGCGACCGGGACCGGTACCAGCACGGGCAGCGGTACGGCGACGGGCACGGCCTCGGGCGCGCCGAGTGCGGCGGCCACCCGGCAGCAGTCGACCGGCAGCACCGGTACGAGCACCGGCAGCACCGCGGCGGGCACGATCACCTGCCCCGACGTCGCCTCACGGCTGCCGGCGATCCCCGCGTCCGCGCAGACGGAGGTCGACCGGAACCTCACCCTGCTCCAGACTCAGATCGACGAGGCCGACAAGCGGCTCCGGACCTCGGTCGGCCAGGGCGGCCCGAACTTCGTGCAGAACGCGATCCTCGGCCCCCTGGAGAACAAGCGGAAGTCGACCGTCGACCGGATCGCGATCGCGATCGGCCGTACGTCGGCCAAGCCGACCGGCCTGGACACCCTGGCCGCCTGCACGCTCACCAAGTGACGTGACAGGCAGCTGTGGCCGCCCCGTGTACAGCGCCGGCCGGGGCGGCCACAGTGGTGTCCGGATCCCGGAATTGCTTAGACATGCGAAGTAAACGCGCCGATAATTCACCGGTATGGGAAAGACCTACGAGCGCATAGACGGCAGACTCCGCACGTTCATCGAGGAACAGCCCCTTTTCTTCACCGCCACCGCCCCGCTCGCGGGCGACGGCACGGTCAACCTCTCCCCCAAGGGCCTCAAGGGCTCCTTCGCGGTGCTCGACGAACACACCGTGGCGTACCTGGACTTCGCCGGCTCCAGCGCGGAGACCATCGCCCATCTGCGGGAGAACGGCCGCATCACCCTGATGTGGTGCGCGTTCCAGGGCCCGCCGAACATCGTGCGGGTGCACGGCCGCGGCGAGGCGGTCTTCCGCGACGACCCTCGCTTCCGGGAACTGCTCGCCCGCTTCCCGGACATCGACCCCAGCCCGCACGGCCTGCGGGCGATCATCGTCGTGCACGCCGAACTCGTCCGGGACTCCTGCGGTTACGCGGTCCCCCGCATGGCCTACGACGACGACCGCGACCTGCACGGCAGGCGCTTCGCGCGCGAGGACGATGCCTCACTGAGCGCGTACTTCGAGAAGAAGGACCACATCGCGGTGAGCCTGGATGGCCTACCCGGGCTGCCGTTGCCGCTGCCGCCGTCTACCGTCTGAGCCATGCGTCCAAGCATCGTCGTCACCCTTGTCTCCGCGTCTCTGCTGCTGCTCGGAGCGACACCGAGGGGCGCGGACACCTCACCGCTGCCGGCCCGGATGGCCGACACTGGCGGCGGCAGCCAGCTGATCACCGCCGAGGCGTCCGCGCTGAGCTCGACATCGGGAACCGTCACCTGGTGGGAGCGCCGGGACGGGCAGTGGACCAAGGTGGGGTCGGCCGCCGCACGGTTCGGCGCGAAGGGACTGGTCGAGGGGGCCGGACGGCAGCAGGGCACCAACACGACACCGACGGGGTTGTACGACCTTCCGTTCGGGTTCGGCCTCCAGGCGGCGCCGGCGGGTACCTCCGTCGGCTACCGGGCGGTGACGGCCGATTCATGGTGGTGCCAGGACAACGACTCCGCTTCCTACAACCGCTGGGTCGAGCCGTTGCCGGGCGACTGCCGGGCCGCCGAGGCGGAGCGGTTGTCGTCGTATACGACGACGTACGCGTACGCGCTGGTCATCGGGTTCAACTACGACCGGCCCGTGCGGGGGCGGGGGGCCGGGATCTTCCTCCATGTCAACGGGCAGGGCGCCACGGCCGGGTGTGTTTCGGTGCCGGTGGATGCGATGCGCGAGATCGTGCGGTGGGTGGATCCGAAGAAGGCGCCGCACATCGCCGTCGGGACCGTGAGCGGGGACACGGCTGTCACCCGGTACTGAGTGCGCCCCTCAGGTGTCCGCCCCCAGCGGCAGTCGAACCGTGAACGTGGTGGATCCGAGGGCGCTCTCCACCGTCACCGTCCCCCCGAGCGCCTCCACCACCGCCGCCACGATCGACAGCCCCAGGCCCGCTCCTCCGCCGGAGGCGTCCGCGCGGCGGCGGTGGTCAGCTCGCGTGAAGCGTTCGAAGATGCCTGGCTGGATGTCCGCCGGGATACCCGGACCGTCGTCGTGGACCTGAAGGACCCCTGCCCCGTCGTCCGCCTCCAGGGTCACCGTCACCTTCGTGCCCACGGGTGTGTGCAAACGCGCGTTGGCCAACAAGTTGGCCAACACCTGTTGCAGGCGGTGCGTGTCGCCCGTCACCGTCACCGGTTCCTCCGGGAGGTCCAGGGTCCAGCGGTGGTCCGGGCCCGCGGCGCGGGCGTCCGTCACCGCGTCCAGGGTCAGGTGGGTGAGGTCGACCGGGTGGCGTTCCAGTGGGCGACCCGCGTCCAGGCGGGCCAGGAGCAGGAGGTCGTCGACCATCTCGCCCATCCGGGCGGACTCGGCGGCGATGCGTTCCAGGGCCCGGGTGATCTCGGGAGGGAGCGGGCCCGGGTGGAGCAGTGCCAGTTCCGCGTGGCCGCGGACCGAGGCGACCGGGGTGCGCAGCTCGTGGCTGGCGTCGGCGGCGAAGGAACGGAGGCGTTCCTCGCTGGCGTGGCGTTTCGTCAGCGCGTCCTCGACATGGCCCAGCATGCGGTTGAAGGCCGTGGCCACCCGGCCGACCTCGCTGCGGGGGTCCGTTTCGGGGGCGCGGGGTGGCAGGGCCACCTCACCGCTGGCGAGCGGGAGTTCGCTGACCCGGGTGGCAGTGGCCGCCACCCGGCTCAGCGGGCGCAGGGACCAGCGGACCCAGAGGGCTCCGGCCACGCCCGCCGCGGCGAGGGCGAGGCCGAAGACGCCGGCCGCCACCATTTCCAGTCGGTGGACGGTGGCCTTCACCGGCTCCAGGGGCAGCCCGGTGATCAGGACGTCCCCGTCGCGGCCCGGCAAGGCCCTGAGCCGGTAGTCGCCCACGGAGGAGAGCTGGACCGTGTGGCCCTTGCCGTTCGCGGGCACCTCGGCGAGGGCCGCGCGGTCGCGGGCCGTGAGGCCGACGGTCAGGTCCGGATTGTTCCCGGCGGGGATCAGGGCGGCGTTGGTGACCTGGCCGTTCAGGACCCGCGCGCCGAAGGTGCCGGCGGTCTGGCGCCGGGTGTCGCCGTGCTCGTCGCCGTCGTGGTCGCTCGGCTTGATCTTGCCGTGTTCCAGCGACTCCGGGAAGCTCACCCCGGTCTGCTGGAGCTGCTGGTCCAGGCGTCCGGTGAGGAAGCCGTCCAGCTCGATCACCGCCGCGACGCCCACGGCCGCGCAGCTCACCGCGAGCAGGACGACCAGGCCGACGATGAGGCGGGCGCGGATGGTGCGGGGGCGGGGCAGGCGCCGTGGCCGCCGCAGCCGCAGTACGAGGCTCACCTGCCGACCGGCTTGAGGACGTAACCCGCGCCACGGACCGTGTGGATCATGGGCTCTCGGCCCGCGTCCACCTTCTTACGCAGGTAGGAGATGTACAGCTCCACGACATGGGCGCGGCCACCGAAGTCGTACGACCACACCCGGTCCAGGATCTGGGCCTTGCTGAGGACACGGCGCGGGTTGCGCATCAGGAAGCGGAGGAGTTCGAACTCGGTCGGGGAGAGCTCGACCAGTTCGCCGGCCCGGGTCACCTCGCGGGCCTCCTCGTCCATCGTCAGGTCGCCGACGACGAGCCGGGGGCCCTCGTCCAGCTGGCGGGCCATACCGGCGCGGCGCAGCAGTCCACGCAGCCGGGCGATGACCTCCTCCAGGCTGAAGGGCTTGGTCACGTAGTCGTCGCCGCCCGCGGTGATACCGGCGATCCGGTCCTCCACGCCGTCCCTGGCGGTGAGAAAGAGCACACACACGTCCGGCTGGACCCGGTGCAGCGAACGGAGCACGGCGAAGCCGTCGGTGTCGGGGAGCATCACGTCGAGGACCACCGCGTCCGGCATCAGCTCACGGGCCGCGGCCAGGGCGGACGCGCCGTCGCCGGCCTCGCGGACCTCCCAGCCCTCGTAGCGCAGGGCGCCGGTGAGCACCTCCGCGAGGTCGGGGTCGTCGTCGACGACGAGGACGCGGAGCGGGGTGCCGTCGGGTCGGGTGAGGGCGGGGCGGCCGGAGCGGGTCATGTTCATCGCGTCTACCAGCATCACTCCTCCCGGTGGAGAGCGGTGGCCCCGGGACCTGTGAGTTTGCTCTGAGTCGGCTCAGCGGACGGTCGCTGAGAGGTCCTTCAGAAGTTCGGGCTGCACAGTGGCGACCGGAACGGAGAAAGGACACGACTCATGACGACCGTGGACGAACGGCGCACGGCCCCGGCCGTATCCGTGGCCACGCGCCGCTGCCCCGCCACTGTCGTGCTCGCCGTGCTGTGGGCCGGGGCGGCGGCCGTGCTCGCGCTGTGGTGGTCGGACAGCGGCTCGGTCGTCGGTGCGGCGGGCTGGCTGACCGGGGCCGGGCGGATCGCCGGACTGCTGTGCGGGTACGCCTGTGCGGTGCTCGTCGGCCTGATGGCGCGGGTGCCGTTGCTGGAGGTCCGGGTCGGCTCGGACCGCGTCGCCCGCTGGCACGCGATGGCCGGCCGGTACACGGTCTGCCTGCTGGTCGCTCACATCGCACTGATCCTCGCCGGGTACGCCGCCCAGGACCATGCCTCGCTCGTCCACGAGACGCTCACCGTCGTCCTGGACTATCCGGAGATGCTCAAGGCCACCGCCGGTACGGTGATCCTCTTCGCGGTCGGTGTCACCTCGGTCCGTGCGATGCGCCGTCGTACGAGCTATGAGTTCTGGTACTACGTCCACCTCCTCACCTACGCGGCCGTCTTCCTCGCCTTCGGCCACCAGCTGGCACTCGGCAACGACTTCAACGGCAAGCCGGTCGCCACCGCCTTCTGGTACGCCCTGTACCTGGGGGTCGCGGCCCTGGTGCTGTGGTTCCGGATCCTGGCTCCTGTGCGGCTCAACCTCCGGCACCGGCTGCGGGTGGAGACCGTGCAGCAGGAGGCACCGGGCGTGTACTCGGTGGTGATCCGCGGGCGCCGGATCGACGAACTCGGGGCACGGGCCGGGCAGTTCTTCCGCTGGCGGTTCCTCGGCGGCGACGGCATGGGCTGGACGTCGACGCCGTACTCGCTCTCGGCACCGCCGCGCGGCGATCTGCTGCGGATCACGGTCAAGGCGCTCGGCGACCACAGCGCGGCCGTATCGCTGCTGCGCCCCGGCACCCGGGTGTGGGCGGAGGGCCCGTACGGCGCCCTCACCGCCGACCGGACCACCAGTCACCGGTCCCTGCTGATCGCGGCCGGTGTCGGCATCACCCCGCTGCGGGCGCTGTTCGAGACGCTGCCCGGCGAGGTCACCCTGCTCTACCGGGCGCGGACGGCCGAAGACCTGGCGCTGGGCGGCGAGTTGGAGGAGATCGCACGGTGGCGTGGCGCCCAGCTGCGGTACGCCCTCAACGGCCCGTACGGCGAGCGCCCCGCCCTCACGGCGGAGGCGCTGCGGGCGAACTTCCCCGGTCTCGCCGGGCACGACGTGTACATCTGCGGCCCGCACGGGTTCGCCCAGGAGGTGTACGGGGCGCTGCGTGCCGCCGGGGTGCCGGACCGCCGTATCCACCACGAGTCCTTCGAGCTGTGAGGCCCCTGACGTGCACGCACTGAACAAGAACCGGCCCCTGCGGCGCATCACGCTGGCGAGCGCCGTCACCGTTTCCGGGATCGTGATGCTGCTGGCGCTGAAGCCGCACACCACCCCGACCGTGATCACGGACTCGGCGGCCCCCGCCCCGTCGAGCAGCGCGAGCGCGAGTGCCGCACCGGGGGCGACCGGTGGCACCGGCGGCAAGGGCGGTTCCGGCACGTCCGGGAGCGGCAGCACCGGTACCAGGACCGTCACCGGGGACACCGTCCAGACCCGTTGGGGTCCCGTCCAGGTGCGCGTGACCATCAAGAGCGGCAAGGTCACCGACGTCACGGCGGTCCAGTACCCGCAGGACAACCCGCGGGACCAGGAGATCGACAGCTACGCCCTTCCGCAGCTGCGCAGTGAGGCCCTGGCGGCGCAGAGCGCGAAGATAGACACGGTGTCCGGGGCCACCTACACGAGCCAGGGTTACCAGCAGTCGCTCCAGTCGGCGCTGGACTCCGCGGGTCTCTGAACACTCAGGCTGTGCGGCACGTACCTGTGGGCCAACGGTCAAGTCCCCACGGAGGAACCGTGACCACCACGCTCGCAGGCGGACGTGCCGCCCGCCGACAGACGATGCGCCGCATCCGCCCGCGCCGCTCCCCGGCCGTACCGCTGCTGCTCGCCGTGTGGGCGGGTGCGGCGGCCGTGCTGTGGCTGTGGTGGCACAACACCCCGTCCATCGCCGACCAGAACGGCAAGATCCTCAACGCCGGCCGCATCACCGGTCTGCTGGCCGGATACCTGATGGCACTCGTCGTGCTGCAGACGGCCCGGGTGCCGGCGCTGGAACGGCGGGTCGGCTCCGACCGCGTCGCCCGCTGGCACGCGATGAGCGGCCGGTACACCCTCTGCCTGGTCGTCGCGCACGTCTTCCTGATCATGTGGGGCTATGCGCTGCAGGCCGGCAAGACGCTGAACGACATCGTCCAGCAGACGGTCGACTCCATCAACCAGCTCCCCGACATGGGCAAGGCGGCCATCGGCACCGGTCTGTTCGTGGTCATCGGCCTCACCTCGATCGGCCCGGTCCGCCGCAGGATGCCGTACGACACCTGGTACCACGTGCACCTGCTCACGTACGCGGCGGTGTTCCTGACCTTCTGGCACCAGATCACCACCGGCAACGACTTCGCCCTCACGCCGCTGGCCAAGACGTTCTGGTACGGCCTGTACGGCGCGGTCAGCGCGCTGGTCGTCTGGTACCGGATCCTCACCCCGATCCGGCTCAACCTGCGGCACCGGATGCGGGTCGAGGCGGTCATCGAGGAGACGCCGGGCATCGTGTCGGTGCTGATCGGCGGGCGCAAGCTGCACCGGATGGGCGCGGAGGCCGGCCAGTTCTTCCGCTGGCGGTTCATGGCCCCAGGGATGCGGTTCAGCTCGCACCCGTACTCGCTGTCGGCGGCGCCGCGCCCCGACATGCTGCGGATCACCGTCAAGGCGATCGGCGACCACAGCGCGCGGCTGCGCGAAGTGCGGCCCGGAACCAAGGTCTGGGCCGAAGGGCCGTACGGGGCGATGACCGCGTCCCGGCGCAGCCGCGGCAAGGTTCTGCTGGTGGCGGGCGGCGTCGGGATCACGCCCATGCGGGCGCTGTTCGAGACGCTGCCCGGCGCCGCCGGCGACCTGACCCTGCTCTACCGGGCCAACACCACGCGGGACCTGGCCCTCTGGGACGAGCTGGCCAGGATCGCCAAGGAGCGCGGCGCCCGGCTCATGTACGCGGTCAACAGCCCGGAGGGCGAGCGGCCGGACATCTCCGCGGACAACCTCCGGCGGAAGATCCCGGACATCGATCACCACGACGTCTTCATGTGCGGCCCGCCCGGGTTCGCGCAGCAGGTGTACGACGCTCTGCGCGGCGCGGGGGTTCCCGCCCGCCGCATCCATCACGAGTCGTTCGAGATGTGAGCGACGGGACCACGGGAATCCAGGGAAACGGGAGTTCGGAAACGATGAGGAAGAGTCACCCCATCAGGCGTGTGGTGCTGGCCACCGCGGCGACCGTGTCCGGCGTCGTGCTGTTGCTGTCGCTGAAGCCGGCGTCGGACCCGGCGTCCGCGTCGGCGGCGGGTGCGGCCCCGTCGGCCACGGCGGCGGGACAGGAGTCGCCGCAGGGCGGCACCGGGGCCGCCGGGGCCACGACGGTGACCGGTGACGCGACCCGGACCGAGTACGGGGTCGTACAGGTCCGGCTCACCGTCGCGGACGGGAAGATCACCCAGGCCGAGGCGGTGCAGGCGCCCAAGGGCGGTACCAGCGACCAGAAGACGGCGCTGTCGGTCCCGCAGCTGAACAAGGAGACGGTGGCGGCGCAGAGCGCGAACATCGACTCCGTCTCCGGCGCGACCTACACCAGCACCGGGTACAAGCAGTCGCTGCAGTCGGCGCTGGACAAGATGAAGACGGCGGGCGCGCCCGGCTCGTCGGGCTCCTCGCCGTCCTCCTCCGGGTCCGCGCAGGCGCAGGCCAAGACCGTGACCGGGCAGGTCGCGCAGACCCAGTACGGGCCGGTCCAGGTCCGGATCACCGTCTCCGGAGGGAAGATCACCAAGGCGGAGGCCGTACAGGCGCCCAGCGGCGGCACCAGCGACCAGAAGACCGCGCTCTCCGTACCGGAGCTCAACCAGCAGGCGGTGGCGGCCGGGAACGCGAACATCGACTCCGTCTCCGGGGCCACCTACACCAGCACCGGCTACAAGCAGTCCCTGCAGTCGGCGCTGGACCAGGCTGGTGGCTGACACGGTGGCGGAGGCTGCGGTACGCCATGCGGAGGAGGTCATGGGGACCGTCTTCTCCTTCGACGTCCGCGGCGGGCATCCGGACGCCGTACGGGCGGCCCTCGACGAGGCGGTCGCCGGACTGCACCGGGTCGACCGCCTGTTCAGCACCTACCGCGAGAGCAGCCAGGTGTCACGGCTGGCGCGGGAGGAGATCGGCCTCGCGGAATGCGACCCCGAGGTGGCCGAGGTGCTGGAGCTGGCGGCCGAGGCGGAACGGGTGAGCGACGGCTGGTTCAGCATGCGCTACCGGGGGCGCCTCGACCCCACGGGCATCGTCAAGGGCTGGTCTGCCGAGCGGGCGGCGCGGGGGCTGGCGCGGGTGGCCGGAGTGACCGGGGTGAGCGTGAACGGGGGCGGCGACGTCCAGATGGTCGGTGCGCCCGAGCCCTTGCGGGCGTGGCGGGTGGGCATCGCCGATCCGTTGCGGCCGGGCGGGCTGGCGGCGGTGATCACGGCGGCGGGCGTGGACGAACTGGCGGTGGCCACGTCCGGTACGGCGGAACGCGGCGCCCATATCGTCGACCCGCGGACCGGGAAGCCGGCGGTGACGGACCTGGTGGCGGTGACGGTGGTGGGTCCCCGTCTGACGTGGGTGGACTGTTGGGCCACGGCGGCGTTCGCGATGGGGTCGCGGGCCGGGTTGGCCTGGCTGGAGTGCCTGCCGGACGTGGAGGGGCTGCTGATCACGGCGGGCGACGAGGTGCGGTGCACCGGGGGGCTCGCGGCGCGTCTGGGCTGAGGTGGGGTGGGCGCGGGGGCACGACATTTTTCAGGATTTGTCCCGTAAAGCGCCATCCAACTCCCCACCCCAGCCGTATCCCCTCTGAAGCACATTTCAGGAGGAACGACATGGCCATCTTCAGCAACCTCATGCCGGCCGACCACCGGCACCATGACGACCACTCGTCCGACCACGACTCCTCGCGGCACGGGCACCGTCACGACCACGACCACCACCACGACCACAACGACCGCCACGACCACCGCCACGACCACGGCGACCGTCACGACCACAACGGCTACTGACCGCACCGAAGGCTGAGCGGACCGGCGACCGCAGGACATACCGGTCCGCTTCGCCGGTGGTTTCCGAGAGACCCCCCGCCATGGCGCATGTTCTACGGCGCCTGCTGTCGACCGGCGATCAGTCCGACGCCGTGGTCGCGGCCGCGCCCCCGATGCCGCCGCGCGAGGTGTTCCGGCGGTTCTGGCCGTACACCCGCGGTGGCCGGCGCTGGCTGGTGCCCCTCGTCCTGCTGAGTCTGACCGCTCCCGCCGTCGACGCCGCCGAGCTCTGGCTCTTCAAGATCGTCGTCGACGATGTGCTCGTCACCCGGGAGTTGCGGCCGTTCCTGTGGATCGCGCCCACCTATCTGGGCCTCGTCGTCTGCTCCGGCGTGCTCGGCTTCGCCGACGACGTGACCTCCACCTGGGTCGGCGAACGCTTCCTGCTCGCACTGCGCTCCGACGTGTTCCGGCATGTCCAGGGGCTGTCGCTCGGCTTCTTCGAGCGCCGGCGGCTCGGGGACGTGCTGTCCCGGGTCACGGGCGATGTCGACGCGGTGGAGACGTTCCTGCTCTCTGGTGTGGCCGACGCCCTCTACTACGTGATCCGTCTCGGCGTCTTCCTCGGCCTGCTGTTCTACCTGCGCTGGGACCTGACCCTGCTCTCCCTCGTCATCGTGCCGCTGTTCTGGGGCTCCGCCCGGCACTTCTCCCGGCTGATCAAGGAGGCGTCGCGGGAGCGCAGACGCCGTAGCGGCTCGCTCAGCGCGATCGCCGAGGAGTCGCTCGGCAATGTCGTGCTGGTGCAGGCGTACAACCGGCAGGGCTGGGAGGCGCGCCGGTTCGAGCGGGAGAACGTCGGCAGGTTCCGGGCGGCGATGGCGTCGGCGCGGATCCGTGCCGTGTACGGACCCGTCGTGGAGATCATCGAGGTGTCGGGCGGCCTCGCGGTGCTGGCCTTCGGCACCTGGAAGCTGGCCCAGGGCCAGCTCACCCTCGGCGGACTGCTGGTGTTCCTCGCGCTGATCGGCAAGCTGTACAGCCCGGTGCACGGCCTGTCCGGGCTCGGCACCACCTTCTACGCGGCCTCCGCCTCGGCGGAACGGATCATCGAACTCCTGGACCAGCGGCCCCAGGTGGCCGAGGCGGCGGGCGCCCGGCGCATCCGCCGGGCGCGGGGTGAGGTGGAGTTCGACGGGGTGTGGTTCCGCTATCCCGGTACGGCGGCCTGGGCGCTGTCGGACGTGTCGTTCCATGTGGCGCCCGGGGAGACGCTGGCGCTGGTCGGGGCGAGCGGGGCGGGCAAGTCCACGCTCGCGAAGCTGCAGTTGCGGTTCTACGACCCCGACCGGGGCGCGGTCCGCCTCGACGGGACCGATCTGCGCGAGCTCAGCCTGTCCGACGTGCGGGAGAACGTGGCGGTGGTGTTGCAGGAGACGCTCGTCTTCCACGGCACCGTGCGGGACAACATCGCCTACGGGCGGCCGACGGCCACTCAGGCGGAGATCGTCGCGGCGGCGCGTGCCGCGGACGCGGACCCGTTCATCGAGCGGCTCCCGGACGGCTACGATACGCTCGTCGGCCAGCGCGGCCGGACGCTGTCCGGCGGCCAGTGCCAGCGGCTGGCGATCGCCCGGGCCATGATCCGGGACGCGCCGGTGCTGCTCCTGGACGAACCGACCGCCGGGCTCGACGTGAGCTCGGGCCGGCGGATCATGGACCCGCTGCGCCGGCTGATGGCCGGGCGGACGACCGTCGTCATCTCCCACAACCTGCTGACCGTCCGCGACGCCACCCGGATCGTGGTGCTCGACCACGGCCGGGTCGTCGAGGACGGCGCGCACTCGGAGTTGCTCGGGCGGGAGGGGACGTACGCCCGGCTGCACCGGCTGAACGCGGGAGCGGTGCTGTCATGAGCCTCGTGGGTCGGGCCTCGCCGCTGGCGCCGGGCACGCGACCGGTCCCGGGGTACGAGGTGCTCGGGCATCTCACGCGTACCGGATGGCTCGACATCCACGACGCGTGGAGCGTGGAGCGGGACTGCCGGTGCGTGATCAAGGTGGTGCGGCCCGACCGGCGGGGTGAGCGGGGGCTGGCTGAGCGGCTGCTGCGGGAGGGGCGGTGGCTGCGGGACTTCAGCCATCCGCATCTGGTCCGCTCGTACGACGTCTTCGACTCCCCCGAGCCGCTCGTCGTCCTGGAGACGCTGACCGGTGAGACGCTCTCCCGGCTGCTGGAGCGGCTGCGGCGCCGGCCGTCCGCCGCCGATGTGGCGCTGCTGGGGGTGCAGCTGTGCTCGGTGGTCCACTACCTGCACGGACAGGGGCTGCTGCACCTGGATCTCAAGCCGTCCAATGTGGTGGTGGACCGCGGTCACGCCAAGGTGCTCGACCTGAGCGTCGCCCGGCCGCCCGGGACCGCGCCGGCCGGGGTGGGCACCTGCTGTTACCTCGCCCCTGAGCAGGCCCGCGGTGGCACCCTCACGACCGCCGCCGACGTGTGGGGCATCGGCGTCACGCTGTTCGAAGTCGCGTGCGGGGACTGGCCGTTCGACTGCTCCGGGGCCGCGCTGGAGCGCCGTCCCCCGCCGGTTTCGTCCCGGCGGCGGCTGCCCCGCGCTCTCGCCGCCGCCGTCGACGGCTGCCTCCGGTCCAAGCCCTCGGCCCGCCCCACCGTCGCCGAACTGGCCGCCGCTCTGGAGCCGGCCTCGCCGTCCCCGGACCGCGGCACGTGACTCACACCTCCGGGGCCACCACCTTGCCCTTCTGCAGCTGGGCGGTGGCGAGGACGGTGCCGTCGGGAGAGGTCAGACGGACGCCGGTGTACTTGGTGAGGTCGACGGGGACGGCCACACCCCAGTCGCCGCGCCCGTCGCGCAGCGGGAAGTCGCCGACACGTGTGGTCGTACCGTCGGCGTGTTCGAGGAAGCAGGTGACCTTGCCTGTATAGGGGGTGGGGGTCAGGGCGACGGACATGAAGATCCAGGCGGGGCTGCCGGGGTGGGCGTAGATCTCGCCGACGGGCTGCCCGCCCCCGGGCGGGGTCATGTCCCCGACCAACACGGGCTCGGACCCGACGGCGGGCGCCGAGGCGGTGACCTCCTGGACCGCGGTGCCGATCGCCCAGCCGGTGAATCCGACGGCGACGGCGAGGGCGGCGGCGACCGCGGCGAGCCGCAGCCGGGCCCGCCGGGCGTGGCCGCGCAGGCCCCGGGCGGCGCGGGCGGGCCGCTGCCCTTCGGGCCCCGGCGCCTGCTGGGCCAGGCTGCGCGCCACCCGGGTCTCGAAGCCGGGCGGTGGCTCTCGGTCCGGCAACAGGCCGATCAACCGGTCGCCGATCCCGGTGAGTTGCCGGACGTACTCCCGGCAGTCCGCGCACCGGTCCAGATGGGCGACGGCCTCGGCCCGCTCGCGGCCGGGCAGCACGCCCAGCGCCAGTTCGGCGCCGGCCTCCCGCAGCTTCTCGCAGTTTCGGTCACTGGACATGGTCGCCCCGCTTCGGAGACGTGAGTGCGGTGCGAAGCCTAGCCATCGCCGTTCTGATCCGGGTCTTCGCGGTGCCCAGCGGGATCCGCTCCGCGTCGGCGATCTGCTGAGCCGTCATGCCGTAGATGCCTGCCATCATCAGGGCCCGGGCCTGCTCCCGCGGCAGCCGTGCCAGAGCGGCCCGGAGCTGGGTGGAGGCCTCGTCGGCCAGCGCCCACTGCTCGGGGGTCACGGTGACGGCGTCGAGGAGGGGGTCGAGGTCCTCGGGTGCCATCGGCTCCGTCCGCCGGGCACGGACGGCGTCGACGGCGAGGTTGTGCGCGATGGTCGTCAGCCAGGTCGCGACCGAGCCGCGGCGCGAGTCGTAGACCTGCGCATGACGCCATGCGCGCTCGAACGTCTGCTGGGCGATGTCCTCCGCGAGCTGCTGGTCCCCGGTGACGGCCATGGCCACCCCGAAGACCCGGTGCTGGAACCTCCGTACGAACATCACCGCGAGCTCGGGATCCCCGGTGGCCAGCCCGGAGAGCAGTGCCTCGTCCGGGAGGCGGCCGACGGGGAACCGGAAACCCGACACACCTCTGTATACGTTCGACGGCCGCCAGGGGATTGCCCGCCCGCCTGACCGCTCGCCGCGGAAGATCACATGCCCATTCTCCGTCGGCGGGCCGGGCCCCGCACGCGGGTCAGTGGCCGTTCTGGGCCAGGCGCAGCAGGTGGTCCGCGAGTGCCTGTCCGCCGGCCGGCTCACGGCTGATCAGCAGCAGTGTGTCGTCACCGGCGATCGTCCCCAGGATGTCCTGCAGCTCCGCCTGGTCGATCGCCGAGGCGAGGAACTGCGCCGCGCCGGGCGGGGTCCGCAGCACCACCAGGTTGGCCGACGCCTCCGCGGAGATCAGGAGTTCCTGGGAGAGGCGGCGCATCCGCTCCTCCTTCGCCGACTCCCCCAGCGGTGCGCGCGGGGTGCGGAAACCACCCTCACTCGGCACCGCATAGATCAGTTCCCCGTCGGTGTTGCGGATCTTCACCGCGTTCAGCTCGTCGAGGTCCCGGGAGAGCGTCGCCTGGGTGACCGTCAGCCCGTCGTCGGCCAGCAGCTTCGCGAGCTGGCTCTGCGACCGCACAGGCTGCCGGTTGAGGATGTCCACGATCCGGCGGTGCCGGGCGGTCCGGGTCTGCGGCACCGCGGGCCCCGCCCCGCCCGACTGGTCGAACTCCTGCGCCTGGCTCATCGTCGTCTCATTCTCCGGATCGTCCGTCCCCGATCGCTGCGTCGAGGATGCCGGGCAGGGCCCTCAGCAGCGCGTCCGCCTGGTCGTCACGGAGGTTCAGCGGGGGCATCAGCCGAACGACGTCAGGGGCGGGCGCGTTCACCAGGAACCCGGCCTCCTGAGCCGCCTGCTGCACCTGTACCGCCAGCGGCTCGGTGAGCACGATACCCAGGAGGAGGCCCGCGCCCCGGACATAATCGATCAATCCGTGGCCGAGACCCTCGATTCCGTCCCGCAACTTCTCGCTTTGGCGCTTGACGTTCTCCAGCAACCCCTCGTTCTCGATGGTGTCGAGGACGGCGAGCCCGGCGGCGCAGGCGACCGGGTTGCCGCCGAAGGTCGTGCCGTGGTGGCCCGGCTGGAGGAGTTCGGCGGCGCGGCCGAAGGCCACGGTCGCGCCGAGCGGCAGTCCGCCGCCGAGCTGCTTGGCGAGGGTGACGACATCGGGCAGCACCCCCTCGTGGGCCTGGTACTCGAACCAGGTGCCGGTACGGCCGACGCCAGTCTGTACCTCGTCGAGGACGAGCAGGGCGCCGGTGGCGGCGGTGATCGCGCGGGCCGCCTTGAGATAGCCGGCCGGGGGTACGACCACGCCGTTCTCACCCTGGACGGGCTCGATGACGACCAGCGCGGTGTCCTCGGTGACGGCGGCGGCCAGGGCCTGTGCGTCGCCGTAGGGCACGTGGGTGACCTCGGCGGGCAGCGGACGGAACGGTTCCTGCTTGGCGGGCTGCCCGGTGAGCGCGAGGGCACCCATAGTACGGCCGTGGAAGCCGCCGTCGGTGGCGACCATGTGGGTGCGCCCGGTCAGCCGGCCGATCTTGAAGGCGGCCTCGTTGGCCTCGGCGCCGGAGTTGCAGAAGAAGACCCTGCCGTCCCGGCCGAAGAGCTGGAGCAGCCGCTCGGCGAGGGCGACGGTGGGCTCGGCCATGAAGAAGTTGGAGATATGGCCCAGGGCTGCGATCTGCTTGCCGACGGCCTCGACGATCGCCGGGTGGGCGTGGCCGAGCGCGTTGGTGGCGATACCGCCGACGAAGTCGTAGTACTGCCGGCCCTCGGTGTCCCACACCCTGACGCCCTCGCCGCGCACCAGGGGCAGCCGCGGGGTGCCGTAGTTGTTCATGAGCGCGCCCTGCCACCGCGTGGTCAGTTCCTGGTTGCTCATGGCTGCTCCCCCTGTCGTTCGTCGGGCACGACCATCGTGCCGATGCCTTCGTCGGTGAAGATCTCCAGCAGGATCGAGTGCTGGACCCGGCCGTCGATGACGCGGGCGGTGGTGACGCCGTTGCGTACGGCGTGCAGACAGCCCTCCATCTTCGGCACCATGCCGGAGCTCAGGTCCGGCAGCAGCTTCTCCAGTTGGGAAGCGGTGAGACGGCTGATCACCTCGTCGGAGTTCGGCCAGTCCTCGTAAAGGCCCTCGACATCGGTGAGGACCATGAGAGTCTCGGCGCCCAGCGCAGCAGCGAGTGCCGCAGCCGCCGTATCAGCATTGACGTTGTAGACATGCCCCGAATCACAGTCGTCCTGGGAGCGGGCGATCGAGGAGACGACCGGGATACGGCCGTCGGCGAGCAGGGCCTGGATCGCGCCCGTGTCGATCGAGGTGATCTCGCCGACCCGCCCGATGTCGACGAGCTCGCCGTCGATCTCGGGCCGGTGCTTGGTGGCGGTGATGGTGTGGGCGTCCTCGCCGGTCAGCCCCACCGCGAGCGGGCCGTGCTGGTTGAGCAGGTTCACCAGTTCCCGCTGCACCTGTCCGGCCAGCACCATCCGTACGACGTCCATGGCGTCCTCGGTGGTGACCCGGAGCCCGGCCTTGAACTCGCTGACGATGCCGTGCCGGTCGAGGGCGGCGCTGATCTGCGGGCCGCCGCCGTGCACGACGACCGGCTTGAGACCGGCGTGGTGCAGGAAGACGACGTCCTGGGCGAACGCGGCCTTCAGGTCCTCGTCGATCATGGCGTTGCCGCCGAACTTGATGACCACGGTCTTGCCGTTGTGGCGGACCAGCCAGGGCAGGGCCTCGATGAGGGTCTGCGCCTTGGGCAGCGCGGTGTGCTTACGCGTGGTGCTCATGACGAGTAGGCGCTGTTCTCGTGGACGTATTCGGCGGTCAGGTCGTTGGTCCAGATGGTGGCGGTCTCGCCGCCGGCGGCGAGGTCCGCGACGATGTGGACCTCGCGGTAGCGCATGTCGACCTTCTCCCGGTCCTCGCCGACGCCGCCGTTCTTGCACACCCAGACGCCGTTGATCGCGACGTTGAGCTGGTCGGGCTCGAAGGCGGCCTTGGTCGTGCCGATCGCGGAGAGGACACGGCCCCAGTTGGGGTCCTCGCCGTGGATGGCGCACTTGAGGAGGTTGTTGCGGGCGATGGAGCGGCCCACCTCGACGGCGTCGTCCTCGGTCGCGGCGTTGACCACCTCGACCCTGACGTCCTTGCTGGCGCCCTCGGCGTCCCGGATCAGCTGCTGGCCGAGGTCGTCGCAGACGGCGCGTACGGCCTCGGCGAACTCCTCGTACTCCGGGGTGATCCCGGAGGATCCGGAGGCGAGCAGCAGCACGGTGTCGTTGGTGGACATGCAGCCGTCGGAGTCGACGCGGTCGAAGGTCGTACGGGTGGCGGCCCGGAGCGCCTTGTCCAGGACCTCGCTCTCGACGACCGCGTCCGTGGTGAGCACGACCAGCATGGTGGCGAGGCCGGGCGCGAGCATGCCGGCGCCCTTCGCCATCCCGCCGACGGCCCAGCCGTCCCTCGTCACGACGGACGTCTTGTGCACGGTGTCGGTGGTCTTGATGGCGATGGCCGCCTTCTCACCGCCGTGCTCGCTCAGGGCGGCGGCCGCGGTCTCGACCCCCGGCAGCAGTTTGTCCATGGGGAGGAGCACACCGATGAGACCGGTCGAGCACACGGCGACCTCGATGGCGCCCCGGCCGAGGACCTCGGCGGCCTTCTCCGCGGTCGCGTGGGTGTCCTGGAAGCCCTTGGGGCCTGTGCAGGCGTTGGCGCCGCCGGAGTTGAGGACGACGGCGGAGACCTGGCCGCTCTTGAGGACCTGCTCGGACCACAGGACCGGCGCGGCCTTCACCCGGTTGGAGGTGAAGACGCCCGCGGCGGCGCGGCGGGGCCCGTTGTTGACCACGAGGGCCAGGTCGGGGTTGCCGTTCTCCTTGATCCCGGCGGCGATGCCCGCCGCCCTGAATCCCTTCGCTGCCGTCACGCTCACGGCGCAACTCCGATCGTGGTCAGCCCGGTGGTCTCGGCGAGACCCAGGGCGAGGTTCATGCTCTGGACGGCACCGCCGGCGGTGCCCTTGGTCAGGTTGTCGATGGCGCTGATCGCGATGATGCGGCCGACGGCCTCGTCGTATGCGACCTGCACCTGAACGGCGTTGGAACCGTAGACGGACGCCGTGGCGGGCCACCGGCCCTCCGGCAGGAGGTGGACGAAGGGCTCGTCGGCGTAGGCCTTCTCGTAGGCGGTCCGGACGGACTCGGCCGTCACTCCGCTCTTCGCCGAGGCACTGCACGTGGCGAGGATGCCCCGGGGCATCGGCGCGAGCGTGGGCGTGAAGGAGACGGCGATCCGTTCCCCCGCCACCGCGCTGAGGTTCTGGATCATCTCGGGGGTGTGCCGGTGGCCGCCGCCGACGCCGTACGGCGACATGGACCCCATGACCTCGCTGCCCAGCAGATGCGGCTTGGCCGCCTTGCCCGCGCCGGAGGTGCCGGACGCGGCGACCACCACGGCCTCGGGCTCGGCGGTCCCGGCGGCGTAGGCCGGGTACAGGGCGAGGGAGACGGCGGTGGGGTAGCAACCGGGTACCGCGATGCGCCTGGACCCCTCCAGCGCGGCGCGGGCGCCTGGCAGTTCGGGGAGGCCGTAGGGCCAGGTGCCGGCGTGCGGGGAGCCGTAGAAGCGCTCCCAGTCGGCCGGGTCCTGGAGACGGAAGTCGGCGCCCATGTCGACGACCAGGACGTCCGGGCCGAGCTGCTCGGCGACGGCGGCGGACTGGCCGTGGGGCAGGGCGAGGAAGACGACGTCGTGCCCGGCGAGGGTCTCGGCGGTCGTCTCCCCCAGCACTCGGTCGGCCAGCGGCAGCAGATGCGGCTGGAGCGCGCCCAGGCGCTGCCCCGCGTTGGAGTTGCCGGTCAGGGCACCGATCTCGACCTCGGGGTGCCCGAGGAGCAGCCGCAGGACCTCTCCGCCCGCGTATCCGCTCGCTCCGGCCACCGCCGCACGTACCGCCATGTCCATCCTCCTCCAGATGGCATGACTATACGGTTCGCTGCACGTTTATGCAACGCTGCATGCAATCCTACGCGGCCTCCACCTTCGGCAGCATCACCCAGCGCGACACGACGAAGGTGACCGGGATGGCCGCCGCCGAGGCGATCAACGGCGCGAAGCGACTCCCCGCATGCAGAACGTCGACGATCACATACACCCCAACCGTGGTGATCACGAAATTCGTCGCGTTGGTCAGTGGGAACAGTAGGAATTTCCGCCAGGTGGGGCGTATGCGGTAAGTGAACTTCGCATTGAGAAAAAACGAACCGATCATGCTCAGCAGGAACGCGAGAATGTGCGCGGCGAGGTACGGCAAATACATCAGGAACAGCAGGTAGAGGCCGTAGTACGTCGCCGTGTTGATGACCCCGATCAGCGCGAAAGTGATGATCTGCCCCGATATCGGGCGGGTGGGTCCGGTGGTCGACAGGGCGTTCTGCATCAGGGGATGAGGTCCTTCGTCGTGCCGCGGGTGCGGTCTTCCGTTCGGTCCACGTTCGTCGCCTTCACCAGGAAGTGCGGGCGCCCCTTGACCTCGTAGTAGATCCGGCCGGTGTACTCGCCGATGACCCCGAGCATGATCATCTGTACGCCGGCCAGGGCGGTGACGGCTGTGATGATGGTGACATAACCGGGGGTCTGGACGCCGTGGATCATCGCTCCGCCCACGATCCACGCCGTGTACACGCCGGCGAGGGCCAGCAGGGTCAGGCCGAGGTAGAGCGCGGCGCGCAGCGGGCGGTTGTTGAAGGAGAGCAGCCCGTCGAGGCCGTAGTTGAGCAGGCTGCGGAACGACCAGGAGGTGGTGCCGTGTTCGCGCACCGCGTTCTCGTACTCGAAGGTGGTGCTGGGGAAGCCGACCCAGGCGAACAGGCCCTTGGAGAACCGGTTGTACTCGGTGAGGTTCACGACCGCGTCGACCACCCGGCGCGACATCAGCCGGAAGTCGCCCACGCCGTCGACGAGTTCGACATCGACGAGCCGGTTGATGAGCCGGTAGTAGAGGCGGGCGGTGACGGTGCGGGTGAAGCGGTCGCCCTGCCGGGTGCGCTTGGCGATGACCTGGTCGTAGCCCTCGCCGCGCAGTTCGACCATGCGCTTGATGAGCGACGGCGGGTGCTGGAGGTCGGCGTCCATGACGATCACGGAGTCACCGGTGGCGTGCTTCAGGCCGGCGAGCAGGGCGCTTTCCTTGCCGAAGTTACGGCTGAAGGAGACGTACCGGACGCGCGAGTCGCCGTCGGCGATCTGGCTGAGGAGGGTGAGCGTCTTGTCGCGGCTGCCGTCGTCGACGTACACGAACTCCATGTCGTGGCCGAGCGGCAGCAGTTCGTTGGCGATCCGCTGGACCTGCTCGTGGAAGCGCTCGATGACGTCTTCCTCGTTGTAGCAGGGCGCGACGATCGATATCAGCATGGGTCTCTCCCCCTGGGGACGGGTCAGTGAGCGGCGGTGGTGCGCTCGCCGGAGCGGGCGGCGGTTCTGCGGCGTACGGCCCGGACGGTGCCGAGCAGGATCAGGGTCAGCAGCGAGGAGCCGCCGACGGCTGTGCCCAGACGCAGGCCGGGTGGGTGGAACGTGCAGGTGAGGCTGGTGGCGGAGCCGTTCAGCGGGACGGCGATCAGGCCGTGGAACTCGCCCGCCGCGACCTCGTCGCCACCGGCGGAGCAGCGCCAGCCGGCGATCCGCGGAACGGCCACGACGGCGGTTCCCTTGCTGCCGGCGGGCAGTTCGGCGTGCAGGGTGCCGTCGGAGACGGTCACCTCGGTCGCGCCGGTGGACTTCAAGTGCTGTACGGCGCTGCGCAGTTCGGCGGTGTCGAGGCAGCCGACCGCACCCTGCGCCGGAACGCGGCTCAGCCGGTTGGGCTTCAGGTCGATCCGCACCGGCCCCGAGGTGCGTACCGTGCCGAGCGGCTGCATCGCGGCGATCTGCGCGCCCTCGGCGTCGGACCGGTAGAGCTGCTGCTCGCCACCGCCGGCGAGTTGTGCCGTGCCGGAGTAGTGCGGGGCCCACAGGAACGCCTCGCTTCCGGCCCGGCACCGCGCGGTGAGCGTCTGCGGTCCGTCGACCAGCAGCCCTCGCGTCTCGTCGCCCTTCTGCTCACCGCTGAGGGTGGTGCGGGGCAGGGTATAGACGCGGGTGCCGAGCAGCAGTTCCTGGTTGCGGTACGGCGAGGGGCCGAAGTCGGCGGGGGTCGTGTGCGCGGCGGGCGGCCGCACGGTCACCAGCGGTGGGACGTCCTCGCGGGTGACGGTCGCCGGGCCGCCGCCCTGGGGCAGCCACTTCTGGTGCGGGTCCGGCGGGTTGTGCACCCGGGCGCCCACTGAGAAGACCGCGTCGGTGACGGGGTTGTCGAGGCTCTGCAGGCTGCGGCCGCGCGAGGTCCAGCCGTCGCCGAGGGCGGTGAGGGTGCGGCTGAGGACGTCGGAGGTGAGGCTGCTGTAGTACTGGGAGCCCTGGCCGCCGACCATCATCGGGTCGTTGGCGACGGTCTGGTTGCGGCCGGGTTCGGTGCGGTAGTCCGGCCAGGCGTCGGCCTGGGCGACGGCGTCCGCCTCCCGCTGCTGACGGTCTCCCCACGGCGCGTAGTCGTCCATCTGGCTGAGGCGCACATGAGTGGCCACGGCGGAGGTGGCGGCGGCCTCGCCGAACTGGGCGCCGATCAGCAGCACGGCGGCGAGTCCGGCCAGCACGGGCCGGCCGTTCCTGAGGCTCAGGAGCGCGAGCCCGCCGAGCGTCCCGGCGACCGCGAGCAGCACCACCGGCCAGGTGTGGTGGGAGTGCCGCTGGGTCAGGGCGCTGCGGCTCGCGACGGCGGCGATCAGGAGCAGGAGCACGGTGGCCGCGCCCAGGGCGCGCCGGTCCGGGAGCCCGTAGGCAAGGGCATGCCAAGCCGCTATGACCAGCAGGGCGCAGAGTACGAACGCCTGCCGGTAGGAGCTGCCGTTCGGGGCGGCGAAGGCGTGCCAGGCCAGGCTGGTCGGCGCCCACTGGAGGGAGAGGGCGACCGCGAGCACCAGAACGGTCCAGCCCGCCCGCACCCGGGCCGGGACCTTCCGGTGGAAGGGCAGGGCCAGGGCGAGCACCAGCGCGGTGACGCCGACGTAGAGGGCCGGGGAGCTGTAGCTGTAGGTGGTCGGCAGCAGCCGGGCGAGCAGGTCGTCGGCCGCGACCGGGGTGAAGTGGCCCTCACGGCCGGGGTAGGCGTGCTTGGTGCCGGAGTAGACGACGATCACCAGCGGCGCGGCCAGACCGATCCCGAGCCCGACGATGGCCACGGCCCGGCCGGCCACGGCCAGTGCGCGCCGCCACGGCAGCTCGGCGAGCACCAGCCGGAGCAGCAGCACCAGGGCGGCGCCGAGGGTGGCCATGTAGGCGGTGTAGAAGTTGGCGGTCCAGGCGAGCGCCACGATCAGCACACTGGGCAGCGGGCGCCGGCCTGCCATGGCCCACTCTCCGACCAGGCAGAGCAGCGGCAGCGCGATCAGCCCGTCGAGCCACATCGGGTTGAACGAGGCGAGGGCGAGGCTCCAGCCGCACAGGGCGTAGGAGGCGCCCAGGACGCCGGCCGCCCACCAGCGGCCGCTGCGCAGGCTGAGCAGCAGCCAGGCCATGGCGGCGCCGGCGGTGGCCGTCTTCAGCACGGTGATCGTGTACACCGCGAGGTCGATCTCGTCGCGCGGGAACACCGCGACCAGCAGGGCGAACGGGCTGCTGACATAGGTGCCGATGTCCGGCAGGAAGCTGGAGCCGTAGCCGGACTGCCAGTTGAAGACGATCCCGCCGTCGGCCCTGCCGTGCAGCAGGTCCCACAGGTGCGCGTGGAAGGGCACGTACTGGTTGCCGAGGTCGTTGACGCTGCGGGTGTGGGAGCCGAAGGGATAGCTGCGGGCCACCATGTCGGCCGCGCAGAACGCCACGGTGGTGAGGAGCGCCGCGAGCAGGGCGGCCGCCCGTCGCGGATCGGCGTTCAGCCGTCGCACGGGTCCGGTCTCCCGTTCTTCGCCCCCCACCGGTTTCACCCCCTGTTCGTGCCCGGTCAGGGTCGTGCGATTCATTCTGTGCGGCCCCCAGAGAAAAACGGGGGTTGTTACTCCCCGCAGGTCGGTGTTTCGCCGACTTAGACGGGTAGAGGTCCCTGATGGTTGTACCTCGTCTGTGAAGTAGTCAGTCGAATTCCGAATCCGCGTGCGACTCGGGAAAGAATTCGCGAATTCAAAGGAAACTGAGGATTTCAGACAGATGTTTTGCAGGTTAACTGACCTATGACCAGCCTGTCCCCGCGCGATGGACGCGTTCGGCCGGCTTGATCCCGGTACGTCCGTGCACGAGGGCTTTCCGCTGCACGGACCCGGCTTGACCTGGAGCGCGCTCGAACTCCTAGCGTTCTTGTCGTGACCATTTCGGAGGAGAACGGAAGAACCATGAGTGAGAGCACCAGCCGTGAAGAGCGTTTCGCCCGCGGTCTTGAGGTCCTGGGTCAGGTCGACGGCGGCACCGGGCCGGCGGTCCTCGACGCCCTTGCCGACATCAGCCCCGAGCTCGGCCACCAGGTGGTCTCCTGGGGCTTCGGCGAGATCTACTCCCGGCCCGAACTTGCACCGCGCGACCGGCAGCTGGTGACTCTGGGCATGCTCACCGCGCTGGGCGGCTGCGAGCCCCAGCTGGAGGTGCACATCAACTTCTCCCTCAACGCGGGTCTCAGGCCCGAGGAGATCGTCGAGGCGCTGCTGCACTCCGCCGGGTACTGCGGTTTCCCCAAGGCGCTCAACGCGACCCTGGTCGCCAGGAAGGTCTTCGCCGAGCGTGGGCTGCTGCCGGTGGGGCAGCAGCCCACGCAGGAGGCTACTTCTGCCTGATCCGCAGGAAGGTGACGGAGTTCGCCGCGAAAGTGTACGTGAACCTGTCGGCGACTGGGGTGAAGGTGGACGTGACCGGGGCGACCGCGGTGGACGTCTCGGTGTTCACCGCGTCCGGCGCTGCCGCGAGCGTGGTCACCTCGGCCTTCCCGGCCACCTTGGCGCCGCCGAGGTCGATGGCCGTACGGGCGGCCGAGGACTGGGCGTTGACGACCTTGACGATCAGGTCGCCGGTCTTCCTGTCCTCGGTGACCACCTGCCGGAACGGCTCGGCCGGCCTGTCGTCGGTGAAGCTGCCCCACTCCTGCCCGTCGAGGTAGAGGGTGACCTTCCGGCCCCGCACCTTGATGTCGACGTCGTAGGCCCTGCCGGTCTCCACCGACCCCGCCTTGGCGATCAGCGTCGACTTGCCGCCGTCCACGGCCTGCTCGACCGCGCTCTGGGTGTTGTTCCAGCCGCCGATGTTCCACCAGTAGTAGTTACCGGTGTCCTTGACGCCGAAGGCGACGAGGAAGCCCTCCTTGCCTGACTTCTTGACGGCCTTCACATGCAGGTCGTAGTCGTGCCAGGAGGGGTCACCGGCGGAGACCATGGTGTTCTCGGCGGTGTCCGAGGTCTCGACGTACTGCCCGTCCTGGACGGTCCAGCTGCCGGTGCCGGTGTGGGTCCACCGCGACGCGTCACCGGAGAAGTCGTCGTTGAGCAGCGTGTTCCCCTCGGCGTCCGTCACCTTGACGTCGTCGTACGCGGCACTGGTGTTCCAGGTCGACAGACCGACGGCGCCGGTGATCGGGGCGAGCAGGGAGGGCGTGCCGGTGGCGGTGGACGGGACGAACCGGTCGCCGACGTTGTTCATGAAGAGCTTCTGGACCTCGTAGTTCGCCGAGCCCCAGGAGGTGTGGTTGTTGAACCACACCAGGTCAGGGCGCCACTGGACGTAGTCCTCGTTGGCGAACAGCGGGGCGTAGGAGGCGAGTTCGACGACGTCCGCGTTGCGCTCAAGGCCGGTCATGTAGGCCGCCTCGGCGAGGCCGTTCTTGAAGGCGTTGCCGCCGGAGGCGTACTCGCCGACGAAGACCTTCGGCCCGCTTCTGTCGTAGGAGTCGTAGCGGTCGTTGTTCTGCAGGAACCACTGCGGGCTGTTGTAGTAGTGCTCGTCGACCATGTCGACCTTGGCGTCCTTGTTGAGCTGCCAGGCCGTGTCGAAGGTCGTACCGGAGTCGTCCGGGCCGGAGTTGGAGATGACCCGCATGTACGGGTACTCGGCCTGGATCGCGGCCCGGAACTGCTGGAACCGGACGAAGAACTCGTTGGGGAGGTTCTCCTCGTTGCCGACCTCGATGTGGGTGAGGTGGAAGGGCTTGGGATGGCCCATCTCGGCCCGCTTCCTGCCCCACTCGCCGGTCGCCGGTCCGTTGGCGAACTCGATGAGGTCGAGGGTGTCCTGGATGTGCCGCTTGAGCAGCGCGTCGTCGACGACGGCCTTGTTCTGGCCGCAGCCGGTCACCAGGGCCGGTACGACGGGCAGCGGCATGGCGCCGATGTCCTCGGCGAAGCGGAAGTACTCGTAGTAGCCGAGGCCGTAACTCTGGTTGTAACCCCAGAAGTTGGCGTTGGTGGCCCGGGTCTCGACCGGCCCGACGGTGTCCTTCCACTGGTACGACCGCTTGCGCTGGTAGCCGGAGGCCGCGCTGTAGTCCTGCATCGAGCCGGTGTTGACCAGGCAGCCGCCGGGGAAGCGGACGAAGCCCGGGTGCAGGGCGGCGATCTTCTCGGCGAGGTCCTTGCGCAGGCCGTTGGGCTCGTGCTTGTAGGTGTCGCGCGGGAAGAGGGAGACCATGTCGAGCGCGGCGGCGTCCGAAGCCGCCACGGTGAGACGCCCGGTGGAGCTGGTGCGGGTCGCGGTGAGGGTCGCCCGGTACCTGGCCCAGCCGTTCTTCTTCACGCCCACCTGGCGTGCGGTGGCGAGCGTGCCGCCGGAGTCCGACAGGCTGACGGTCAGGGTCGTACGGCCTTCCGCGCGGGCCCAGACCGAGAAGTCGTACTTCTTGCCGCCCTCGACCCGGATTCCGGTGTTGTAGCCGGAGTTGGTGACGGCCGAACCGGCGGACAGGGAGAGATAGTCGCGGTTGCGGTCGGCGAGGCGCCCGGAGTCGTTGACGACCTGGGCGGTGCCGGTGACCGTCCAGGCGGTGAGCGGGGTGTACGACTTGTTGTCGTCGGTCGTGTACTCGAAGGACCGGTTCTGGACCAGCTCGGCGTACAGGCCGCCGTCGGCGGCGCGGTTGATGTCCTCGAAGAAGACGCCGTACATCGTCTTGTCGATCGCGGCGCCCTGGGCCGTCGGGTCGGCGGTGATCGCGTAGTCGGTGATGTCCTCGGCGTGGGCGAGGGCCGGGACAAGGCCGACGGCAAGCAGGAAAGCGCTTGCCCCGAGGCCGAGTCTCAGCCGGGTGCGGGTGGTGCGTGACATGGATACTCCGCGGCTCGTGAAGGAGTTGATCTGGATCGACCAGGTTCAATCAGGTTCGAAATATCGGACAGCTGTCAGCACTTCGAACGGCAAGATATGTACAGGGCATGAGCGCGTCAATGGGGCGGACGTCGGCCGGCCCCGGGCCGTCCGCCACGCCGGGCGTAAAGTCGGGGCATGCACACGTTGCTGCCGTACCTGATCGTGCTCGCCGCATTCGGTGTCGTCCTCGCGGCTCTCGCTTGGCCGGCCCGGTACATCCGGCGGCGGGGCGCGGCGGGTGGCGGGCTGGGCGGGGCGCTCGCCGCGTACGAGGAGGCGTTCCGGGCGACCGGTCATGCCGCCCACTACGAGATCCGGCAGCAGGCCGAGCGCAAGGCACCGACCGGCTCTCCCCGCCCGAAGAAGACATGACCATGGGCGATTTCTGGCCGGTGGCGGATGTGCTGGCGCATCTGGCCGGGCGGTGGCGTGTCGACCGGAGGGTGCTGGATCTGGTGAGCGGGGACGAAGGGGCGTTCCAGGGGGCCACGGTGTTCCGGGCGCTGGACGGGGGCGGGCTGCTGCACGAGGAGTCGGGGACGTTCACCTGGCAGGGGGTGGCGCGGCCCGCCGAGCGGACGCTGCGGTTCCTGCCGGGGCCGCGGCCGGGGACGGCGGACGTGCGGTTCGCCGACGGGCGGCCCTTCCACGACCTGGACCTGACGTCGGGGCGGTATGTCGCCGACCACCCGTGCGCGGCCGACCTCTACCGGGGCGAGTTCACCGTCCGGGACGCCGACCACTGGCGGACGGTGTGGCGGGTGGGGGGTCCGGCCAAGGACCTGGTCCTCACCACCGACTACGTACGCGAGGCCTGAGCCGGCGACACGTCGAACCGCAGGTTCCAGCGCCCGGCGCGACCCGTCACCGTGGTCGTCGACAGCGGGCGTACGTCGATGTTCCAGTAGGTCGACGGCGGCGCCTTGAGGGCGTAGACGAGGGCGGCGCGGATCACCGAGGGCTCGGCGACGGCGACGATACGGCCGCCGTCGTCCACCGGGCGGGTGTCGAGCCAGCCGCCGACCCGGGAGATGAACGACAGCAGCGACTCGCCGCCGTGCGGGGTGGCGCGCGGGTCGGCGAGCCAGGCGTCCACCTGGTCCGGCTCCCTGGCCATCGCCTCGCCCAGCGTGAGCCCGCGCCAGCGGCCCATGTCGCAGTCGCGCAGGGCGAGCTGGACCAGCGGGGCGTATCCCAGGCCCTCGCCGGTCGCGCGGCTGCGCGGGGTCGGCGAGCAGTAGCGCAGCTCGGCCGCCGCGAGCGGCAGCAGCTCGGCGCCGACCCGCTGCACCTCGTCCCAGCCCGCCTGGTCCAGCGGGCGGGCGTCCTCGAAGCGCTCCGCGAGCAGCGGTGAGCTGCGCGCGGCTGCGACGAACGTGACCCGAAGTGACATGCGGCGATGGTGTGACGCTCAAGTGCGCAGGTCAAGGGCTCGTGGGCTGCGAGTTGTCCGGGGCGGAGGAAATGTTACCCAATGGTCAGGAGGTGTCCGACAAGTCAACCGGAATGTCACTTCGGCGACTCGTAGTAGAGCGCCATCCACTGGTCCGGGTGTTCGAGCGGGGCAAATCCGAGCCTCTCGTAGACCCCGTGGGCGTCGTGGGTGGCGAGCAGCACGCGCCGCACTCCGTACGGCCGCAGGTGCTCGCGGATCGCACCGACCATCGCCGTGCCGACCCCTTTGCCGCGCACCGACGGGTCGACGTACACGTCGGCGAGCCAGGCGAACAGCGCCTGGTCGGTCACCACGCGCGCGTAGGCCACCTGCTCCCCGGTGACGCTGTCGTACACCCCGAAGTTGAGGGACCCCGCCATCGCCAGCCGGTGCTGCTCCAGCGGGCGGCCGGTCGCCCAGTAGGCGTCGGTCGACAGCCAGCGGTGGACGCGGTCGACGTCCACACGCTCGGTGTCGGCGGAGAACTCGTAGGCCTCGGGGAGGCTGGGTGCGTCGCTCACGGGGCGATCCTCGCCGGTCGGCCGCGCCGGCGTCGATCGGATTTCAGGGGCCGCATTTCAGCGGTCGGATTCCGGGGCCGGACTTCAGGGGCCGGGCCGCAGCACCTCGTCGCACGCCGCCCGCAGCCGCCGTACCCCCTCCAGGATCTCCGCCGCGCCCGCGACCGCCGCGAAGCTCAGGCGGATGTGGGCGGCCGGAGCTTCGGCGCTGAAGTAGGGGCGGCCGGGGGTGACGGCGACGCCCGCGCGGAGGGCGGCGGCGGTCAGGGTCCCGTCGTCGACGCCGTCGGGGAGCCGGAGCCAGAGGTGGTAACCGCCGGAGGGGATGTGCGGGAGGGCGAGTTCGGGGACGTGATGGGCGAGGGCGCCGGTGAGGGTGTCGCGGCGGGTCTTCAACTCGGCCGTCAGGGCGCGCAGATGGCGGGGCCAGGCCGGGGAGCCGACGAGTTCGAGGGCGGCCTCCTGGAGGGGACGGGGGACGAAGAAGGTGTCGACGATCTGGATGGCGCGCAGGCGTTCCAGGACCGGGCCGCGGGCGGCCAGAGCGGCCACCCGGAAGCTCGGCGAGGTGGCCTTCGTCAGCGAGCCGACGTGGACCACGACTCCGTCGGGGTCGTCGGCCGCGAGCGGGCGGGGCAGGGGGCCCGCGTCGGCGTGGCCCAGCCGCCGTACGTAGTCGTCCTCGATCACGAACGCGCCGGCCTCGCGGGCGATGCGCACCACCTCGGTGCGGCGGTCGGGGGCGAGGACGGCGCCGGTCGGGTTCTGGAAGAGCGGCTGGCAGACGAAGACCCGGGCGCCCGTGGCGCGGAACGCGTCGGCGAGGAGGGCGGGTCGCACTCCGTCGGGGTCGACCGGGACCGGGACCGGACGCAGTCCAGCGGCGCGGGCGATGGCGAGCATGCCGGGGTAGGTGGGGGACTCGACGAGGACCGGGGCGCCGGGCGGGGCGAGCGCGCGCAGGGCGGTGGCCAGGGCGGACTGGCCACCGTTCGCGATCAGCACCTCGGCGGCGGTGACCGCGCCGCCGATGCCCCGCGCGAACCACTCGCACAGTTCCGGCAGCCCGTCGAGTGGCGGCCGCCCCCAGGCGCCGGGCCGGCGGCCGGCCCTCGCCAGTGCCGCCGCCATCGCGCGCTCGGGTTCCAGGGAGGCGTGGAGATAGCCGCCGCTGAGTTCCAGCACGCCGGGCGGCGGGGCGGCGAGACAGACGGTGACCCCGGACGCGTCGACCGTGCGCGGTACCACGTCGAGGGCGCCGTCGGCGCTGAGCGCCACCTCCTGCCAGGAGGTGTCCCCGGCGGGCTCGACCGTGGGGCGCGGCCTGGCCTTGAAGGCGCCGGAGCCGGGCCGGGTGACGACCAGACCCTCCACCACCAGCTGGGCCAGTGCCCGCGAGACGGTCACCGGGCTCACCCGGAACCGCTCCACCAGCGCCCGGCTGGACGGGAGCTTTCCTCCGGGTGAGTAGCGGTCGAGGTCTCGCCGCAGCTGTTCCGCCAGTTCAAGCACGCTGCTACGCTCTTGCATGAGAGCACAGAGTAGCGCTACTGAGCCGAGTTCGATAGCGGTCGGCATACCCCCGGCCGCCCCCGCCTCCCACCGGGCCGGCACCCTGCAGGCCGCGCTCGGTGTCGTCGCCTTCTCCCTCACCTTCCCGGCCACCGCCTGGGGCCTGGAGGGCTTCGGACCCTGGGCGCTGGTGGCGGTGCGCAGCGTGCTCGCGGCGGCCATGGCGGGCGCTTGTCTGCTGTTCCTTCGGGTACGACTGCCCGAGCGCCGGCACTGGGCGGGGCTGGCGGTCGTCGCGGCCGGAGTGGTGCTCGGCTTCCCGATGCTGACCACGCTCGCCCTGGAGACCTCCACCACCTCGCACGCGGCCGTCGTGGTGGGCCTGCTCCCGCTGACCACCGCCCTCTTCTCGGCCCTGCGCACGGGGGTGCGCCCCTCCCGCACCTTCTGGGCGGCGGCCCTCGCGGGCGCGGCGGCCGTGCTGACGTTCACGGTCGCCCAGAGCGGCGGGGCACTCACGACCGCCGACGGCTGTCTCTTCGCGGCGCTGGTGGTGTGCGCGGCCGGGTACACCGAGGGCGGCCGGCTGGCCCGCACCATGCCGGGCTGGCAGGTCATCGGCTGGGCGCTGGTGTGCTGCCTGCCGCTGACCGTGCCGGCCGCCGTGGTCGCGCTGTCGTACGAACCGGTGGTGTGGAACGCGCACGGTGTGGCCGGTGTGCTGTGGGTGGCGGCGGGCTCGCAGTTCCTCGGTCTGGTCGTCTGGTACCGGGGCATGGCGGCCGTCGGCATTCCCAAGGCCAGCCAGTTGCAGTTGGCGCAGCCCCTGCTCACACTGGTGTGGTCGGTACTGCTGCTCGGCGAGCATCTCAGCGCGGCCGCTCCACTCACGGCCGCCGCCGTGCTCGTGTGCATCGCCGTCACCCAACGATCGCGATCGTGAGGAGGCCCTGGAGATGCATGCATCCAAGGGCGACCAGCTTGTCCAGCACGGCAGGGTGGTCGGACAGCACGACCATGTCTCGGAAGTCGTCCAGGTGCTGGGCCCCGAGGGCAACCCGCCCTACCGGGTCCGCTTCCAGGACGGCCACGAGGCCATCATGTCCCCCGGTCCCGACTGCCAGGTCAAGCACCGGGAGACCCAACAGCGTCAGTAGTCCGCGACGACGGGTGGCGCCGGCCGCTCGCCGGTCAGCCCGGCGGGAGCGCCGGCTGCTGGTAGTGGTCGGCGACCACCCGCGACAGCGCCCGGATCGGATCGGCGGCCACGTCCTGGGCCGCGAAGTACACATGCCCGCCGACCTGCGGATACCGGTCGGCCAGGGTCAGATGCCGGGACAGTTCGGCCGGGTCCTGCCAGGCCGAGGGTGCGTCGGCGGCCCCGGCCCGGTACAGCGCCTCACCGATGTAGAGCCGGGTGCCGGACCCCTTGGCCACCCCGGCCCACCAGTCGACCACCTTGGCGTAGTCGGCGGCCGCGTTGCCGATCTGCCAGTACACCTGCGGGACGATGTAGTCGATCCAGTTCTTCTGCACCCATTTCCGGGTGTCCGCGTACAGGTCGTCGTACGTCTCCACGCCCGCCTCGGTGTCCGAGCCCCGGGAGTCGGTGGTGGCGTTGCGCCATACCGCGAACGGGCTGATCCCGAACCGGGTGCCGGGCCGGAGCTTCCTGATCCCGGCGGCGGTCTCGGTCACCAGCTTGTCGATGTTGTCCCGGCGCCAGGCCGCCCGGGAGGAGAAGTCGCCGCCGTAGGTGTCGTAGGCGTCATCGTCGTCGAAGGTCTGGCCGGCCACCGGGTACGGGTAGAAGTAGTCGTCGAAGTGGACGGCGTCCACGGGGTACTTGGCGACCGCGTCCAGGATCGCCTGCGCCACGAAGGCTCGGACCGCCGGGATGCCCGGGTTGTAGTAGAGCTTGCCGCCGTACCGCACCACCCAGTCCGGGTGCTTGCGGGCGGGGTGCGAGGCGACCAGCCTGCCCGGGTCGGTGTGGTTGGCGATCCGGTACGGGTTGAACCAGGCATGCAGGTGCAGGCCCCGGGCGTGTGCCTCCTCGACGGCCACCCCGAGCGGGTCCCAGCCGGGGTCCTTGCCCTGGGTGCCGGTGAGGTACTGGGACCAGGGTTCGTAGGACGAGGGCCAGAACGCGTCGGCCGTGGGCCGCACCTGGAACATCACCGTGTTGAGCCGGTAGTCGACCGCCTTGTCGAAGAGTGCGGTCAGCTCCTTGCGCTGGGCGGACGCCGACAGCCCGGTGCGCGAGGGCCAGTCACGGTTGGAGACGGTCGCCAGCCACATGCCCCGCATCTCGGTGGCCGCGCGTCGGGGCCGGGCCGTGGCCGTCACCCCCGGTGCCGCCAGGGCCAGCGTCGACAGCGCCGCCACCGCGAACGCCCTGCGAGACACTCGTGCCATCGTGAGACCCTCTAACTCTCCGGATCCGCACGGTCACGGATCGCCTCCGCGCCACAGGATGCCCCCACCCGCACGATCGATCATCGATACTTACGGGTAACGTGCACGAACGGAGCAGGCACCGGACCGGAGGTCCTGCCCCCGCCCGTAGATCAGCGAAAGGGACGATGTGACCGACATCGAGAAGGTCGGAGTCGTGGGCTGCGGCCAGATGGGGGCGGGCATCGCCGAGGTGTGCGCCCGTTCGGGTCTGGACGTGAAGGTCGCCGAGACCACGGGCGAGGCCCTGGAGATCGGCCGTACCCGGCTGTTCAACTCCCTGGCCAAGGCCGCCGAGCGCGGCAAGATCAGCGAGGAGGAGCGGGACGCCACGCTGGCGCGGCTGAGCTTCACCACGGACCTCGGCGAGTTCGCCGACCGTGACCTGGTGATCGAGGCCGTCGTCGAGAACGAGCAGGTGAAGACGGAGATCTTCCAGGTGCTCGACCAGGTGGTGACCCGCCCGGACGCGATCCTGGCCTCCAACACCTCCTCGATCCCGCTGGTGAAGCTGGCGGTCGCGACCTCCCGGCCCGACCATGTGATCGGCGTCCACTTCTTCAACCCGGCCCCGGTGCAGAAGCTGGTCGAGCTGATCCCGGCGCTCACCACCTCCGAGGGCACCATCAGCCGCGCCCAGGTCTTCGCCGAGAAGGTGCTCGGCAAGCACGCGATCCGCGCCCAGGACCGCTCCGGTTTCGTGGTCAACGCGCTGCTGGTGCCGTATCTGCTCTCGTCCATCCGGATGTTCGAGTCCGGCATCGCGAGCCGCGAGGACATCGACAACGGGATGGAGCTGGGCTGCGCCCACCCGATGGGCCCGCTGAAGCTGTCCGACCTGATCGGCCTGGACACCATCGTCTCCATCGCCAACTCGATGTACGCCGAGTACAAGGAGCCGCTGTACGCCGCTCCCCCGCTGCTCCAGCGCATGGTCGAGGCGGGCCGGCTGGGCCGGAAGACCGGCTCGGGCTTCTACAGCTACGGCTGAGCACACCTGGCTGATTACAGGGAGCGATGCTCCGCGGGCCCGGCACCACCATCGGTGCCGGGCCCGTGTGTTTCACACACCGTGTGCGCCCCGGGCACGCATATGCCCTGCGCACACTCTCCCCATGCGCTCACCAGGCGAGTTCACTCTTCATGCGCATGCAAAGGGATGCGGAACGACATCTCCGACTACGCAAAGGAGTGGAGCCGTGGCCACCGAACCCGAGCATCCCGTGATCCGGGGAGAACTCGCAGAGTTACGTCGCCGCCTCGATGTGGCCTACGCCCGGGTCGAGGGAGGGCTGAACCTGCTCAGTCGCCGCACCAGGGAGACGGCCAAGGAACTGGACGACCTGAACGCCCGCCTCGCCTCGCTGGAGAACGCCCGCTGGCCCCTGCCCTCGATCGCCGCACTCACCGCACTGGGCGCCCTGGTCGTCACCGTCTGGCAGGCGCTGGCCCACTAGGGCCTGTCCGGCGGATCATGCCGCCCACGCGGGGTGTGGCACGCCCTCCCCCAGAGGGGGTGCCCCCAGCGGCGTTGTCGTCGGTCGCCGACGTCCCCCAGCCTTCGGCCGGGGGTGCCCCCACCGCGTCCCCCGCCGCGGAAGCGGCTGATTGTCTACGCCTCCTCCGCCTTGCAGCTGCGCGCACCACACCCCGCTCAGCAGCGTCGATGAGTCACCGCTGATTTCCTGCGACTTGATCCGCCGGACAGCCCCTAGCCGTCCGGTCATCGGCCGGCCTGAGATGGTGCAGCAGGAGTAACGCGGCCGCCATGTTGGCGGCCGGGACCTCCCCGCGGGCGATCATGTCCGGGACGAGCTTGAGGGGGACCCACTCCCGGCGGTCCGACTCGAAGTCGTCCACGGGGTGTCCGACGTACTCGCCCTCGTCGGACCAGTAGATGTGGTGCCGGGCGTCGGTGAGGCCGTTGGACGGCTCCACGGTCATGAGGTGGTGCAGGGTTCCCGGCCGCCAGCCGGTCTCCTCCTCCAGTTCCCTGGCGGCCGCGACGGGGATGTCCTCCCCGTCCTCGACCACACCGGCCGGGAGTTCCCACCCCCAGCTGTCGGTGATGAAGCGGTGGCGCCACAGGAGGAGGACCTCGTTGGCCTCGTTGACCACCGTCGCCACGGCCACGGGCCGCAGCCGTATCAGGAAGTGGTCGAGATGCCGGCCGTCCGGCAGCTCGACATCTGCGAGATTGACGCTGAACCAGCGATTTTCGTACACGGTTTGTTCGTTGTGTTTCGTCCACTGCACGGTTCTGCCACCTTCCGCCGATAAGTGGCAATATCGCAGCAGGGACTCCTCAGGCCTACAGTGCGCCTCGATCGATACGGGTGTGGTCTAGAGCGGTACGCGCAGCGCGCTGTCGATGAGTTCGGCGGCCTCGGCGGTTCCGGCCGAGCCGCTGCGCACCAGGTGCTCGCGCACCGCACGGAGTCTGTCGCGCAGTCGCTGGGACTCCATCCCCCGCGCCTGCTCGGCCATCTGCACGGCCATGGCCACCGCGTTGTCCGCGTTGCCCTGGCGTAGTTCGATGGTGCTCAGCATGGCCAGCCGGTGCACCCGCCCCCGGTCGTGGGCCGGGTTGTCGACGGCGGCAGCGGCATGCTCCCGGGCGGCGGCGAGCTCGCCGAGACTGAGCAGCGCCTCGGCCACCTGCACATTGACCAGGCCTGGTTGGACATAGCCGGTCTCATCGGGTTCGTGGCCGCGCCGGATGCGCTCGGCGGCCGTCTCGGCCCGCCGGATGCAGGACAGCGCGCTGCTGCCGTCGCCGAGGTGGGCGTATGCCTTGGCCTGCATCGCGTAGAGGTCGGAGGCGAGCGCGGGGGTGATGTGCTTGCCGGCTGCGCGCAGCGCGGCCTCGGCGAACGCGACGGCCTGCCGGAACTCCCGCATGAACAGAGCCTGGTTGACCAGCAGCGCGATGACGTACGCGCCGAGTCCCCGGTCGCCGCTCGCCTTCGCCAGGCGCAGGGCCTGGTGGAAGTAGCGCTGGGCCAGACCGTGGGCGTCGGAGTCGTATGCGCAGATCCCCGCGATGGCGACCAAACCGCCTGTCGCCCGGTGCAGTTGACGCCCCGTGGCATCCGTGTAGCTGCCCCGCAGCAGCGGAGCCGCCTCGGCGTTGAGGAAGCCGACCACCCGGGTGCGGGTCGCCATGCCGCCGGCCTTGCGGTACATCTGCTCGTAGTGGGCGCGGGCGGCGCGCAGCATCTCCAGGTCGGCCGGGGTGACCCGGTGCCGGCCGCCCCGCGAGACGTCCACGTCCTCAGGGGGGTTCTCCCACTCCCACACCGGCATCACGGCGGGCGTGCCGGTGACGGCGGGCGCGCCGAGTATGTGCGGGCGCTGCTGTTCGTCGGACCGCCACAGGGCGGTGGCCCGTTCGACGAACCCGGAGAGCGAGGTGGTGTGCGCGACGCTGGGCTGGCCGGGCACACCGAGTCCGATGTCGTCGAGGGTGACCGTGCGGTGCAGCCGGGCGGCGAGTACCTCGCAGATCAGGTCGGGCACTTGGCCGCGCGGCCGCTGGCCCTTCAACCAGCGGGCCACGGCGGTGTGTTCGTAGCGGAGCGAGAGTCCGCGGGCCCGGCCCGCCTGGTTGACGTGGGCGGCTAGACCGGCGTGCGAGATCCCCGCCTCGTCCAGGATCGCGTCGAGCAGAGAGTTGGGCTGCATGAATGCCCCCCGAGTGGCCTGGTGCCGTCAGCGTAGTGCGTGGGTGTTCACACGGGGTGTGAACGGAGTGCGCGAATCCGCAGCGTGCGCGCGCTGTTGCGGAGAGTGTCGGGCCGGTTGACTGAATTGCCTCGCAAGAGGCCGGCCGGGCCGCCGGCTCCCCCCTCGTACAGTGCGGTGGCCCGGCCGATCGCCGGCTAGGGCCTGTTGCGAAACTCCCGTCGTCCGCCCGGAGGGCGGGCCCCGCGGCGTCCGGTGCGTGCTCTGGGGGTCCCCCCGGCCGGAGGCTGGGAAAGTGCCGGGTGCAAGCCCTCGAACTGGACGTACTTGGCTTCGTGCCCGGTGCGGCGAGAGTGCGTGCCGGGCGTCGCGGGGCAGGCGGGACTTTCGCAACAGGCCCTAGCGGTGCGTTGTCGGCTGCGGGTGGGTAGGGGTCGCTCGCACGGTTCCACGCGCACCGAGCAAGGCGCGTTGCTGTGCGCGGTCGTTGGTCAGTGCGAGGAGCGCGATGTCGTCGGAGGGACGGCCGTTCGTGTGGTGGAGCAGGGCGGTGAAGACCGTCCTCAGGATGCGCTGGGGGGAGACCGGGCGCTCGCGTACCGCTTCCGCCAAGGCCTCCCGCAGGCAGAAGAAGTGGCCCCGCGCGTCTCTCGCGTCCTCCGCACCGTCCGTGTACAGGACCAGGGAGTCGTCCGGGAGCAGGTGGCCACAGTGCGTGGCGGCGAGGTCCGGCGGCAGGGGGAACGGTCCGAGGGGTGGCAGCGGTTCTGCCGCCGACAACAGGCCGACCGTCGGCCCGCTGATCAGATACGGCCATGGATGGCCACAGTTGAGGACGCGCAGTTCGCCGTCCCCGCCGATCTCCAGCAGGAGTACGGTGACGAACTCCTCGGCGACCGGGCTGTCCGGGTCCAGGCCGCTGGCGGGGTGTTCCGCCCTGGCTCTTTCTCGTAAGTGTCTGGCCAGGGCGCGGTCCAACCGGCCGAGGACATGGCCCAGTTCAGGCTCGTCGTGGGCGGCCTCGCGGAAGCTGCCGAGGACGGCCGCGACGGTGCCGATGGCGGCCAGTCCGTGCCCCCGTACGTCGCCCATCACGATCCGTACGCCGTGCTCGGTGGCGACGGCCTCGTAGAGGTCACCGCCGATGGCCGCGCCCCGGTCGGCGGAGAGCTGGGCGGCGGCGACGTTCAGCCCGGCGAGACGGGGCGGCAGCGGCCGCAGCAGCACGCTCTGCGCGGCGCCGGCGACCTTGCGGGCCTGCCGTAGCTCCCTGAGCAGGGCCCGCCGGACATGGAGTATCAGCCCGGTGCCGACCGCGAAGAACACGGCGCTGGTGATGATCCGCGCGCCGAGCCCGCTCTGCTCGGCCAGCGGGCATCCGAATTTGTACGAGACCGCGGCGGCGCCCCACACCGTGGGCAGTCCCAGGGCGAGAGCACAACGCGAGGGCCGAGAGCTCGTCCGGGGCCGCCTTCTGCGGGGAACCCCAGCCTTGATGCGGATCATGCCGATGGCCCCCAAGTAGGCCCTGACAGAACAGACGGACCGACCCCGAAAGGCCGGTCCGATTCTGTCGACGGCATGCCCCGAAAGGGCCATGTCTCGGATGGATCTCACCCAAATGAGTGACCATCCCTCAGACAGCCGCATTTATGCAGGTGACAGGCGCCCCGAAGGGGGCGCGGGGCGGTATCGACATGCGGCTCCCCCGCGTGGGCGCAGCCACCGACAACCCGCGGCCGGCCGACGACAGTTCCCCGAGTGACTAGCCGCGCAGCACCGCTCCCGTACGCTCCCCGGCAAGGGCAATGGCCGCGTCTCGAGCAGCCGACGCCTCATCCACGGTCAGCGTCCGGTCAGCCGCGCGGAACCGCAACGCATACGCCAGCGACTTCTTCTCCTCGCCAAGCTGCGCGGCATTCTCGTACACGTCGAACAGCCGGATGCCTTCGAGCAGTTCACCGGCGCCCTCGCGCAGCGCGGCCTCCACCTCGGCGGCCGGTACCGGCTTGTCCACCACGAGGGCGACATCCTGCGTGGCCACCGGGAACGTCGAGATGCTCGGCGCCTGCGGCGTGCCGTCGCCGGCCTGCTCCAGCGCGTCCAGGTCCAGCTCCATCGCGCAGGTGCGCGCGGGCAGCCCCAGCGCCTTGAGCACGCGCGGGTGCAGCTCACCGGCGTGGCCCACGACCCGCTCGGCGCCGTCGGCGACGACCGCCAGCTCGGCGCACCGGCCAGGGTGCCACGGCCCGTACTGGACGGACCGCACGATCAGCTCGGCGCCGGCCTCACGGGCGACCGCGCGCCCCGCCTCGACCGCGTCGGCCCAGTCGGCAGGACGGCCCTTGCCCCACCAGCCGGCCTGCTCGCGGGCGCCCGCGAGGACGACGGCCACATGCCGCGGCTGCTCGGGCAGCACGGCGTCCAGCGCGGCGAGTTCCTCGTCGGTCGGGCGGCGGTCGACCGGCAGATGACCGGCGACGCCGTGCCCCTCACGCGGGAGGAAGACCAGGCCGGTCTCGAACAGTGCCAGGTCGTGCGCGCCCCGCCCGTCGTTGCGCCGCAGCGCACCGAGCAGACCCGGCAGCAGCGAGGTGCGCAGCGCGGGCTCCTCGTCGTTGAGCGGGTTGGTCAGCCTGACGGCACGGCGGGCCGGGTCGTCGGCGGCCAGGCCCAGCTGGTCGAAGACCTGCTCGCTGACGAACGGGTAGTTCGGCGCCTCGACATAACCGGCCCCGGCGAGCGCGCGGCCGACCCGGCGGTGCAGGCGCTGACGGTGGGTCAGGCCGCGGCCGGACGGCGGCTTGGGCAGCGTGGAGGGCAGGTTCTCGTAGCCCTCCAGGCGGATGACCTCTTCGGCCAGGTCGTTCCGTTCGAGGAGGTCGGGCCGCCAGGACGGCACGGTGACGATCAGCTCGTCCTGCCCGTAGACGTCGCAGCCGACCTCCTGCAGGCGGCGGACGACGGTCTCCCGGCCGTAGTCGACACCCGCGACCTTGTCGGGGTGGTTCGCCGCGACGGTGATGGTGTGCGGCGCGGACGGCGCGATGACCTCGGTGACGCCGGCCTCGGCCGTGCCGCCGGCGAGCAGCACCAGCAGGTCGACAGTCCGCTGCGCGGCGGCGGCCGCGGCCTGCGGGTCGACCCCGCGCTCGAAGCGGCGGGAGGCCTCGGAGGACAGCTTGTGCCGGCGGGCGGTGCGCGCGATGGCGACGGCGTCGAAGTGGGCCGCCTCGATGACCACGTCGGAGGTGGCGTTCTCCACGTCGTCGTGGTCGGCGATCTCGGTGTCGGCGCCGCCCATGACGCCCGCGAGGCCGATCGGGCCGCGGTCGTCGGTGATCACCAGGTCCTCGGCGTGCAGCTTCCGCTCGACGCCGTCGAGGGTGACGATCTTCTCGCCCTCGGCCGCGCGGCGGACGCCGATGGTGCCCTGGACCAGGCTGCGGTCGTAGGCGTGCAGCGGCTGGCCGAGCTCCATCATCACGTAGTTGGTGACGTCGACGGCGAGCGAGATCGGGCGCATGCCGACCTTCTGGAGCCGGCGCTGCAGCCAGATCGGGGAGCGGGCCTCGGGGCTCAGCCCGGTGACCGTGCGCGCGGTGAAGCGGTCGCAGCCGACCGGGTCGGCGACCTCGACCGGGTAGCCGAAGGCGTTCGGGCCGGGTACGTCGATCAGCGCCGGGTCGCGCAGCGGCAGGCCGTAGGCGATGGCGGTCTCGCGGGCCACGCCGCGGATGGACAGGCAGTCGCCGCGGTTGGCGGTGACGGCGATGTCCAGGACCTCGTCGACCAGTTCGAGCAGCTCGATGGCGTCCTTGCCGACCTCGGTCTCCGGCGGCAGCACGATGATGCCGTGGGTGCCGTCGTCGCCCATGCCCAGCTCGCCGCTGGAGCAGATCATGCCGTGGGAGGTCTTGCCGTACGTCTTGCGGGCGCTGATCGCGAACCCGCCGGGGAGCACGGCCCCCGGCAGGACGACGACGACCTTGTCGCCGACGGCGAAGTTACGGGCGCCGCAGACGATCTCCTGCGGCTCACCGGTGCCGTTGGCGGTGCCGACGTCGACGGTGCAGAAGCGGATCGGCTTCTTGAAGCCCTCCAGCTCCTCGATGGTGAGGACCTGGCCGACGACCAGCGGGCCCTTGAGTCCGTCGCCGAGCTGCTCGACGGTCTCGACCTCCAGACCGGCCGAAATCAGCTTGGCCTGCACATCGCGGCCTGTCTCGGTGGCCGGCAGGTCGACGTACTCCCGCAGCCAGGAAAGCGGGACCCGCATCAGATCTCCATCCCGAACGGCCGGGTGAACCGGACGTCACCCTCGACCATGTCTCGCATGTCCTCGACGTTGTGGCGGAACATCAGCATCCGCTCGATGCCGAACCCGAAGGCGAAGCCGCTGTACTTCTCCGGGTCGACGCCGCAGGCGGTGAGCACCCGCGGGTTGACCATGCCGCAGCCGCCCAGCTCGATCCAGCCTTCGGAGGAGCACGTACGGCAGGGCCGGTCGGGGTTGCCGACGGACTCGCCCTTGCAGACGTAGCACAGCATGTCCATCTCGGCGCTGGGCTCGGTGAAGGGGAAGAAGTTCGGCCGCAGCCGGGTCTTCATTCCCTCGCCGAACAGCGACTGGACCATGTGGTCCAGGGTGCCCTTGAGGTCGGACATGGTCAGGCCCTCGTCGACGGCGAGCAGCTCCACCTGGTGGAAGACCGGGGTGTGGGTGGCGTCCAGCTCGTCGGTGCGGTACACGCGGCCCGGGCAGATCACGTAGACCGGCAGCTCGCGGTCGAGCAGCGAGCGGATCTGGACCGGCGAGGTGTGGGTGCGCAGCACGACACCCGACTCGGTGCCGCCCCGCGGGCCCTCGACGAAGAAGGTGTCCGCCTCGCCGCGTGCCGGGTGGTCCGGGCCGATGTTGAGGGCGTCGAAGTTGAACCACTCGGCCTCGACCTGCGGGCCCTCGGCGACCTCGTAGCCCATGGCCACGAAGATGTCCTCGATGCGCTCCGAGAGCGTGGTCAGCGGGTGCCGGGCACCGGCCGGGACGCGGTCGTGGGGCAGCGTGACGTCCACCGCCTCCTCGACCAGCACCCGGGCGTCGCGCTCGGCCTCCAGCTCCTCCTGGCGGCCGGCGAGGGCCTTGTTCACGGCGCCGCGGGCCTGGCCGACCAGCTTTCCGGCGGCGGCCTTGGCATGCGGGGGCAGGGCGCCGATCTCGCGGTTGGCGAGGGCCAGCGGGGAGGTGCCGCCGGTGTGGGCGACCTTGGCCTCCTGGAGCGCGTCGAGGGAGCCCGCGGCGGCGAAGGCGGCGAGCGCCTCGTCCCGCATGCGCTCGATCTCTTCCGGTTTCAACGCCTCGACCTCGACAGGGTCGTACGACTTATTGGGTGCCGACATCTCTTCCCGTGCTTCCGATTGGCTGGCGGTGGTCCCCGAGACCGTGGTGGGCCGTGTGAAGGACACAAAGGTGCCAAAGGCCGAGTCTAACGGGGGTGGAGGAATGCGAAGCGCCCGCGGGCTGCTCAGGCGGTCCCGGTGATCCCAGACGCTGTCTGTGATCTCAGGCGAGATACGCCGGTGCGCCCACGGGCAACGTAAATCGGAACTCGGCGCCGCCGCTCGTGGCGCGTCCGACGGTGATGGTGCCGCCGTGGGCCTCGACGATGCCCTTCACGATGTAGAGCCCGAGGCCGGTGCCACCGCGCTTGCTGCCCCGCCAGAATCGGGTGAAGACGCGGTTCATGGACTCCTCCGGGATGCCTGACCCCTCGTCGCTCACGGTGACCGACGTGGCTGTGTTCTCGAGGTCTTCCCCTTCGCGCAGGGACGCCGAGGGCGTGATGTCAATGGTGACGGTTCCCTCGCCGTGCCGCACCGCATTTTCGATGAGGTTGCTGAGGACCTGGTCGACCTTGTCGGGGTCGGCCCACAGGGCGGGCAGCGGCTGCTCGATGCGGAGCAGGAAACGGTCGGCGGGCTGCCCGGCGGCCACGTACGCCTGGATGTGCCGTCCGACGGCCGCGCCCATGTCCACGGGCTGCCGGCGCAGCTCTAGGCGTCCGCTGTCGATCCTGGAGATGTCCAGCAGCTCGGCGATGAGCCGGGTGACCCGGTCGGCGTCCGCGTCGACCGTCTCCAGCATCAGCCGCTTCTGGTCGTCGGTGAACCGTTCCCATTTGGCGAGCAGGGTGGCGGTGAACCCCTTGACGGAGGTCAGCGGCGAGCGCAGTTCATGGGCGACGGTGGCGATCAGCTCGGCGTGACTGCGTTCGGTACGGCGGCGGGCCTCGGTGTCCCGCAGCGACACGACGACCCGGCGGACCGGCCCGGTCGGCTCGGCCCGCACATATGTGGCGGAGACCAGCACCTCCCGGCCGCCGGGCAGCAGGAGGTTCCGCTCGGGCTGGCCGACCCGGATGGCGAGGCCGCCGTAGGGGTCGGTGAGCTGCCACCAGCGCCTGCCCTCCAGGTCCTCTAACGGCAGGGCCTTCTCCAGCCGCTGTCCGAGGGCGTCGGCGGGGGCGGTGGCGGTGATGCGGGCGGCGGCGGCGTTGAAGCAGACGACGATGCCGTGCTCGTCGGCGATCACCAGGCCGTCGGGCAGTTCGTCGGGGTCGATGCCGGGCCCCTTGAGGTCGCCGTGCCGGCGTACGGGTACGCGGCCTGTACCGCGGTCACCCGGCGCGTTGCTGGTGCCGACACTCATCCCCGTACTCCACCTCTCAGACGGCGCAGCAGGCCCCCGAGCTGGTCACCCTACTAGCTCTCGGTGACGGAACGGCACCCTCCGGAGGCGCGCTGTGCACGGGCCGTTGCGTAGAGACATACGGCCGCGGCGGTGGCGAGGTTCAGGCTTTCGGCCTTCCCGTGGATCGGAACGCGCACGACGGCGTCCGCCAGCGCGCGGGTCTCCTCCGGGAGCCCCCAGGCCTCGTTCCCGAACACCCAGGCGGTGGGCCCGCCCATCGTGCCCTTGTCCAGCTCGTCGTCGAGGTCGTCGGTCCCGGCCCCGTCGGCGGCGAGGATCCGCACACCGGCGCCCTTCAGCCCGGCGACGGCCTGCTCGACGGGCACGCCGACGGCGACGGGCAGATGGAAGTGCGATCCGACGGAGGCGCGGACGGCCTTGGGGTTGTACAGGTCGACGGAGGCATCGGTGAGTACGACGGCCTCGGCACCGGCCGCGTCGGCGCACCGCAGCACGGTCCCGGCGTTGCCGGGGTCGCGGACGTTGGCGAGGACGGCGACGAGCTTGGGGCGGGCGGCGAGGATGTCCTCGAAGGGAGTGTCGAGGAACCGGCACACACCGACCAGCCCCTGGGGGGTGACGGTGGTGGAGATGTCGGCGATGACGTCTTCGGAGGCGAGGTGGATCCGGGCGCCGGCCGCCCTCGCCTCTCCCACGATGTCGGCGTACCGCTCGGCGGCGTCGAGCGTCGCGAACAGCTCGACGAGCGTCGGCAGGTCGCCGGCCCGATGCCCGGCCGCCTCCCGCACGGCCTGCGGTCCCTCGGCGAGAAACAGCCGGTCCTTCCCCCGGAAGTTCCGCTTGCCGAGCCGCCGGGCGGCAGCCACACGGGCGGAACGGGGGGAGATCAGCTCGGGAGTGGGCATCCTGTTGTTCACCTTCGGAGACGTCAGTACGTTCTGAGCTGCCGCTCATTCCTCTGTGCCCAACGGCAACAGTAGGACCCGCAAGCAAGTCAGCCTGCGGGTCCTTCAGTCACGTCGGCCAGAGCCAGCGCCAGCGTCACGCCGCCTTCGGCGCGTTGACGTCCGCCGGGAGCGCCTTCTGCGCGACCTCGACGAGCGCGGCGAACGCGCCGGCGTCGTTGACCGCCAGCTCGGCCAGGATCTTGCGGTCGACCTCGACGTTCGCGGCCTTCAGACCCTGGATGAAGCGGTTGTACGTGATGCCGTTGGCGCGGGCAGCGGCGTTGATGCGCTGGATCCACAGCTGACGGAAGTCGCCCTTGCGCTTCTTGCGGTCGTTGTAGTTGTAGACCAGCGAGTGGGTGACCTGCTCCTTGGCCTTGCGGTACAGGCGCGAACGCTGACCGCGGTAGCCGGAGGCCTGCTCGAGGATCGCCCGGCGCTTCTTGTGGGCGTTGACTGCCCGCTTGACGCGTGCCACTTGTTAACTCCTTGTAGCGGGGCCGCGGTTGGACTCACGCGGCCCGGAAACGACTGGGTCCCGGTGCTGACTTCAGGGCGCCGGCCGGCGCCCGCGTGTCACTTGCCGAGAAGCTTCTTGATCTTCGCGGCGTCGCCCGGGGCCATCTCGGCGTTGCCGGTGAGGCGACGCGTCACACGAGACGACTTGTGCTCGAGCAGGTGGCGCTTGCCGGCGCGCTCACGCAGCACCTTGCCGGAGCCGGTGATCTTGAAGCGCTTGCTGGCACCGCTGTGCGTCTTGTTCTTCGGCATAGCGCCGTTATCTCCTCGTCGATGGCGCTCCGGTGCCCGGTCGTGAAACCGGGCACAGTGGAACGTCGCTCTTGTATCGAATACATCCTGGGCTGGCGCCCCGGGTGCTGACCTGGGGCGTTGACCCCTGGATCACGCCTCGGCGTGCTCCTCGGCGGGCGCCTCGGCGTGCTCCTCGGCGTCGGCCTCCAGCTCGGCAGCGTTCTGCGACTTGCCGGGGTTGGCCTTCGCTTCGGCCTTGCGGGCTTCCTGCGCCTGTCGGGCCTCGGCCATCGCCTCGGTCTTCTTCTTGTGCGGACCGAGAACCATGATCATGTTCCGGCCGTCCTGCTTCGGGTTCGACTCCACGAAACCGAGGTCCTGGACGTCCTCCGCGAGACGCTGCAGCAGTCGGTAGCCCAGTTCGGGCCGGGACTGCTCGCGACCACGGAACATGATCGTGATCTTGACCTTGTCGCCCTGCTTGAGGAACCGTACGACGTGACCCTTCTTGGTGTCATAGTCGTGCGGGTCGATCTTCGGCCGGAGCTTCATTTCCTTGATGACCGTGTGCGCCTGGTTCTTGCGCGCCTCACGGGCCTTCATGGCCGACTCGTACTTGAACTTGCCGTAGTCCATGAGCTTGCAGACCGGCGGGCGTGCGCTCGCCGCCACCTCGACCAGGTCGAGGTCGTACTCCTGCGCAAGCTCCAGTGCCTTGGCCAGGGGGACGATGCCCACCTGCTCGCCACTGGGACCGACAAGTCGCACCTCGGGAACGCGAATCCGGTCGTTGATGCGGGGCTCGGTGCTGATGGATCCTCCTCGGTAGCACCACGCGACGGTCTGGCGGACAGCCGCGTAACGTCTGTTTTCGTGAGACCTAACCGCACCGAAGCAGAAAAAATGCCCCGGACGATCACAGGCGGGGCTCCTCGAACTACCGGAACACCGCCGCGAGGATCGCGGGGCGCACTATCGGACGGAACGCCGTCGCCGTAGTGGCGAAGCGACCGTCTGACCGGTGACCCGCCGCCCAGCAGGGCGGTCAGGTGGGAGTTCGGAGTCTCCACTTGTGGGCCGGGTCGGTTAGCCGCGAGGCATACCTGTCCGGCCGGTCGTCACACAAGGTTAGCAGCAAAGCGGAGAGAGGACCAATTGGGACGTCCTGGGGTCAGGTCGGAGCCCTGCCCCCGCTGCGCCTATCGTGTGGGCCATGAGTGAGACGCCCCTTTCTGGCACCGGTGACGCCGGACAGCCCGACTTCGACGAGATGACCCGCGACATCGCCGAGGTCCCCGCGGTCGAGGTGATCGTGACGGTCGCCGTCAACCTGATGAGTGCCGCGGCCGTGAAGCTCGGCCTCACCGAGGAGGGCGCCAAGTACAAGGACCTGGACGAGGCCCGCAAGCTGGTCACCGCCCTCGCCGGGCTGCTCGACGCGTCCGCGACCGAGATCAGCTCCTTCCACGCGGCCCCGCTGCGGGACGGCCTGAAGTCGCTCCAGCTGGCCTTCCGCGAGGCCTCAGTCGTCCCCGACGAGCCGGGCCAGGGCCCCGGCGAGAAGTACACCGGCCCGGTCTACGGCTAGCAGTCAGATTCTTACGTACAAGGGCTCGCCGGGCGGCGTGGCCCCGGCCGGCAGCAGCGCCAGGTCGAGGCCGCGTACCAGGCGGGCCCTCAGTGTCTCGTCGGCGGCGAGCCGCTCGGCGACGGCCTGTGCGGTCTCGGCGGGCGGCGCGGCCGGGTCCAGGACCAGGGCGAGGGTCCCGTCGGTGTGTCCCGGCCCGAGGTGGGCGCGGCGTACGGCGGGCTCGGCGGCCACGGCCGTACGGACCGCCTCGATCACGGCCGGGTCGGCGAGCGGATCGGCTGTCGTGCGCCCCTCCGCGAGGGCGAGCAGCGCCGGTCCGGTCAGTTCGAACGGCACCGGCCCCGACAGGTCCAGCACCACCGTGTCCGCCTTCTCGTGCGCGGCGGCCTGGAGCGCCTGGTGCAGGGGTACGGCGACGGGCCGCGCCGCCGGGTCCCAGCGGGCCAGCGAGTCGGTGGAGGTGAAGGCGGGCAGGGCGGTTCGGCGGCCGGCCTTCAGGGTCGGGACGGCCATGTCGCTGGTCTTCTCGCGGCGCAGCCCGTTCTCGTCCTCCTCGGCGTCGCCGAGCACGGCGACCACCGGGACGAGCAGCCGGGCGTCCTTCAGTGCCGCCAGGACGGGTCCCACCGCCGTGCGGTCCTCGGCCCAGGCGGCCAGCGCGGCGGACAGCCGGGGGTCGGCGGAGCCGTCGTCGTCGGAGTAGCCGGAGTCGGGAATGTTCTTGTTCGCCACGGTCCCCGACCCTATCGGTGGGATGCTGCTGCGGTTGTGCGGCCCCCGAAACCGGATCGACACGGCTTTCACGGGATTCTCAGATATCCCTGACCCGCTTCTAACTTGCGACAAACGGACCACACAGTCCTCGCCCCGAGCATCGCGGGCATGGAGTCCCCCAGAGCCACCTCAGGATCCCGGCGGGGCCGCCGCCGTGCCCGGCCCCGGCGCCGGGCTCTTCTGTACATCTCCCTCGCCGCGGTCGCCGTGGTCGGCGCCACCGCGGCAGGGACCGTGTATGTGAAGGCGCACGCCCGCGACGGCGGCGCCGTACCCTCGGCCGCGTCGCCGGCGCCGTCCTCCTCGGCCTCGGCGGGCGCGGAGGCATCGGTGGAACCCGTGACGGAGCGGGCAGTGGACCGGGCCGCGCTGCTGAGCACGGCGATGGAGACGGTGCCCGTGCCGTCCGGAGCGAAGGTGTCGGCGGCCGTCCTCGATCTGGCCTCCGGTGACAGCGCGGCCTACGGCGACACGGCGTTCGACACCGCGAGCATCGTCAAGGTCGACATCCTGGCGACGCTGCTGCTTCAGGCGCAGGACGCGGGGCGGCAGCTGACGGCGACGGAGAAGGCGTACGCCACGAAGATGATCGGGAACAGCGACAACACGTCCGCGTCGGAACTGTGGGAGATCATCGGCGAGGCGGCGGGCCTGGACGCGGCGAACAAGCGCTTCGGACTGACGGAGACCGAGGGCGGCGACGGGGAGCTGTGGGGGCTGACCCAGACCACGGCGGCCGACCAGCTAGCCCTGCTCCAGCAGGTGTTCGGGGACGACTCGCAGCTGAGCGAGGCCGCGCGGTCGTACATCCAGGACCTGATGAAGACGGTCGAGTCGGACCAGCGGTGGGGCGTTTCGGCCGCCGCCGACGGTTCGGGGTTCGCGCTGAAGAACGGGTGGCTGGCCCGGAGTACGACCGGGCTGTGGGACGTCAACAGCATCGGGCGGGTGACGGCGGACGGGACCGGCTATCTGGTCGCGGTGCTGTCCAAGGGGACGGTGAGCCAGGCGAAGGGGATTTCGCTGGTGGAGGCGGCTGCTCGGGCGGCGGTGGGGTCGTTTGCGGAGTCTTCCGAGTCGGCGTCGGCTGCTGCTCCGCAGTAGGGGGGTGGGTCCAAGGGTTCGTGGGCGGGCGCGGCACGGTGGGGGCTGGTCGCGCAGTTCCCCGCGCCTTTGAGGGGTCGCCTGTTATCGGGGCGTTTCCGAGCCGGGGCGGTTCACAGAGTCCTGCGGCGGTTCCGCCACAGGACTCCCGCCGCCACCAACAGCACGCCGCCCGCGCCGCCCGCCAGCGGGGCCGCCCAGTCGGTCGCGCTCGTCGTCTTCCCCTGCGTGTCGGGGCCCGGGCCGAAGTACTTCTCGCCGTACGACGCCGACGTGAGGCTCCGCGTCTTCACCCTGGCCGCGGCCTTGATCGCCGCCGCCGGGTCGATCATGCCGAAGCCCCGGGAGTCGTCGCGGCCGCCGGACGGGGCGTCGCGGGCCGTGTCCTCCAGGAGCTTCTTGACCTGGGCCGGGGTGAGGCCGGGATGGGCTGCCCTGATCAGGGCCACGGCTCCTGAGACGAAGGCCGAGGCGGCGCTCGTGCCCCAGCCCTCGTAGTACTTGTGGTCCGGGTCGGCGATGACGATGTCGACGCCGGGTGCGCTGACCGTGGCGTACCAGCGGCGGGTGGAGAAGGCGGCGCGGGTGCCGAACTTGTCCACCGCGGTGGCGGCGATGACACCCGGGTAGGCGGCCGGGTAGGAGATGTGGTCGCCCTTGTCGCCGCCGTTGCCGGCCGAGGCGACGACCACGACGTCCTTCTTCAGGGCGTACTGGATGGCCTCGTCCTCGCTGGGCTCGGGGTGCGCGGAGTCGGAGTCGTCGCCGAGGGAGAGGTTGATGACGTCGGCGCCGTGGTCGGCGGCCCAGCGGATGCCCTCGGCGAGGGCGTTGCCCCGGGTGGAGCGGGCCTTGCCGCGGGCGCTGTCGCCGTCTTCGAGGATGACCCGGACGGGCAGGATCCTGGCTTCCGGGGCGACCCCCATCACACCGTCGCCGTTGCCGACCCCGTGGCCGTGACCGGCTATGATGCCGGCCATGGCGGTGCCGTGCCGGGCCCAGTCGCGTTCGCCAGCCCGGGCGCCGAATCCGATCATGTCCTTGGTGGTCAGAACGTTGCCGGCGAGGTCGGGGTGGTCGGGCTCGACGCCGGTGTCCAGGACTGCGACGGTGACGCCCTTGCCTTTGGTGGTCTGCCAGGCCTCGTCGAGGTGCAGGGCGGACAGGCCCCACTGCTGGGCGCGGATGCTGTCGGCGTAGGCGGTGGTGGACGGCAGGAGGGCGAGCGAGCCGGCGAGCAGCAGGCTCACCGCGGCCCCGGTGGCGTGGCGTTTCATGAGGGCTTCTCCGTTGCCGAGCCTGCGGTGTTCTGACGCAGTCGCCGTTCGATGCGGTCGGCGAGGCCCTGGGCCTCGTTGCCGAGGCCGGCCTGGGCCGGGGCCGTGGTCGCGCCGGACGTCTCGGCGTCGGCGGCGGGCTGCGGGGTGTCGACGGTACGGCCGTCGGCCCAGCCGGAGACGGCGTAGGCGACGACCGGGGCGTCGGTGAGCACGGAGACCGTCCAGGAGGCGCGCTGGTGCGGGCCGAACCGCTCGGCGGCGGTGTTCTTCGCGGCGTACGGAAGGGGCATCAGGTCGCTGCGGCGGTCCAGGCGCTCGTCCTCGAACCGCTTGGCGAGGGCGGTCATCGCGGCCGGGTCGGCCTTCGTGAAGAGCAGCCCCACGGTCGTCACATAGCTCTGGGTGGCGTCGGTGTAGGTCGCACGGATCAGGCGCTGGCAGCCGACGGGTGCGAGCACCTTGTGCAGCAGCGGCTCGAAGGCTTCGGCGCAGCCGGTGGCCGGGGCGACGGCGATCCGCGTCCAGGTGCGGTCGGCTCCACCGGGGCCGGCGCCGGTGCCCTGCACGGTGGGCGGGAACAGTTCGTCGACGGGCACGTTGTGCCACAGGCCGGCGGCCGAGCTGAAGCTGCTCGCCGCTCCCCCGTCACCGTCGTCGTCGATGATCCAGCTTCCGGTCACGGCACCGCCGATGAGGCCCAGGCCCAGCACCATGCAGGCGGCGGCAGCGGCGGTATGGGGCGCCACGCGGCCGATCAACGACCGCCCCCACCCGCGCTCGTCGTACCCCTCGGGTTCGCCGAACGTCACAACGGACCGGTGTCTGCCGGGAGTTCCCGCGGAGACGGTCCAGGACATCGCGGGGTCCGGGACCGGGCCGGGGCCGTGCGGCCAGGAGGCGGTGTCACGGGAAGGCGGCGTGGCGGGGTACGGCGTGACGCCGGGGGCCGGGGGTGTCGTGGGGCGGGGCGGGGCAACAGGGGCGTCTGTCGGGCGGGGCGGGGCGGTGGGCTTCGGAGGTGTCATGGGGCGCGGCGGGGCCGTCGGTACCGGGAACGTCCGCATGTGCGGGCTCCACGCGGTGCCCGACTCCGGCGCACCGGGCGCACCGGGGGAGGCCGAGAAGTCACTGCGCGGCCGCTCGGGCCGCCTGGGCCCGGTCACACGTGAGGAGCCCGCGGCCGTATCGGCCGAGGACGAGGGCGCCGGTCCGGCGGCACCGCGCCGCCCGTCCGACGACGGCTCCGGTTCCTCCGCACCACGGACGGGACGAAGCGAGGCGGTCGACTCAGCAGCGGACTCCGGACGCCGGGACGCGTAGCCAGGGCCGTACGGCGGCCGGGACGCTGCGGCGCGTCCGCTCTCCCGCCCTGCCGACGCGGACGGTTCGGTCCAGCGAGGCTCCCGACCGGAGGCGGCGGGCGGTACGGCGGGGCCGGCCTCCCGGCCGGAGGACGCAGGCGGCACGGTCCAACCGGCCTCCCCGCCAGAGGCAGCGGGCGGCACGGTGCCGCCGGGCTCCCGGCCAGAGGGCGCAGGCGGTGCGGCGCGGTCGGTATCGCTTGCGGGCGTGGTGGGTGGTGTGTCCGGGAAGCGGGCCGAGGCGGGGGGCGGAGGCGGGGACGCGGTGGCCGCGCTCTGCGGGGGACGGAGGTCGGGATAGCGGGGCCGTGTGATGCGTTCGGCGGATGTCGAGCGGCCGACAGCCCGGTCTCCCGCACCCTGTTCGCCCTGCGCCACCGCACCGCCCCGACTCGTCCGGTCCTCACGACTCTGCTGCACGCCGGGCCGTCCCGGCAGTTGGTCCCGCCCGGTGGTGTCGGCCCTGCCGGTGGATACGTCGGTCCGCTGCGACCAGTTCACCCGGTTCGGCCGGTCGAAGAACCCCGGCCCGTCGGTCCGGCCGGACGCGTCGGCGGCACGCGGCGCCTCGCCCCGGCCGGTCCCACCGATCTCCGGTCCGTCGCCCTCGGCTCCGCCGTCGGCGTGTGGCGCGAGGTCGGGCGAAGGGCGTCGCGGGATCGGGGCGTGCCGCGCTTCCGTGCTCATGCGCCCCCGTTTCCTCCTGCCCGGGCCAACTCCGCGTACGGGCCGGCGTCCTACCCGGCTCGGAGACATCCGCCCCGGGCACGCATACCCGCACGTGCGGATCCGCATCCCGGCGCGGGCCAGGCGGCCGGAGTCGTTCCGCCGTACGTGCGCGTCACTCTACGGGTTGTCCGAGGGCGAACGGGAACCAGTCCACCGGCCCCGGGGCATCTGCCCGTATCGTCCCCCTACCCTGCGGTAATCCTGTCTGGCAGGCTTCGTTCATGACTGCGCGCGCCGCCGACCGGGCCCGTTACGACCGGGCCACCGCCCATCTCGACGCCCCTCTCGCGATCGTCGACCTGGAGGCCTTCGACGCCAACGCGGACGATCTCGTGCGCAGGGCCGGCGGCAAGCCGGTACGGGTCGCGAGCAAGTCCGTACGCTGTCGGCACCTGCTGGAACGGGTCCTCGCGAAGGACGGTTACGCCGGGATCATGTCCTTCACGCTCGCGGAGTCGCTGTGGCTCGCGCGCTCGGGGTTCGAGGACATCCTGCTGGCCTATCCCTCCGCCGACCGGGCCCGGTTCGCCGAACTGGCCGCCGATCCCAAGCTCGCCGCCGCCGTGACGGTGATGATCGACGACCCGGCCCACCTTGACTTGATCGACGCGGCCCGCGACAGCGGCAGCGAAGTGGTGCGCGTCTGCCTGGAGTTGGACACCTCGCTGAAGCTGCTCGGGGGCCGGCTGCGGGTCGGGGCCCGGCGTTCGCCGCTGTACTCGCCCGCCCAGCTCGCCGATCTGGCGCGGACCGTGGCCCGGCGGCCGGGCTTCAAGCTGGTCGGGATCATGGCGTACGAGGGGCACATCGCCGGGGTCGGGGACGATGTCGCCGGCCGGCCGCTGCGCTCCCGCGCGGTCCGGCTGATGCAGGCCGCCGCCCGACGTGAGCTGGCCGAGCGGCGCGCCGCGGTGGTGCGGGCGGTCCGGGCGGTGGCGCCGGACCTGGAGTTCGTCAACGGCGGCGGCACGGGCAGTGTGCAGACCACGGCAGCGGAGGACGCGGTCACCGAGATCGCGGCCGGGTCGGGTCTGTACGTGCCCCGGCTCTTCGACAACTACACGTCGTTCACCGGCCGTCCGGCCGCCCTGTTCGCCATGCCGGTGGTACGGCGGCCCGGGGTCGGGGTCGTCACCGTCCTCGGCGGCGGCTACCCGGCCTCGGGTGCCGCGGGCCCCGACCGGCTGCCGGTGCCGTACCTGCCGCAGGGGCTGTCGTACGACCCGCAGGAGGGCCCCGGCGAGGTGCAGACCCCGCTGCTGGGCTCCGCGGCGGACGACCTGCTGGTCGGCGACAAGGTGTGGTTCCGGCACGCCAAGGCGGGCGAGCTGTGCGAGCGGTTCGCCGAGCTGCATCTGGTCGAGGGCGACCGGGTGACGGCGACCGTACCGACGTACCGGGGTGAGGGGCACACCTTCCTCTGACCCGTACCGCCAACCCGCCGGCTTCTGGCCCACCGGTCGTATACCGCTGGTGATCGCGTCCATGTCGGACAGCGGCGGTCCGTCCGGGCCGGCGTCGAAGACGAACCGGACGACGACCGGGGCCGGGATGCCGGACTGGGAGGGGAAGGCCAGGGACTGGACGTATCCGCCGGGTCCCTCGGCTGTCCTCACTCGCCGGCGCACCAGGTATCCGTCACGGCCGGCGACCGCGACCCGCCCCGCCTTGACGACCCGGTGGGACCGGATGCCACCGAAGGGCCGCCGGCCGCCGGGATCGTGGCCGTACGCCGCCTCGGCCGCCTCCGGTACGTCCCGTTCGCCGACGGTGCGCGGGGAGGCGCCGTCGGCATCGGACGCCGTACGGCTGATGACCTCGCCGTGGCGGCACCGGCCGGTGTCGGCCGGGCAGTCGCAGGTGCCGTCTGTGGTCATCACTACGTCGTCCTGGGCGAGGTACGAGGAGCTGGTCCAGCCTGTGGGGACCGGCAGGGTGATGCCGTTGAGCTGGTCGACGACGAGGGATGAGGGCGGTGGGCCGGCGGGGGCGGCCTTGATCGTGGTGTCTGTGCCGTCCCGCGCCTCGCCCGTGCGGAGCACGGTCGCGCCGCCGGCGATCGCCGGCGCCAGCACGGCCGCGGCGGATATCAGCGCGACCGCCTTGGCACGTCCGGGCGCCCCGGCCGCCGGGGTCGGCGGCGCGGGGAGGCCGGACGCGGTGCGCCGGTACTCGGTCCAGGTCCTGCCGTCCCACCAGCGCTCCAGGTGCGGGGCCTGAGGATCGGAGTACCAGCCGGGCGGCGGCATCATGCTCACTCCCGCACTGTAGGGCGGGAGTTGAGGCGGCTCCTACAGGGGTGTGACGTACGCCCCGGAGATCCCGCCGTCCACGAGGAAGTCGCTGGCGTTGACGAAGGAGGAGTCGTCGCTGGCCAGGAACGCGACGGCGGCGGCGATCTCCTCGGCCTCGGCGAACCGGCCCAGCGGGATGTGGACCAGGCGGCGGGCGGCCCGCTCGGGATCCTTGGCGAACAGCTCCTGGAGCAGGGGGGTGTTGACCGGTCCCGGGCACAGCGCGTTCACCCGGATGCCCTCCCGCGCGAACTGGACGCCCAGCTCCCGGGACATGGCCAGAACACCACCCTTGGACGCGGTGTACGAGATCTGCGAGGTCGCCGCGCCCATCCGCGCCACGAAGGACGCGGTGTTGATGATGGAGCCCTTGCCCTGGCGCCGCATGTAGGGGATGGCGGCCTTGCAGCACAGGTAGACGGAGGTGAGGTTGACCTCCTGGACGCGTTTCCAGGCCTCCAGGCCGGTCTCCAGGATGGAGTCGTCGTCGGGCGGCGAGATGCCGGCGTTGTTGAAGGCGATGTCGACGCTGCCGTAGGTGTCGTGGGCCGCCTTGAACAGCGCCTCGACCTGCTCGGCGTCGGTGACGTCGACCTTGACGAACAGCCCGCCGACCTCCTCGGCGGCGGCCTTGCCTCGGACCTCGTCGACGTCGCCGCAGACGATGTGGGCGCCCTCGGAGGCCAGTCGCCGCACGGTGGCCAGGCCGATGCCGCTGCCGGCTCCGGTGACGACGGCGGTACGGCCGACGAGTCGGCGGCAGACGATCTCTCCGGTGGATTCGGTCACTGTGCGGGGCCCTCCGTGCTGATGAAGACGTTCTTGGTTTCGGTGAAGGCGGTGAGCGCGTCCGGGCCGAGTTCGCGGCCGATCCCCGACTGCTTGTAGCCGCCGAAGGGGGTCCAGTAGCGGACGCTGGAGTGCGAGTTGACGGACAGGTTGCCGGCCTTGACGGCCTGGGAGACGCGCAGTGCGCGGCCGACGTCCCGGGTCCAGACCGACCCGGAGAGGCCGTAGTCGGTGTCGTTGGCCAGCCGGATCGCGTCGGCCTCGTCGTCGAAGGGGATGACCGCGGCGACCGGGCCGAAGACCTCCTCGACGGCCACGCGCGCGCGTGGGTCGACGCCGGTGAGGACGGTCGGCGGGAACCAGAAGCCGGGGCCCTCTGGGGCCTTGCCCCGGATGCCGGGCGCGTCGGTGTCTACGTACGAACGGACGCGTTCCAGCTGGGCCCTGGAGATCAGCGGGCCCATGTCGGTCCTCTCGTCGGCCGGTTCGCCGACGGTGACGGACTCGATCGCGGGGGCGAGGAGCTCCAGGAAGCGGTCGTGGACGGACCGTTGGACGAGGATGCGGGTGCGGGCGCAGCAGTCCTGGCCGGAGTTGTCCAGGAAGGACATCGGGGCGGCGGCCGCTGCGGCCTCGATGTCGGCGTCGGCGAAGACGATGTTGGGGCTCTTGCCGCCGAGTTCGAGGGTCACGCGTTTCACCTGGTCGGCGCAGAGCGCCATGATGCGCTTGCCGACGCGGGTGGAGCCGGTGAATACGATCTTGGCGACGCCGGGGTGGCGGACCAGGGCCTCGCCCGCGATGTCGCCCCGGCCGGGCAGCACCTGGAAGAGGTGCTCGGGGAGGCCCGCCTCCAGGGCGAGTGCGGCGAGGCGGAGCGCGGTGAGGGGGGTGGTCTCGGCGGGCTTGAGGAGCACCGCGTTGCCGGCCGCGAGGGCGGGGGCGGTGCCCCAGGCCGCGATGGGCATGGGGAAGTTCCAGGGGGCGATGACGCCGACGACCCCGAGGGGTTCGAGGAGGGTGACGTCGAGGCCGCCGGGAACCGGGATCTGGCGGCCGGTCAGCCGCTCCACTCCCCCGGCCGCGTAGTCCAGCAGGTCCCGGACGTTGCCCGCCTCCCAGCGGGCGTTGCCGACGGTGTGCCCGGCTTCCCGCACCTCCAGCTGGGCGAGTTCCTCGCGTTGTTCGTCGACGACGACGGCGAAGCGGCGCAGCAGCCGGGCCCGGTCGGCGGGCGCGAGCGCGGCCCATGTCCGCTGGGCCCGTGCGGCCCGCCGCACGGCGGCGTCGACGTCCTGCTCCACGGCGCCGGGGACGGTCGCGATCACCTCCTCCGTGGCCGGGTTGAGGACATCGAGTTCGTACAGTTGCGACAAGGCATGCCTCACATGCGTTCGAAGGAGCGGCGCAGCTCCCAGTCGGTCACCGCGGCGTCGAAGGCCGCCAGCTCGACGCGGGCCATGTTGCGGTAGTGGGCGACGACCTCGTCACCGAAGGCGGCTCTGGCGATGGGGCTGTTCTCCCAGAGGTCGGCGGCCTCCCGGAGCGTGGTCGGGACGTGCGCGAAGTCGGCGGTGTAGGCGTTGCCGGGGCAGGGCTCGGGGAGTTCGAGTTTCTGCTCGACGCCGTACAGCCCGGCCGCGACCAGGCCGGCGACGGCGAGGTGCGGGTTGACGTCTCCGCCGGGCAGCCGGTTCTCGAAGCGCAGCGAGCGGCCGTGGCCGACGACCCTCAGCGCACAGGTGCGGTTGTCGTGCCCCCAGGCGACCGCGGTCGGGGCGAAGGAGCCCGGCTGGAACCGCTTGTAGCTGTTGATGTTGGGCGCGTAGAGGAGCGAGAAGTCACGGAGGGCGGCGAGCTGTCCGGCGAGGAAGTACCGCATGACCTCGGACATGCCGTCCTCGCAAGCGAAGGCGTTGGCGCCGTCCGTGTCCGTCAGCGACAGGTGGATGTGGCAGGAGTTGCCCTCCCGCTCGTTGTACTTGGCCATGAAGGTGAGGGAGACGCCCTCCTGGGCGGCGATCTCCTTCGCGCCGGTCTTGTAGACGGCGTGCTGGTCGCAGGTGAGCAGGGCCTCGTCGTAGCGGAAGGCGATCTCGTGCTGGCCGGGGTTGCACTCGCCCTTGGCGGACTCGACGGTGAGGCCGGCAGCGGCCATCTCGTTGCGGATGCGGCGCAGCAGCGGCTCGATGCGGCCGGTACCGAGCACCGAATAGTCGATGTTGTACTGGTTGGCCGGGGTCAGCCCCCGGTAGTTCGCGTCCCAGGCCGCCTCGTAGGTGTCCTTGAACACGATGAACTCCAGCTCCGTACCGACCTGTGCGGTGTAGCCGAGTTCGGCGAGGCGCTCCAACTGGCGGCGGAGGATCTGCCGGGGCGCGGCGACGACCGGGGAACCGTCGTTCCAGGCGAGGTCGGCGATGAGCATCGCCGTGCCCGCGTTCCAGGGCACACGGCGGAGGGTGGTGAGGTCGGGGTGCATGGCGAAGTCGCCGTAACCGCGGTCCCAGGAGGACATGGCGTAGCCGTCGACCGTGTTCATCTCGGTGTCGACGGCGAGGAGGTAGTTGCAGCCCTCGGTGCCGTGGTGGAGGACCTCGTCGAGGAAGAAACGGGCGGCGAACCGCTTTCCCTGCAATCGTCCTTGCATGTCGGGGAAGGCCAGGACGACAGTGTCGATCTCACCGCTCGCGACGAGGGTGTGCAGCTCCTCGACGCTGAGCGGGGGTGTGCGGTCTGCCACGGGAGGGCTCCTTGGGCTTCATCGCGCTGCTACGGCCGGGCCGGGAGCTCTAAGGTATTGGTGAGAACCATTGCTTGGGAAGGGGGTACGGCCATATGTCGCTGGACGCGGACGACGCTGTCGGCGACCCGTTGACGCCGGTACTGCGACCGGTGCGGGCCGGCAACGGCTTCGAGGAGGCACTGGAGCAGATCCTCCAGGTCGTCCGGCTGGGCCTGGTTCCGGGCGGCGAACGGCTGCCCGCCGAGCGGGAGCTGGCGGAGCGGCTCGGGATCAGCCGGGTCACCCTGCGCGAGGTGCTGAAGGTGCTCCAGGACCAGGGGCTGGTGGAGTCGCGGCGCGGGCGGTACGGCGGGACGTTCGTGCTGCCGCGCACGGACGCGGGTGGCGAGGACGAGCTGCGGCGCCGGATCGCCGAGGTCGACATCGAGGACGTGCTGCGCTTCCGCGAGGTGCTTGAGGTGGGCGCGGCGGGACTGTGCGCGGCGCACGGGCTGACCGTCGAGCAGGCGGAGCGGCTGCGGGATGCGCTGGCCCGCACCCACGAGGCACCGCTCGCGGAGTACCGCCGCCTGGACACCCTCCTCCACCTCACGATCGCCGAACTGTGCGGCTCGCCCTCCCTGACCGCCCAGTACGCGGCGGTACGGGCGACGGTCAACGACCTCCTCGACTGCATCCCGCTCCTGGTCCGCAACCTGGAGCACTCGCAGCGCCAGCACATCGCCCTGGTCGAGGCGGTCCTGGACGGGGACGCGGACGGCGCCCGGGAGATGATGCGGGAGCATTGCGCGGGGACGGCCGCCCTGCTGCGGGGTTTTCTGGCGTGACTGCCAGTCGCCGTGCCATAAAGGTGTGGACGCACACCTTTGAGGGAGGGTCCATGGCCGGACGGCCGCTGATCGGCGTGAGCACATACCTGGAGGCCGGGGCGCGCTGGGGCGTCTGGCAACTGGAGGCGGCCCTGCTGCCGGCCGGCTACCCACGTCTGGTCCAGCGGGCGGGCGGCCTGGCCGCGCTTCTGTCGCCGGACGACCCGGGGCACGCGGCGGCGACGGTGGCCCGCCTGGACGGCCTGGTGATCGCGGGCGGCCCGGACGTGGAGCCGGTCCGCTACGGCGCCGAACCCGACCCCCGCACCGGCCGCCCGGCCCGCGCCCGGGACGTCTGGGAGCTGGCCCTGATCGACGCGGCCCTCGCCGCCGGCCTCCCGCTGCTGGGCATCTGCCGGGGCATGCAGCTCCTGAACGTCGCCCTCGGCGGCACCCTCGTCCAGCACATCGACGGCCACGCGGAGGTGCCCGGCGTCTTCGGCCGCCACGAGGTGAAGCCGGTTCCCGGAACCCGGTACGCCGAGACGGTTCCGGAGGAGACGTCGGTCCCCACCTACCACCACCAGGCGGTGGACCGCCTCGGGGAAGGGCTCCTGGCGTCGGCGCACGCGACGGACGGCACGGTCGAGGCGATCGAACTCCCCGCCGACCGCGGGTGGGTCATCGGCGTGCAGTGGCATCCGGAGATGGGCGAGGACCTGCGGGTGATGCGGGCACTGGTCACAGCCGCGTCCTGAGCGAGGCCGGAGCGGGGTCGGCCTGTGCGCGCTGGAGCGGGTGCGGCCAAGGAGTTTTCCGCCCCCGCCGCCCCTACCCGTCCCATCACCAGGGGGCTGCGCCCCCAGACCCCGCTTCGGCCTGAACGGCCTCGTCCTCAAGCGTCGGACGGGCTGAGTACACCTGAGCTCTCTGCCGACCGAGTCGAGTGGTGGGTGAGCGAAGGTCTCTGCCGTCAGCCGCGGGTCAGGGAGAGGAGTTCGCGGGCCGGGCCGGTCGGGCGGTGGCCCGTGGGCCATACCGCCCTCAGGTCTCGGCGGAGCGCGATGCCCTCCACCGGGATGCTCACCAACCGCCGCATCGCCAGCTCCTCCCCCACCGCAAGTTCACTCAGGACCGCCGGCCCCGCGCCGCTCACCGCCGACGCCTTCACGGCCGTCGTGGACGACAGTTCGATCAGCGGGCGGGCCAGGCCGCCCAGTGCCACGTCGAGGACCTGACGGGTGCCGGAGCCGCGTTCGCGGAGGATCAGGGGGGTTGCCGCCAGCTCCTCCGCGGCCAGCGGGCGCCTGCGGCGGGCCCACGGGTGCGCGGGGGCCGTCACCACGATCAGGCGGTCGTGGGCGATCACCGCCGAGTCCAGGCCCCGCGGGACCGTCAGCCCCTCCACGAAGCCCAGGTCCGCCTCGTCCGCGAGCAGCCGTTCCGCCACCGCCGCCGAGTTGCCGGCGAGCAGGGACACCGCCGTGTCGGGGCGCTGGGCGCGCAGCGCGAGCAGCCAGCCGGGCAGGAGGTACTCGGCGATGGTCATGCTCGCCGCGACCCGTAGCCGCGAGTCCCGCCGGTCCCGCAGCGCCTGCGCGCCCGCGTCGAAGACCTCCGCCGCCTCCACCACCCGCCGCGCCCAGTCGGTCACCAGAGCCCCCGCGTCGGTGAGCCGGGAGCCGCGTGGTGAGCGGTCGACGAGGGCCACGCCCAGCTGCCGTTCCATCGAGCGGATCCGGCTGCTGGCCGCGGGCTGGGTGATACCGACCTCCCGGGCGGCCGCCCCGAGGCTGCCCAGCCGCGCCACCGCCAGGAGCAGTTCCAGCGCACCGAGATCCGGCACCCGGTGCGCCAGCGTGCCGCCTGCCGCCCGGTCCTCCGTCTCGCTCATAACCCCAGCTTATGCCCCCATAGAAACGGGCTCCCTGGTCGCGGCCCCGTACCGGCGGCACCGTTGGTCCCATGGTCACCACAGTCCGGTATCTCGGCCCCAACTGGTACGCCTCCGTGATGGGCACCGCAGCCCTCGCCCTCGGCGGCGGCGCGCTCGGCGTCGACGGCTTGCGCGAGCTCTTCGTCGGCCTCTGGGCACTGTCCCTGGTGCAACTCGTGGTCCTGCTGGCCGCCCGGGCCCTGCACTGGACCTACCACGCCGACCAGGCCCGCGCCCACCTCCGCGACCCCGCCATGGCCCCCTTCTACGGCTGCCTCTCCATGGCCCTGCTCGCGGTCGGCGCCGGTGCCCTCGCCCTCGGGCAGTACTGGATCGGCGAGCCCGCGGCCGTGGCGCTCGACTCCGTGCTGTTCGTCGCCGGTACGGCCGTGGGACTCGCGGCCGCAGTCGCCGTGCCGTACCTGATGGCCGTACGGCATCGGGTCGAGCCCGGTCAGGCCACCGCGGTGTGGCTGCTGCCGCTGGTCGCGCCCATGGTGTCGGCCGCGCTCGGGCCGCGGCTGGCGTCGCATCTGCCGCCCGGGCAGCCACGCGAGACCCTGCTCTACGGCTGCTTCACGCTCTTCGGGCTGAGCCTGCTGGCCACGCTGCTGATGCTGACGCTCGTCTTCGCCCGGCTGGTCACCACCGGTCCGCTGTCCCTCGCGCTCACTCCCACGATCTTCCTGGTGCTGGGCCCGCTCGGGCAGTCCACGACCGCGGTGGGCGCCTTCGCGGACCTCGCACCGGGGGTCGTCCCGGCCCAGGACGCCACCGGCTTCGGCCTCCTCGCCGTCCTCTACGGCGTTCCGGTCATGGGGTTCGCGCTGATGTGGCTGGCGCTGGCGGTCGCGCATGTGGTGCGGGCGTGGCGGCATGGCATGCGGTTCGCCATGACGTGGTGGGCCTTCACCTTCCCGGTGGGGACATGTGTCACGGGCGCCGCCGCACTGGCTCGGCACACCGGGCTCGCGGTGTACGACTGGCTGGCGGTGGGTCTGTACGCCGTGCTCGTCGCCGGATGGCTCGCGGCCGCCGCCGGCACCGTACGCGGGCTGCTCAGCGGCGAGCTGCTAGCAGGGCCTCGGCCAGTACGCGTGGCGCCTCTGCCAGTGACGGGCCGTACCACGTCAGGTGCCGTCCGCTGACCAGTGCGCAGGGCAGGCCGGGGAAGGCCTCCGGGCCGTCGTCGGCGGTGAAGCGGTAGGGCTCGTCCGGGAGGACGACCAGGTCGGGTCGCGCGTCGACCAGTTCCCCGACCGGGATGCGGGGATACCGCTCGGGGTGAGCGACGAACAGATTCTCAAGACCGAGCCGCCTGAGGACATCCCCCGCGAACGTGTCCCTGCCCAGGACCATCCACGGCCGCCGCCAGATCGGGACGACGGCCGTCGTACGCGATGCGGGGCCCGGGTTCGACCAGGCCGCCTCCGCCTCCTCCAGCCAGCGCGGACGGGTGCGCACACCGCACGCGGCCAGGACCCGGGCCAGCTCCCGGAAGGCCTGCGGTACCTCCCGCACCTCCGTGACCAGCACCTCCACGCCGGCCGTCCGCAGGGCGTCGAGGTCGGGGGCGCGGTTCTCCTCCTCGTTGGCGATCACCAGGTCGGGGGCGAGGGCGAGGACCCGGTCAAGGGCCGGGTTCTTGGTACCGCCGACACGGGTGACGTCGAGGGCGGCCGGGTGGGTGCACCAGTTCGTGGCGCCGACCAGGAGGCCCGGCGCGGACACGGCCACCGTCTCCGTGAGCGACGGGACCAGGGAGACCACCCGCATCAGCGGGGGCGGTCCTGGACCGCCTCGATGTGTTCCGCCACCGCCACCACGATCACCCGGGTGTCCGGGACCGTCGCACGCCAGCGGTGGCGGACTCCGCCGGTGAGGTAGAGGGTGTCGCCGCGCCCGAGGCGGTAGGCGCGGCCCTCGGCCTCGATCTCCACCGCGCCGTCGGCGACGTACATCAACTCGTCGTTGCGGTGCTGGAATTCGCGGCCGGCGTCATGGTCGCCGGTGAACTCCGAGGCGTGCAGTTGGTGGTGGCCGCGCACCAGGGAACGCACCTTGGGTACGAAGTCCGGATCGGTGGCGTCGGCGCGTACGACGTCCACGCTGCACGCCGGGTCGGCGGCGGCGAGGAGTTCGACGGCCGTGGTGCGCAGGGCGTCGGCGAGCTTCTCCAGGGAGGTGCGGCTGGGCCGGGCCCTGTCGTTCTCGATCTGGCTCAGGAAGGGCACCGACAGGCCGCTGCGCTCGGCCACGACGGCGAGGGTGAGCTCCAGCGCGCGGCGGCGCCGCCGGACTGCCGCGCCCACCCGCACGGGCTGCTGGTCCTTGTGGTCGCCCATCGCTCCGGCTCCCTCCTTGGCTCGTCGTTCCGTCCTACGGGTGCCCCTGGATCGGCCCGGGCCCCCTCTGATGGGTTCTCTGCACCCTACGCATGTTCGGCAAACCGTCGCAGGCGGCCGTCACATCCCCGTCACGCCGGGTGAGCGTGACCCTCACAGTTCGCGCCAGTAGACGAGCTCGCCGGACTCGCCGGGCGCGGACTCCTCCTTCGGGATGAAGACGCTGACCAGGAGGGCGGGACGGCCGTCGGGGTCGGTGAGCAGCGTGGCCGACGGATTGGCGAACGCGCGGCTGCCGCCGGGGGTGCGCAGGCTGAGCCGGTCGGCCCGGCCGGAGGCGGGGTCGTAGGCGTAGGTCGACCAGCTGCCGAAGTCGTCGCGCAGGCGCTGGCCCTCGATCAGGACGACGGGGCGCCCCAACAGTTCGATGCGCGAGCGGTCCCCGATGTTCCCGGCGGTGCCCCAGGCCAGGAGGGCCATGTCGAGGCGCTGATCCGGGCGGGCCCGCCAGACGGTGAAGTAGCGCAAGGTGGCGCGGAGTTGGCGGTCGGTGGCACAGTCGGCACGGTAGTGGCCGGTCAGTTCCACGACGTCACCGTGGACCGCGGTGATGTCCGGGGTGCCCTCGGCGCAGGGGGACAGGGAGCGGGGCGCGTCGAACGCGCGGTCGGCCGTGCCGGTCAGCAGGGCGGTGAGGCCTGGGTAGTGCCGTAGCGCTATGTGGTTGGCCGGATCCTTTTCGTAGGCGAGGACCCATCCGCCGGTGCCGTCGGTGTGCAGGGAGGGCTGGCTGGTGCCCGGGCCGAAGTCGTGGCGGCGGGTCCAGGTGCGCAGGTCGGTGGAGGTGGCGATGGCCGCGTGGAAGCGGCCGTCGGCGAGGGTGGTGTGGTAGACGGCGAGGTAGCCGCCGCCGTAGGCCTCGGGTATCGGGGTGATCTCGGCGGTGTCCATGGGGCGGCCGGTGTCGTCCCGGGCGTCGAAGTCCGCGCCGTCCGCCTGCGTCACATCCGCGGCGAGCTCCTCGAACCGGGCGGTGGCCACCGAGGCCGGATCCGGGCTCGCCTCGGAGAACCGCGGCACGGCCACCGCCGCCGTCAGCAGCAGCAGGAGGGGCAGAAACTGGCGGATCACGGGCTGCTCACAGAAACGGGCGGGGGCGGGGCGTCAGAGGCTACGGCCCCCGATCCCGCCCGGAGCAGGCCGGGAGAGGTGGGCTTCGACACATGGCCAATCCCGGCCGCGGACATCTGCCCCGGGCCCGGTCCCCTCCGCGGGCCCTGGCGATCCCCATCAACCCGGGACAGACCGTCAGACCTGGGACACCTCCCCCAGGCAGGTCTCCGCGTGCCCCGGCGATCCCAGCAGCCCCGGCACGGACCACCAGACCCAAGACATCTCCCCCAGGCCGGTCCCCGCCGAGCCCGGCGATCCCTATCGACCCCGGGACAGACCGTCAGACCCGGCACAGCTGCCCCAGGCCGCTCTCCGCCAGCCCCGGCGATCCCCATCAACCCGGGACGGACCACCAGACCCGAAGCATCTCTCCCAGGCCGGCCCCCTCCGACGCCGGCGATCCCTATCGACCCCGGGACAGACCGTCAGACCCGAGACATCTCCCCCAGGCCGGCCCCCTCCGACCCCGGCGATCCCTATCAACCCCGGGACAAACCATCAGACCCGAGACATCTCCCCCAGGCCGGCCCCCTCCGACCCCGGCGATCCCTATCAACCCCGGGACAGACCGTCAGACCCGGGATGTTCCCCGTCAACCCCGGCACGGACCATCAGCCCCGAGGACATCCGCCCCCGGGCCGGTCCCCTCCGACCCGGCGAGCCCCGTCAGCCGCGGGCTGGAGACCCCGAAGGCCCGGAGCCGGCCGGGCAGGACCCCCTGCAGGCCCGGAACCGGTTCCCGCAGGCTCGAAGCCCGTTCCGGCAGCCCGCCCCGGCGGCGGGCTCGGGAGGTGAGCGTCCCTCCGGTCACTTCGGGGTCGGTGCCCACTTGTCGACGAGGCCCGGGGTCCGCTTCAGCCAGGTGCGCACCGCGTCCTGTTCCTTGCCCTGGCCGGCCTTCTGGATCTCGGACTCCAGGCCGGTGAGCTGCTGCTCCGTCATCGAGAAGTCCTTGAGCCACTTGCCGACCTCGGGGTTGTCCTCGGCGAAGCCCTTGCGGGACAGGGTGTGCACGCCGTCGCCGGAGCCCCAGGCGCCCTGGGGGTCCTTCAGCTTCTTGAGGTCGTAGTCGCTGTAGGCCCAGTGCGGGGACCACAGCGTGACGAGGATCGGCTGCTTCTTGGCATAGGCCCGCTTGAGCTCGGCGAGCATCGCGGGTGTGGAGCCGTCGACGACCTGGTAGCTGCCGTCCAGGCCGTACTCCTTGAGGACCTTGGACTTGAGCAGGCCCATCATGCCGGCGCTGGGCTCGATGCCGACGACCTTCCCGCCGAACTCCGAGGCGTGGTTCTTCAGGTCGGCCAGGGAGTTCACGTCCTTCACGTACGACGGGACGGTCAGCTCCAGGGAAGTGGGGCCGTACCACGAGCCGAGGTCGTCGAGCTGCTTGCCGTACTTCTTCCAGTACTCGGCGTGCGTGGTGGGCAGCCAGGAGTCGGTCTCGAAGTCGAGCTGGCCGGTGGCGAGGCCGGTATAGAGGGGACCGGCCGCGTACTGGGTGGTGGTGACCTGGTAGCCGCGCTCCTCCAGGATCTCCTTCCAGAGGAAGGTGGAGGCGGTGCCCTCGTCCCAGGGGATGTAACCGATCTTGATCTCCTTGCCCTGGCCGATGTTCGTGGCGGACGCCTGGGTGGTGACGGAGGAGGGCCCGAAGACACCCATGCCGCCCGCTACCAGAGCGAGGACGACGACACCGACGACGGCGACGGCCGGGCGGGGGCGGTACGTCCAGGGAGTGGGGCGGACCTTGGCCGCGGCCCGGCGGCCCAGCGGGGAAAGCTGGGTGCCGAGCGCGCTGGTCATGCGGTCGAGGTAGATGGCGAGGACGACGATGCCGACGCCCGCCTCGAAGCCGAAGCCGATGTCGAGCTGGCCGATGGCCTCGTTGACGGCGCCGCCGAGGCCGCCGGTGCCGACCATGCCGGCGATGACGACCATCGACAGGCCCAGCATGATGACCTGGTTGACGCCGGCCATGATGGTCGGCAGCGCGAGCGGCAGCTGGACGCGCAGCAGGGTGTCCCTGGGTGTGGTGCCGAACGCCTCGGCGGCCTCGACCAGTTCGGCGTCGACCTGGCGGATGCCGAGTTCGGTCATGCGGACGCCGGGGGCGAGCGCGAAGATCAGGGTGGCGACGACGCCGGCGGCGGTGCCCAGGCCGAAGAAGAGGATGGCCGGGATCAGGAGGACCATCGAGGGCATGGTCTGGAGCAGGTCCAGGACCGGCCGTACGGTCGCGCTGACCGCCCTGGAGCGGGCCGCCCAGATGCCAAGTGGGACCGAGATGACCAGCGCGATCACGGTGGCGACCAGGACCAGCGCCAGGGTGGACATCGCGCGTTCCCACAGGTCGAGGGAGTCCACGAGCGCGAAACCGGCGAAGGCGAGGACACCCGCGGTCAGTCCGCGCAGCCACCAGGCCAGTACCGCCAAGATGCCTGCCAGCAGGAGGGGTTCGGGGGCGGTGAGGACGCTGTCGATGCCGTCGTACATGCCCTCGACGACCGCGCGGATCGCGTCGAAGAGCCAGGACATGTGCGCGACCAGCCAGTTCACGCCGGAGTCGACCCAGTCGCCGAGATGCAGCCTAGGCACGGGCGGTCACCTTCTCTCCGCCGTCGCAGACGACGGGTTCGCCCTCTTCCTCCGCGAGGAAGCCGACCAGACGCCCTCGCGGTACGACGCCCACGACAGCGTCGTCCTGGTCCAGGACGGCGACGGGGTGGGGCAACCGGGCGCTGAGCGCGCACAGTTCGGTGAACGGGGTGTCGGGTGTCGCGGTGACGCAGCCGCAGTTCGCCTCGTCGCCGTCCACGTCGGTGTCCATGACGGCGGCGGTGGTCAGCACCCGGGAGCGGTCGACGTCCCTGGTGAAGGACGCGACGTAGTCGTCGGCGGGGCGCAGCAGGATGTCCTCGGCGGTGCCGGTCTGGACGACACGGCCGTCACGCATCACGGCGATGCGGTCACCCAGGCGCATGGCCTCGTTGAGGTCGTGGGTGATGAAGACGATCGTCTTCTTCAGGGATTTCTGCAGTTCCAGGAGCTGGTCCTGCATGTCGCGGCGGATCAACGGGTCCAGCGCGCTGAACGACTCGTCCATGAGGAGCAGATCGGCGTCGGTGGCCAGGGCGCGGGCCAGGCCGACGCGCTGCTGCATGCCGCCGGACAGTTCGTCGGGCCAGGAGTCCTCCCAGCCGGCCAGTCCGCACAGGGCGAGCGCCTCGTCGGCGCGGCGGACGCGCTCGGCGCGGGGCACGCCCTGCACGGCCAGGCCGTAGGCGGCGTTGTCGCGGACGCTGCGGTGCGGGAAGAGCGCGAAGTGCTGGAAGACCATGCTGATCTTCTTCGAGCGCAGTTGGCGCAGTTCGCGGTCGGTGAGCGCGGTGAGGTCCTGGCCGTCGAAGCGGACCTTTCCAGCGGTCGGTTCCAGCAGGCCGTTGAGCATGCGCAGCAGGGTGGACTTGCCGGAGCCCGACAGGCCCATCACGACGAATATCTCGCCGGGGTCGACCTGGAAGGAGGTGTCGATCACGGCGGCGGTGGTGCCGTCGGCGCGCAGTTCCTCCCGGTCGGCGCCCTGGCGGAGCCGTTCCACCGCCGTGTCCGGTCGTCTGCCGAAGATCTTGTACAGGTGCTCGGTCTCTAGCCTGGGTGACACGCGAACCTCTCTCTCGGGGGCGCAGGGCCCTGGAAACGCAGGGCCCAGCGCCTCGGGGGCCTGGGACAGGAGCCGCGCCTGCCCTGTTCGGTGCAGGTCAAACGCACCAGTCGGCCAGGTCACGAGGTCTCCACAAGCCGCGGTGCGGGACGGAGCACCGGGTCGCCGTCAGTGCCGTACGGCATGATGCGAGGCGTGACCGCACGACTGATGCTTCTCGACACCGCCTCCCTGTACTTCCGCGCCTACTTCGGCGTCCCGGACTCCGTGAGGGCGCCGGACGGCACGCCGGTGAACGCCGTGCGCGGGCTGCTGGACTTCATCGACCGGCTGGTCAAGGACCACCGTCCGGACCGGCTGGTGGCGTGTATGGACGCCGACTGGCGGCCGGGGTGGCGGGTGGACCTCATCCCCTCCTACAAGGCCCACCGGGTCGCCGAGGAACGCGAGGCGGGGCCGGACGAGGAGGAGGTGCCGGACACCCTCTCCCCGCAGGTGCCGGTCATCGAGGAGGTGCTGGACGCGCTCGGCATCGCCCGGGTCGGCGTCGCGGGCTATGAGGCGGACGACGTGATCGGCACGTTCACCGCGCGCGCCGACGGCCCGGTCGACATCGTCACCGGCGACCGTGACCTCTACCAACTGGTGGACGACGAGCGCGGGGTGCGGGTGCTGTACCCGATCAAGGGCGTCGGCATGCTGCAGATGACGGACGAGGCGTGGCTGCGCGGGAAGTATGGGGTGGACGGACGCGGGTACGCGGATCTGGCGCTGCTGCGCGGCGACCCGAGCGACGGGCTGCCCGGTGTGCCGGGCATCGGTGAGAAGACGGCCGCCAAGCTGCTCGCCGAGTTCGGCGACCTCGCCGGCATCATGGCCGCCGTCGACGACCCGAAGGCCAGGCTCACACCGTCGCAGCGCAAACGGCTGGACGAGGCCCGGCCGTATGTGGCCGTCGCGCCGACGGTCGTCAGGGTCGCCGGGGACGTCCCGCTGCCGGACGTCGACACCACGCTGCCGAAGGTTCCGCGTGATCCGGCCCGGCTGGACGCGCTGTCGGCGCGGTGGGGGCTGGGCGGGTCGCTGCACCGGCTGCTGCTGACTCTCGGCGGGTGACCGTCGGAGAATGCCGGCAGAACATGCTCATCAAGTGTTCATGGAAGAGGTGTTAACTGAGAAAGGAGATGCTAACTTAGGTAAACCTAACCAGTGGAGCAGGGAGGCCGGTCATGGCAGAGCGCCCGGGACGTAAGCCGCGTAAGCCCCATTCCGCCCGGGTGGTGCGCACCGAGCGGCTGACCCCGCATATGCAGCGCGTCGTTCTCGGCGGTGACGGACTGGTCGGCTTCGCCGCGGACACCTGCACTGATCATTATGTGAAAATCCTCTTCGGCCCGGAAGGCGTCACTTACCCGGAGCCCTTCGACCTGGAGCGGATCCGCGCCGAGTTCCCGCGCGAGCACTGGCCGGTGACCCGCACCTACACGGTGCGTTCCTGGGATGCCGAACACCGTGAGCTGACGCTGGACTTCGTCGTACACGGCGACGAGGGCCTGGCCGGACCCTGGGCGTGCCGCGTCCAGCCCGGCGAGACCGTGCGCTTCATGGGTCCCGGCGGCGCCTATGCCCCCGACACGGACGCCGACTGGCATCTGCTCGCCGGGGACGAGAGCGCGCTGCCCGCGATCGCCCGCTCCCTGGAGTCCCTGCCCGCCGGGGCGAGGACCTTCGCGTTCATCGAGGTCTCCGGCCCCGAGGAGGAGCAGAAGATCGACTCCGATGTGGAGGTCGTCTGGCTGCACCGGGGCGAGCGGCCCATCGGCGAGGCGCTGGTCGCGGCCGTGCGGGCGCTGGAGTTTCCGGAGGGCCGGGTGCACGCCTTCGTCCACGGCGAGGCGAGCTTCGTGAAGGAGCTGCGGGCCCTGCTGCGCGTCGAGCGCCAGATCCCGCGCGAGGACCTGTCGATCTCCGGCTACTGGCGCCTCGGTCACAACGAGGACGGCTGGCAGGCCTCCAAGCGCGAGTGGAACGCCCGCATCGAGGCGGAGCAGGAGGGCGGCGGAGCGGCCGCCGCCTGAGAAACCCGCGAAGCCACGCCCACCGCACGGGCCTTGCGCGGTGGGCATTGAGACCGGCGGCACCCGGAGGTGCCGCCGCTCCCGTGTCGGTCACACCGAGCGCTGGTACGACCGGAAGGTCCTGATCGACAGCCATACGGCCGCGACCGCCAGCGCCAGCAGCGCGCCGCCGCGGCCGAGCACCGCACCCCAGTCGGGATCCGCCGACATCGCCGAACGCCCCGCCACCATCGCCCAGTCGAGCGGATCGAAGTCGGCTGTGTGCCGCATCCAGCCGGGCATCTGGGACGGCGCCATGAAGGCGCTGGACAGGAAGGTCAGCGGCAGCAGCAGGAAGGTGTTGATCCCGATGATCGACTCCCGCTCCCGCACCAGCATGCCGAGCGCGTTGGACAGTGCCCCGAAGACGGTGCCGAGCAGTACGGCGGCCACCACCAGAACCCCTACGCCCCCGATCCCGCCCGGGTAGTCGGCGCCGCCCAGCAGGCCGAGCAGCACGATGATCAGCGACTGGCCGGCGGTGACCAGGCCGTTGTTCACCACGTTGCCGTTCATCAGCGCGGCCCATCTGACCGGTGTGGTCAGGAAGCGGTCGAGGGTGCCCCGCTGGATCTCTTCCAGGGTGCCCATGCCCGCCCACAGGTTGGAGCTGAGGGCGCTCATCACGACCACCCCGGCACCAGGTAGGCGAGATAGCTGGTGGCGCCGAAGCCGCCCAGCTCGACAACCCGCTTGAAGAGGTTGCCGAACAGGAACAGCCAGACGATGTATCGCGATCACGGGGCTCCACAAGGGCGTGAGGACTTGGGCCCGCCCCGGACATGCCGGTGTGACGCCGTCGAAACAGCGCGTACCTAATTTCTGTCGCCCGACAGGAAATCCGCCTGACAGGCAGGTATCGCCGTGACGACCACCGACGACCGCTCCCTGAAGGAGACCGACGACCACTCCCTGGAGGAGTTCGGCTACCGCCAGGAGCTGCACCGCAGCCTCGGCCGGTACGCCTCGTTCGCCGCCGGGTTCTCCTTCATCTCCGTACTGACGACCGTCTTCCAGTTCTTCGCCTTCGGGTACGCGTTCGGCGGCCCGGTCTTCTTCTGGGCCTGGCCGGCCGTGCTGGTCGGCCAGTTGCTGGTGGCCGCCTGCTTCGCCGAGCTCGCCGGGCGCTATCCGATCTCGGGCGCGATCTACCAGTGGTCCTCACGCCTGTCCAACCCGTCCTTCGGCTGGTTCGCCGGCTGGATCATGGTGATCGGACAGATCGTGGTGGTCGCGGCGGCGGCGCTGGCCCTGCAGATGGTGCTGCCCGCGCTCTGGTCCGGCTTCCAGCTCATCGGCACGGACGCCGCGCCGACCTCAGCCGACGGAGCCGCCAACGCGGCCGTCCTGGGCGTTGTCCTGCTGGTGCTGACCACCCTCGTGAACATCCTGGACAACCGCGTGATGTCCCTGATCAACCGGGTCGGAGTGACCGCCGAGATCATCGGCGCGGTGCTGATCGTCGTGCTGCTGCTCACCCACTCCAAACGCTCCCCCGGCATCACGTTCCACACCGGGACGGCCGCCGAGGGAGGCCTGCTGGGTGCGCTGCTGGTCGGTTCGTTCACGGCCGCGTACGTGATGATCGGCTTCGACAGCGCGGGCGAGATGAGCGAGGAGACGCACCAGCCGCGACGGACGGCGCCGCGGACGATCCTGACGGCGTTGGGGGCGGCGGGGTTGCTGGGCGGCCTGGTCGTCCTCGCCGGTCTGCTGGCCGCGCCGAGCCTGACCGACGGGCACCTGGGGGTCGACGGACTGAGCTACGTCCTGACCAGCAGCCTCGGCGACGGGCTGGGGCGGGCGCTGCTGGCCGACGTGGTGGTGGCGATCGCGGTCGCGACGCTGGCGATCCAGACCGCGGCCTCTCGCATGCTGTTCTCCATGGCGCGTGACGGGCAGCTGCCGTTCGCCGGCCGGCTGGCGCGGGTGAATCCCCGTACGGGGATGCCCGGGGCGCCGGCCGTGGTGGTGGGGGTGCTGGCCGCCGCGTTGCTGCTGCTCAACTTCGCCTCGCCGGACGCGTTCCTGGCGATCGGGACGACGTGCATCGTGATGCTGTACCTCGCGTATGCGATGGTCACCGGGCCGCTGCTGGTGCGACGGCTGCGGGGTGAGTTCCGCGCCGAGGGGACGGACGAGACCGGGGCGCCGTTGTTCTCGCTGGGGCGGTGGGGGGTGCCGGTCAATGCGGTCGCACTGCTGTACGGGCTGGTGATGACCGTGAATCTGGCGTGGCCTCGGGGGGCGGTGTACGACCCGGCGGGGGGTCACTGGTACTTCCGGTGGTTCACCGTGCTGTTCTTGACGGTGACGGTCGGGCTGGGCGCGGTGTGGCGACTCACCCGTGCGGAGTCCCGAGCGGCGGTCGCCGTGCCGGAGCCTGTGGCGTAGCCGTTCGGGTACGGGTTCTCGACGCACCTCCACATACCCTGACTGCAATGCGACGTAAGACCCCGATCCCGCCTTCCCCCCTCCGCCAGCGCCGAGGGGTGGACCCCGTACGGATCCGGTTGCCCTTCTCCGACGACTGGGCCACCGTCGGTGACTACCTCGTGGCCCGGCTCTCCGGAGCCGCGCCGGGCGCCGTCGCGGAGATGCTGGACTCGGGGTTGGTCATGGGCGCCGACGGACACCCCGTCGGCGCCCGCACGCCCTACGCCCCCGGCCTCTACCTCTGGTTCCACCGAGACCTGCCCCCCGAAGCCCCCGTCCCCTTCCCCGTCGAGGTCGTCCACCGCGACGCTCACCTCGTCGTCGCCGACAAACCGCACTTCCTCGCCACCACCCCACGCGGCAGTCACGTCACCGAGACCGCCCTGGCCCGGCTGCGCCGGGAGCTGGGCCTCCCGGAGCTGGGGGCGGCGCACCGGCTGGACCGGCTCACCGGCGGGCTCGTGCTGTTCACGGTGCGGCCCGAGGAGCGGGGTGCCTACCAGACGTTGTTCAGCGAGCGGCGGGTGCGCAAGGAGTACGAGGCGATCGCGCCGTACGATCCCTCACTCGCCGTTCCCCGGACCGTGCGCAGCCGGATCCTCAAGGAGCGCGGGGTGCCGGCGGCGCGGGAGGTCGAGGGCGAACCCAACGCGGAGACGTTCGTCGAACTCGTCGAGCACAAAGGCGCGTTGGCGCGGTACCGGCTCACCCCGCTCACCGGGCAGACCCATCAGCTGCGCGTCCATATGAGCGCCTTGGGCGTGCCGATTCTCGGGGATCCGCTGTATCCCGAGGTGACCGGCCCCGTGCCGGACGGTGACTTCCGGCGCCCGCTGCAACTGCTGGCCCGGAGGCTGGAGTTCACCGATCCGGTCACGGGGGTGGAGCACCGGCTGCGCAGCGGGCGGACGCTGCGGGCCTGGGAGGCGTACGAGGACTGGGCCGGTGTCTAGGCCGGTCAGTGACCGAGCCACCAGCGGCGCAGCCGGGGCCAGATGCCGCGCGGCTCGGGCGCCGGTTCCGGGGCTGGCGTGGCCGCGGGTTCCGGTCGGGGCGGGGCCGCCTGGGGCTCGGGGGCCGGTGCGGGAGCTGCCGGGCGGGCGGTGCCGACCTGCCAGTCGTTGCGCTGCGGCGGGACCAGCGCGGGGCTCGGCATGAGGGTCACGTCCTGCTTGGGCTTCGGGTCGAAGCGCACCGGCAGTTCCACCAGGTGCCGGGACGCGATGGAGGCGCGCCAGCGCAGCTCCTCCTCCTCGCAGTCGAGCTGGATGTCGGACAGCCGGGTCAGCAGCTGGTCGACCCCGACGTCCGCGATGGCACGGCCGATGTCCTGACCGGGGCACTCGTGCGGGCCGCCGCCGAAGGCGAGGTGGGAGCGGTTGCCCTGCATGTTGGCGTTCAGGTCGGGGCGGACGCGCGGGTCGACGTTGCCCGGCGCCGGCGCGTAGAGCAGCCCGTCGCCCTTGCGGATGCGCTGGCCGCCGAGTTCGGTGTCCTGCTTGGCGAAGTAGGCGAAGACCGTGCTGAACGGCGGTTCGTCCCACAGGGACTGCTCGATCGCCTCCGGCACCGTCATCTGGCCGCCGTTGAGCTGGGCGCGGAAGCCCGGCTCGGTGAGGACCATGCGCAGCGCGTTGGCCAGGAGGTTGGCGGTGGTCTCGTAGGCGGCGATGAGAACGACCCGCAGGTGCTGGGCGACCTCGTCGTCGTTGAGTCCGGCGGGGTGTGTGATGAGGTGGCTGGCGAAGTCGTCCTCGGGGCGGGCCCGGCGGCGGGCGGTGAGCCGGGTCAGACAGCCCATGACGTACTCGTTGCTGGCGATCGCGGTCTCGGTGCCCTTGAGCATGTCCCGGGCGGCCTCCACGATCCGGTCGTTGTACTCCTCGGGCATGCCGAGCAGTTCGCACATGACCGCCATCGGCAGGTGCTCGGAGTACTGGGAGACCAGCTCGGCGCGGCCCCTCTGGCAGAACTCGTTGACCAGCAACTGGGTGTAGCGGCCGATGAGGCGGCGGATGCTGCGGTGGTCGATGGTGGTCATGGCGCCCATGACGGCCACGCGCAGCCGCATGTGTTCCTCGCCCTCGGCGTGGGAGCAGATGGGCTGCCAGGCGATGTGCGGCATGAGCGGGTGGTCGGGTTTGACCATGCCCTCCCGCAGCGGGGTCCAGATGCGGCTGTCGCGGGTGTAGACGGCGGGGGTGCGGACCATCTGGAGGTTCTCGGTGAGTCCGAGGACCGCCCAGATCGGTACGTCGTCGTGGAGCAGGACGGGCGCCACGGCGCCGTGCTCCTCGCGCAGTTTCTCGTACAGCTCGCTCAGGTGGTCGGCGTCGGCGCCGTAGAGCCGTTGCAGCCCGCCGGGTCCGCGGTCGTGCGCCGGGCAGCCGGGTGGCGGGGCCGGGTCCGTGCTGGTGCCGGCCGGGGAGGGGGATTCAGGCGTCACAGTGATCGCTCCGGAAGGGGTGTCAGGTGAGCGCGCCGGTCATGGCGAGCGAGTGCAGGAAGCGCACCAGGGTCATCAGGACGTCCCGGCTGGAGGCCCGGCGGCGGGCGTCGCAGTCCACGATGGGGATCTCGGGGGGCAGGTCCAGCGCGGTGCGCAGTTCCTCGATGGGGTAACGGGGTGCGTCCGGGAAGGAGTTGACGGCGACGACGAACGGCACTCCGCGTTCCTCCAGGCGTCCCATGACGTCGAAGCTGACTTCCAGGCGCCGGGTGTCGATGAGCACGACCGCGCCGAGGGCGCCTTCGAACAGGCCGTTCCACAGGAACCAGAAGCGCTCCTGGCCGGGGGTGCCGAAGAGGTAGAGGACCAGCTGGTCGGTGATGCTGATACGGCCGAAGTCCATGGCCACGGTGGTGGCGGTCTTCGAGTCGGAGCCGTAGTTGTCGTCGACCCCGATGCCGGCCTGGGTCATGGTCTCCTCGGTGGTCAGCGGTCTGATCTCGCTGACGGAACCGACCATGGTGGTCTTGCCGACTCCGAAGCCGCCGACAATCACGATCTTCACCGCGGCCTGCGTGGTGTGCGGCAGCTGGTCCTCGGTGCGGGGGCCGGGGATCGTGTCAGAGCTTTTGAAGTCCATGCATCACCGCTTCGAGAAGTGAACGGTCGGGGAGCGCCTGGCGGACGATCGGGGCGCGCGCCTGCACCAGTTCGGCCGTGATCAGCTCGGTGATCAGTGCCGTCATCGCGCTGAACGGCAGATTGAGGTAGGCCGAGAGCTCGGCCACGGACAGGGGGGCCAGACAGAGCCGGAGCAGCACCGCCTGCTCCGGGGTGACCGAGGGCGGGGGGTCGGCGCGCGCCACGATTAAGGTGACCAGGTCGAGTTCGGCCCGTGCGCCGTCGGCGCCGCTGATGACGTAGAGCCGCTCGGGGTTCTTGTTGTCGCCGTCCTCGCCGCCGTTCTCGGGGGCCGGCGGCGTGGGCGGGAGCGGTGGCGGCAGGTGATCCGGTTTGGACCGACGCCGTTTTCGCTGCGGAGGAGTCATACGGTCTGCCCGTTCCGCCTGGGCGGACTGGTGAGATGGGCACCGATCCGGACCACGAGGTCGCGCATCATCTCGCTCATCCGGCCGGGTTCGCAGGTCACGTCGGCGAGCACCGCGAGGTAGGCGTTGGCGCCGGCGGACATGAGGTAGAAGTAGCCCCGGTCGATCTCGATCAGGACGAGGTTCATGTCGCCGTTGCTGATCGGGAGTTCCTGGGCGACGGCACTGGCCAGGCTCTGCACGCCCGCGCAGGCCGCGGCGAGCCGGTCGGCGGCGTCGGGGTCGCCGCCGTGCCGGGCGATGCGCAGTCCGTCGGCGGAGAGCACGACGATCATCTCGACGCCCGGTACCCCGTCCGAGAGTTGCTTGAGCATCCAGTCGAAGTTGCCTCGCTGCTGGATCACTTGAGGTCCCCCTGGTCGTCGGCGTCGGTGCCGGCCGGATCGTTGATCAGATGCAGGTACTTGGTCGGGTTCCGGGTGAAGTCGGTCGGGTGGACCCCCGGGTTGTTCTTCTTGAGTCCCTCCCAGAAGGCGTCGACCCAGAGCCCGGGCTCGCGGCGTTCGGGCTCCGGTTCCTCGGGCTCGGGCTCCTTGTGCTGCGACCAGATGGTCGGGTTGCCCTCGCGCTCGGCGCGCTCGATGGCGGCCTGCTCGGCGAGCCGCTGACTGAGCGGCATCTTCATCCTGCTGCGCCGCTGCGGCAGTCCGCCCGCTGTCCACTCGGTGACCTCGGGGACGTCGTCCTCCATGGAGATGCCGGCGGGGATGCGGGGGCTGGTGGGCCGGCGCTTCTTGGGGGGCCGCTTGGGGCCTTCGAGGGCGCCGAGTTCCGGCTTCGGGATGCCGGTGGCGCCGATACCGTGGGCGATGCCGGGTGCCGGGTCGGTGGTCATCATGTCGCTGGGCACGATGAGGACGGCCCGGACGCCGCCGTACGCCGAGGCGCGCAGCGAGACGTCCATGTCGTACGTCGTGCAGAGGCGGCCCACGACGGAGAGGCCCAGGCGCGGGTTCTCGCCGAGGACCTGGATGTCCTTGCCCTGTTTGGCCTTCTCCAGGATGCCCTCGAGGCGGGTGCGGGCCTCCTCGTTGAGGCTGACGCCGGCGTCCTCGATCTCGATGCACACGCCGGACTGCACCTCGACGGCGGTGACGTGCACCTTGGTGGAGGGCGGTGAGTAGCGGGTGGCGTTGTCGAGGAGTTCGGCGGCCGCGTGGATGAGCGGTTCGACCGAGGTGCCCTTGATGTTGACCTGGCAGATGGAGTGCAGCTCGATGCGCCGGTACTCCAGGATCCGGGACATGGCGCCGCGCAGCACGCTGTAGAGTGCGACGGGGTTCGGCCACTGTCGGCCGGGGCGGCCGCCGCCGAGCACGGAGACCGAGTCGGCGAGGCGCCCGATCAGCGCGGTGCCGTGGTCGATGCGCAGCAGGTCGTCGAAGACCTCGGGGTTGCGGCCGTGGTCCTCCTCCATCTCCCGCAGTTCGTGTGCCTGCTGGTGGACGATGGCCTGGACGCGCCGGGCGACGCTGACGAACGAGCGCTCCAGGGAGTCTCGCTGGAGGTCTTCCTCGTCGACGATGTCGAGCATGATGCGGATCAGCCGGCGCTGCGACTCGGGGGCGTGGCCCAGCTGGGGGTCGAGGTCGAAGACCTGGCGAATCACCTCTTTGGGCGACTCGCCGGCCTTCAGCCGGTAGAGCGCGGTCGGGAAGACCTCTTTGCCGAGGCGGTCGATCTCCTCGTCGCTCGCGGCGAGGCGCCGTTCCAGGTACGCGCTGTGACGGGCGTGCTCGGTCCGGGCGTCCTGGAGCTTACGGCCGCGGCGCACCGCTTCGGCCGCCGTCGCGAGCACCAGCAGCATGCCGACGGCCCCGCACACGCCGACGGCGGTCCGGGCGGCCTCCGCCACCAGGACGACGGCGGCGGCGGTCGCCGCGGCCATCAGTATGGCGGGCAGCAACAGCACCCGCGCCAGGGAGATTTCACGGCCATTGGGAGGCGATTGCACACTCACCATGTATGCCTTCTGAGACGAATCGGCTGGGTGTCGGGGAAGTTCGTGGGGGGAAGGTTCATGGAGCAGTCAGGATCTTCCGTATGTTTGGGAACAGGCGCACGAATTCACCTCAACTCGGTGCGCCGCGGGCGAGCTTAGTCCGACCGGATCAGCGCCGTGGCATATTCGGCAAGCACCTCCAAGCACCCGAAGGACTGGAGTACCCTCGGTCGTTTTGCACGCAGGGCATTTGTTCGTACACGTTGCGTTACGGCGTACGGATGTACGAGGATGACTCACCGTGACGGGTGAAACAGCCCTCCGAGCCGAAACCTCCGCGGGGACCAGACGCCCCCGACAGGCGGCGCGGCCGCCGGGTTCAGACCCCGGCGATCCGCAGCGCGGCGTCGGCCGTGGCGCGGGCGAACTCGTGGACGGGACGCTCCGGTTCGGAGCGGTGGATGAGGATGACGCTCTCGATCAGCCCGAAGACGAGATCGGTCCGCAGCTCCAGCTCTCCCTTGGCCAGCCCCCCGCCGGCTGTCGTGGCGCCGATCAACTGCCGGTAGGCGTCCCTGAGTTCATCCCGTACGGCATGGAACCCTGCGAACCGCTCGGTGTGCACCTCGGGCAGCAGGTAGAGCGCGCCCAGGTTGTGCGGCCCGGTGCACAGCAGCTCCACGTCGGCCCGGCACAGGGCCCGCAGCCGCTCCTCGGCCGGTGTCACGTCGTCCGCGAGCAGCTCACGCGCACAGTCCAGCGACGGGGTGACGGTGGACTCCAGCAGCTCGGCGAGCAGTTCCTCCTTGCCGGAGACGTAGTGGTACATCGACGCCTGCCGCATGCCCGCCCGCTCGGCGACGGCCCGGGTGGTGGTGGCCGCGTAGCCGCGGGTGGTGAACAACTCGGCCGCCGCCACGAGCAGTTCGGCCCGCGGATCCAGTCCGCTGTCCGGCCGCTGCGCCGCCCGCGGCCGGCCGACCCGTCGGCCACTGCTCGTCCCCATGCGTTCGATCCTCGCACACGGCACCGTACGACGATCACCACGTTGCCCGGCGGCCGGGCCGCGCTCCCCCGGTGAGCCCTCGGTAACCGGGCCGGAACGCCACGGCAACGCCGCCGACCCGCCTCGCACCTAATTTCTGTCGCGCGACAGAAACAACGACGAGCTCATGGAGCCGGAGGTCAGCGATGGCGACTGCGACCACGTACGGAGCCCGGGCGCATGCCCGCGCCCAGGAGGGCACCCGCGCCGGGGCCATGCCCGTCGTACCAGCCGCCAACTGGCCGGACCCACCGTGCGAGGCGGGCCACCTGGTGTGGGCGGAGACGGTGGCGGGCGGCAACTACACGCACCGGGTCCTGGCCCGCGGCACCGAGGTGCGCCTGACGGACCCGCACGGCGACGCCTGTGCCCATCTCCTGCTGTATGTCGCCGACCGCCCCTGGGAGCGGCTGAACGTCGCCGACACGGTCAAGGTCCAGTGGAACGCCTACCTGGGCGAGGGTGTGCTGCTGCTGTCCGACCAGGGCCGGGTCCTGGCCTCCGTCGTCGCCGACACCTCCGGCCGGCACGACGCGCTGTGCGGCACCTCCACCCTGGTCCGCAACACCGACCGCTACGGCGACGGCACCCCGCAGTCGCCCTCCCCCGCCGGCCGCGAGCTGTTCAAGCTGGCCGCGGCGAAGAATGGTCTCGAACCGCGCGACCTGCCGCCGTCCCTGTCGTTCTTCCAGGGCGTGGAGGTGCGCGACGACGGCACGCTGGACTTCACCGGCTCGGCCGGTCCCGGCGGCAGTGTCACGCTCCGCGCCGAGCAGGACCTGACCGTACTGATCGCGAACGTCCCCCACCCGGCCGATCCGCGCCCCGACTACGTCAGCACCGCCCTTGAGGTCCTGGCCTGGCGGGCCGCGCCCACCACCCCCGGTGACCCGCTCTGGGACGCCACCCCCGAGGGCCACCGCGCCTTCCTGAACACCGCCGAATTCCTCGCCGCGAGGGGGCTCGCATGAGCACGCAGACCGTCGTACCGGCCCGCGCCGCCTGGTCCTGTGTCATCCCCGGCGGCGCGACCCTGACCATCACCGACCTGCACGGCAACCAGGCCGTCGACTTCCTCGTCTACGACGCCCACGACACGGCGATCCGCTACAGCGCCCCCGACACCATCCACGCCCAGGGCGGCATCTTCCTCACCACCGGCAGCGTGCTGCTCTCCAACGAACACACCCCGCTGATGACCGTGCTCGCCGACGAGGTCGGCCGCCACGACACCGTCGGCGGCGCCTGCTCCAAGGAGTCCAACTCCCTCCGCTACGGCCATCACACCTGGTCGCAGCACGCCTGCGTGGACAACTTCCTGGCGGAGGGCGCGAGGCACGGTCTCGGCAAGCGCGACCTGGTCTCCAACATCAACTGGTACATGAACGTGCCGGTCGAGAAGGACGGCACGCTCGGTATCGTCGACGGTCTCTCGGCGCCGGGCCGGAAACTGACCCTGCGCGCCGAACGGGACGTCCTCGTCCTGGTCTCCAACTGCCCCCAGATCAACAACCCGTGCAACGGCTTCGACCCGACCGCGGTGGAGATGACGACCGGGGCCGCCGGATGAGCTTCGACACGCTCCTGGTCGCCAACCGCGGCGAGATCGCCGTCCGCATCATCCGCACCGCCCGCGAACTGGGCCTGCGCACGGTCGCCGTCTACTCCGACCCCGACCGCTCGGCACCCCATGTCCGCCTCGCCGACGAGGCGGTACGGCTCGGCCCGGCCCCGGCGAAGGAGTCCTACCTCGACGCCGACCTGGTCCTGAAGGCCGCCAAGGACACCGGCGCGGGGGCGATCCACCCCGGGTACGGCTTCCTGTCCGAGGACGCCGTTTTCGCCCGGCGCTGCGAGGAGGCCGGGATCGTGTTCGTCGGCCCGACCCCGGAGCAGCTGGAGCTGTTCGGCGCCAAGCACACGGCACGGGCGGCGGCGGAGGCGGCCGGAGTGCCCCTGGCGCCGGGAACGGGACTGCTGGCGGACCTGGACGAGGCACTCCGCGAAGCGTCCGCCATCGGCTATCCCGTCATGCTCAAGGCCACCGGCGGCGGTGGCGGTATCGGTATGTCGGCTTGTCGGTCAGCCGCCGAACTGACCGAGGCCTGGGACCGGGTGCAGCGGGTCGCCGCGGCCTCCTTCTCCTCCGCCGGGGTCTTCCTGGAACGCCTGGTCGAGCACGCCCGCCATGTCGAGGTCCAGGTCTTCGGTGACGGCCAGGGCCGGGTCGTCACCTTCGGCGACCGGGACTGTTCCCTCCAGCGCCGTAACCAGAAGGTGGTCGAGGAAGCCCCGGCCCCCGGCCTGCCGGATCAGGTGCGCGCACAACTCGCCGCCTCCGCACGCGGCCTGTGCGCGGGCGTGGGCTACCGCTCCGCGGGCACGGTCGAGTTCGTGTACGACGCGACCCGGGAGGAGGCCTACTTCCTGGAGGTCAACACCCGGCTCCAGGTGGAACATCCGGTCACCGAGGAGATCTACGGCGTCGACCTGGTCGCCTGGATGCTGCGCCTGGCGCGGGGCGAGACCGACGTCGTCCGCGCCCCGGGCGAACCACGCGGCCACGCCGTCGAGGCCCGCGTCTACGCCGAGGACCCCTCCCGCGAACACCGGCCCAGCTCCGGCCTGTTGACCCGGGTGGAGTTCCCGCAGGGGGTACGGGTCGACGGCTGGGTGGAGACCGGCACCGAGGTGACGACGTCGTACGACCCGATGCTCGCGAAGGTGATCGCGTACGGCCCCGACCGTGCCCGGGCGCTGCGGGCTCTCGACGAGGCGCTGGCCCGCACCCGTGTCGACGGCATCGAGACGAACCTGGGTCTGGTGCGCGCCGCGCTCACCGAACCCGCCTTCCGGGCCGCGACCCACTCGACGGCGACCCTCGCCACGGTCACCGACCCCACCCCCCGGATCGAGGTGGCCGCCGCCGGCACGCTCACCACGGTCCAGGACTGGCCGGGCCGCACCGGCTACTGGCAGGTCGGGGTGCCCCCGTGCGGTCCGATGGACGACCGCTCCTTCCGGCTCGGCAACCGCGCGCTGGGCAACCCGGAGGGCGCCCCCGGCCTCGAATGCACCCTCCAGGGCCCGTCCCTGCGCTTCACCCACCCGACGACCGTGTGCGTGACCGGCGCCCCGGCCCCGGTGACACTGGACGGCGCCCCGGTCGCACAGTGGGAGCCGGTGACGGTACCGGCGGGCGGGCTGCTGGAGATCGGCGCCCCCCTGGAACACGGACTGCGCACCTACGTCCTCTTCGCGGGCGGCGGACTGGACGTGCCCGCCTTCCTCGGCAGCGCGAGCACCTTCACGCTGGGCCGCTTCGGCGGCCACGGCGGCAGGGCGCTGCGGACGGGTGACGTCCTGCACGGCGGCGCCGTGACGGAAGGTGCGCCCGTCGCCGAGCGCCCGCGGTTCACCGCCGTCTGGCACATCGCGGCCGTCGAAGGCCCCCATGCCGCACCGGAGTTCTTCACCGAGGACGACATCCGGGACTTCTACGCGGCCGAGTGGAAGGTGCACTTCAACTCGGCGCGCACCGGGGTCCGGCTGGTCGGCCCCAAGCCGCGCTGGGCGCGCACCGACGGCGGCGAAGCGGGTCTGCACCCGTCCAACATCCACGACACCCCGTACTCGGTCGGCGCCGTCGACTACACCGGCGACATGCCCGTCCTGCTAGGCCCCGACGGCCCTTCCCTCGGCGGGTTCGTCTGCCCGGCGACCGTCCTGAGCGGGGAACGCTGGAAGCTGGGCCAGCTCCGCCCCGGCGACACGGTCCGCTTCGCCCCGGTCGACGTGACGGGCGCGCCCCGCCCCGAGATCGTCGACGGCGGTGTGCTGGCCCGCGACGGGGACGTGACCTACCGGCGCAGCGGCGACGACAACCTGCTGGTCGAGTTCGGCCCGATGCAACTGGATCTGGCCCTGCGGATGCGCGTCCACGCGCTGATGGAGTCGGTGACGGCGGCGGACCTGCACGGGGTCACGGACCTCACCCCGGGGATCCGTTCGCTCCAGATCCAGACCGACCCGGGTCTTCTCACCCAGGCCGAACTCCTGCCCGTCGTGCGGGAGATCGTCCTGGGACTGCCGCCCACCGACGAGATGGTGGTCCCGTCCCGCACGGTCCACCTGCCGCTCTCCTGGGACGACCCGGCGACCCGTGAGGCGATCGCCCGCTATATGGCGGGCGTCCGCGACGACGCCCCCTGGTGCCCGTGGAACATCGAGTTCATCCGCCGGATCAACGGCCTGGACTCGGTCGAGGACGTCTATCGCACGGTCTTCGACGCGGAGTACCTCGTCCTGGGCCTCGGCGACGTGTACCTGGGCGCCCCGGTCGCCACCCCGCTCGACCCACGCCACCGCCTGGTCACCACGAAGTACAACCCGGCCCGCACCTGGACCGCCGAGAACTCCGTCGGTATCGGCGGCGCCTACCTGTGCGTCTACGGCATGGAGGGTCCGGGCGGCTACCAGTTCGTGGGCCGTACGACCCAGGTGTGGTCGGGATGGCAGCAGCGCGGCGCGTTCGAGCCGGGCTCGCCGTGGCTGCTGCGCTTCTTCGACCGGATCAGGTGGTATCCGGTGGCCGCGGACGAACTTCTCGACCTGCGGGCCGACCTCACCTCCGGCAGGTTCGTGCCGCGCGTCGAGGAGGGGACGTTCTCCTTGGCGGCCTACCAGGAGTTCCTCTCCGAACACGCGGCTTCCATCAGGGAGTTCAGGACGCGCCAGCAGCGGGCCTTCGCGGTGGAGCGCGACGCCTGGGAGGCGGCCGGTGAGTTCGCGAGGGCGGAGGCGGTGACGGCGCCCGCGTCCACCGCACCGGCCCAGGTGTCCGTCCCGCCGGGCGGCTGCCTGATAGAGGCCGAATTCGCGGCCTCCGTATGGCAGTTGAACGTCGCACCCGGCGACGAGGTGACCACCGGCCAGCCCCTTCTCGCCCTGGAGGCGATGAAGATGGAGTCCAGGGTGCATGCGCCGATGGCCGGCGTGGTGACGGAGATCCTGGCGAGGCCCGGCGACCAGGTGGAGGCGGGGACGGCACTGCTCGTCGTCGCGCCGACCGCGAACTGACCCCGAGGAGCAAGAGCATGTCCAGCACCGTGTCCCGTGTCCGTGCCGCCTACGCGCGCGTCGAAGCGGTGGACCGTCCCGAGATCTGGATCGGCCTGCGCCCGCGGGAGGAGGCCGAGGCGGAGGCCCGCGCGATCGACGAGCGGGTCGCCCGAGGTGAGCGGCTCCCCCTCGCCGGGCGCCTGTTCGCCGCGAAGGGCAACATCGACGTACACGGACTGCCCACGACGGCGGGCTGCCCTGCGTTCGCCTACGAGCCGGAGTCCGACGCCCCGGTGGTGGCCCGCCTGCGCGCGGCCGGCGCGATCGTCCTCGGCACGACCAACCTCGACCAGTTCGCGACGGGCCTGGTCGGTACCCGCTCCCCCTACGGCGCGGTCCGCAACGCCGTCGACCCGGCCCGGATCAGCGGCGGCTCCAGCTCCGGCTCGGCGGTCGCCGTGGCCCTGGGCATCGTCGACTTCGCCCTGGGCACGGACACGGCGGGTTCGGGCCGGATCCCGGCCGCCTTCAACGGCATCGTCGGTCTGAAGCCGACCAGGGGCCTGGTGCCCACGGCCGGGGTGGTCCCGGCCTGCGCCTCCCTCGACTGCGTGACGGTGTTCGCCCGCACGCTCCCGGAGGCCGAGCAGGCGCTGTCGTACCTGGCGTCCCCGCCGGACCGCGCGCTCCCGCCCCTCCCCCAGCGGGCCCCGGGCCCCTGGCGGATCGCGGTCCCGCCCCGCGACCAGCTGGGGGAACTGGACGAGGGCTGGCTGGAGGCCTACGAGGAGACGGTGGACCGCCTGATCGCCGCGGGCGCCTCGATCCGCACGCTTGACCTGACCCCCTTCACGGAGGCGGCGGCGATGCTCTACGAGGGCGCGTTCGTGGCGGAGCGCTACACAGCGGTGGGTACCTTTATCGACAAGTTGGTCTCGTCCGGCGGCGAAGGTCTGGACGCCACTGTCGCCGGCATCATCACCCGGGCCCGCGACATCCCGGCCCACCGGCTCTTCACCGACCAGGACCGCTTGTCCGCCCTACGTGCCCGTGCCCTGGCCGAACTGTCCGACGCGGACGCCCTGCTGCTCCCCACCGCCCCCGGCCACCCCACCCTGGCCGAGGTGGCGGCCGACCCGCTGGGCGCCAACGCCCGTCTGGGCCGCTTCACCAACTCCACGAACCTCTTCGACCTGGCGGCGGTGGCGGTGCCGGCGGGAGAGGTGAACGGACTGCCGTTCGGCGTGATGCTGATCGGTCCCGCCTTCACCGACGACCGCCTGGCCGCCGTCGCCCGCTCCCTGGAGCCGACGGTGAGCCTGGCCGTGCTGGGCGCGCACCTGACGGGCCAGCCCCTCAACCACCAACTCCTGGCGCAGGGGGCGGTACTGAGCCGCACGACGACCACGGCACCGGCATACCGCCTCTACGCCCTGCCGACGACTCCGCCGAAGCCGGGCCTGGTGCGGGTGGACGAGGGAGGCGCGTCGATCGAGACGGAGATCTGGCACCTTCCGGCGGAGGGCCTGGGGCGACTGCTCGCGCAGCTCCCCCACCCGATGGCTCTCGGCAGGGTGGAACTGGCAGACGGCACAAGCGTCCCCGGCTTCCTGTGTGAACCGAGCGCACTGACGAACGCAAAGGAGATCACACGGTACGGGGGCTGGCGGGCCTTTTTGGAGGAGGCTTGAGCCCCACGCCCCTTCTTCGGGGGCGCCCCCACGCCCCTTCCGGGGCGCGGGGCACCCGTCACCCCACGGACGAGTAGGCCACAACCCCGCGCAGCACCAGGTCGACCGCCTTACGCGCGGTCTTCCCCACGGTCGACCCCTCCACAGGAGAAGCCGCGGAGATCTGCCCCAGCACGTCGATGACCTGCTTGCACCAGCGGACGAAGTCCCCCGCAGGCATCTCGGCCTCCCGCAGCACCTCGTCCAGCCCCGCCCCCGAGGCCCACATGTACGCGGCCCAGGCGAAGCCGAGGTCCGGTTCCCGCTGCCCGACGCCCTCGGTCTGCGTGATCCGGAACTCCTCCTCCAGCGCGTCCAGCCGCCCCCAGATCCGCACCATCTCACCCAGCGCGGCCTTGGCCTTCCCGGAGGGCAGCTTCGGGGCCATCGCGTCGTCCCCGACGCGTGACTCGTACACCAACGCCGAGACACACGCGGCCAGTTCGGCGGGGGCGAGCCCCTCCCAGACCTCTGCCCGCAGGCACTCACTGGCGAGCAGGTCGAGCTCCCCGTACAGCCGGGCCAGCCGCTTCCCGTGCTCGGTGACCTCGTCGCCGCGCAGGTAGTCCAGTTCGGTCAGCAGTGCAACGATCCGGTCGAAGGTACGGGCGATGGTGTTGGTCCGCCCCTCGATCCGCCGCTCCAATTGCGAGGTGTCCCGCATCAGCCGGTGGTACCGCTCGGCCCAACGGGCGTGGTCCTCCCGGTCGTTGCAGCCGTGGCAGGGGTGCGCCCGGATCGCGGTCCGCAGCCGGGCGATCTCGCGGTCGTCGGCGGCCTGCGACCGCTTCTTGCGGGCCCGCTCCGGCGGAATGTGCCCGGCCTTGGTACGCAGCGCGGACGCGAGGTCACGACGGGACTGCGGGGAGCGGGGGTTGAAGGACTTGGGGATCCGCATCCGCTCCAACGCCTCGACCGGCACCGGGAAGTCGATGGAGGCCAGCCGCTTGACCTGGCGTTCGGCGGTCAGCACCAGCGGCCGCGGCCCGTCGTGCTGCTCGAAGCCACGATGTCCGTCGGACCGCCCGGCGGGCAGCCCGGGGTCCAGCACCAGGGCGAGCCCGGCGTACTTGCCCGTCGGCACATGGATGACATCGCCCGGCTTCAGCTTCTCCAGCGCCACCGCCGCCTCTGCCCGCCGCTCGACCGCGCCCTGCCGGACGAGTTCGGTCTCCCGGTCCTTCAGCTCGCGCCGCAGTCGCGCGTACTCCTCGAAGTCGCCGAGGTGGCAGGTCATGGACTGCTTGTAGCCCTCGAGTCCTTCCTCGTTGCGCTGCACCTGACGCGAGATCCCGACGACCGACTTGTCGGCCTGGAACTGCGCGAACGACGTCTCCAGCAGTTCCCGCGACCGGTGCCGCCCGAACTGCTCGACCAGGTTGACCGCCATGTTGTACGACGGCTTGAAGCTGGAGCGCAGCGGATAGGTACGGGTGCCCGCGAGTCCCGCGAGATGGTCGGGGCTGAACCCCCGCTGCCACAGCACCACGGCGTGGCCCTCGACGTCGATGCCCCGCCGGCCCGCGCGGCCCGTCAGCTGGGTGTACTCGCCGGGCGTGATGTCGGCGTGCTGCTCGCCGTTCCACTTGACGAGCTTCTCCAACACCACCGAGCGCGCGGGCATGTTGATGCCGAGCGCGAGGGTCTCGGTGGCGAACACGGCCTTCACCAGGCCGCGTACGAAGAGTTCCTCGACGACTTCCTTGAACGTCGGGAGCATGCCCGCGTGGTGGGCGGCGATGCCGCGCTCCAGGCCCTCCAGCCATTCGTAGTAGCCGAGGACGTGCAGGTCCTCGCGTGGGATCGACGAGGTGCGTTCCTCCACGAGGGCCCGCACCTGTTCCCGGGCCTCGTCGTCGTTGAGCCGCAGTCCCGCGTACAGGCACTGCTGGACGGCGGCTTCACAGGCGGCGCGGCTGAAGATGAAGGTGATGGCGGGCAGCAGGCCCTCGGAGTCGAGCCGTTCGATGACCTCGGGACGTCCCGGTGTCCACGCCTTGGACCGCTGCCGGCGCTCCCGCTCCCGGTCGGCCTCGCGCATGGCACGTCCGCGCCTGCGGTCCTGGTAGGACGGTCTGCTCGCCTCCATCCGGGCCAGCCGGGTGAGGTCGGGGTTGACGGCCTTCTTCTGGCCCTCGCCCTCCTCGAACAGGTCGTACATCCGGCGCCCGGCGAGCACGTGCTGGAACAGCGGGACGGGCCGGTGTTCGGAGACGATGACCTCGGTGTCGCCGCGGACCGTGTCGAGCCAGTCGCCGAACTCCTCGGCGTTGGACACGGTCGCCGACAGCGAGACCAGGGTCACGGACTCCGGGAGGTGGATGATCACCTCTTCCCAGACGGCGCCGCGGAAGCGGTCGGAGAGGTAGTGGACCTCGTCCATGACCACATAGCCGAGGCCGAGGAGGGTCTGGGAGCCGGCGTACAGCATGTTCCGCAGGACCTCGGTGGTCATGACGACCACCGGCGCGTCCGGGTTGATGCTGTTGTCCCCGGTGAGCAGGCCGACCATGCCGTCGCCGTAGCGGCGGCAGAGGTCGGCGTACTTCTGGTTCGACAGCGCCTTGATGGGTGTCGTGTAGAAGCACTTCTTGCCCTGCATGAGGGCGAGGTGGACGGCGAACTCGCCCACGATCGTCTTGCCGGAGCCGGTGGGGGCGGCCACCAGTACGCCCTTTCCGCCTTCGAGTGCCTGGCAGGCCTCGATCTGGAAGGGGTCGAGGCCGAAGTCGTACATCTCGCGGAAAGACGCGAGCGCGGTGGCCTGCTCGGTGGCCCGCCTGCGGGCCGCCGCATACCGCTCGGCCGGTGAGAGGTCCTCTGTCATCGTGCTTTCGAGCGTACCGGTCCCCACTGACAACAGGACGATCATTATCCGGAACATGGGACAACGGACGACGAAGAGGTGCCCGCGGCGTGGCCGCGGGCACCTCTCGATGGCTGGGGACGGACCCGGTCAGGTCACGTCGTCGTAGCCGTTGACCCGCTCCGGGGCCTCTGGCAGCGCGCGGCTGGCGGAGACGGTCTCGATCTCGCCGACGTCCTCGGGGGTGAGATCGAGGTCGGAGGCCTCGTCGTCGTCGGGTCCCGCGGCCTCGCGGCGGCGCTTGCGCCGGTCGTTGACCAGCGAGAAGAGGACCGCGCCGAAGTACAGCACCCAGATCGGCCCGGCGAGCGCCAGCATGGAGAGCGGGTCGGTGCTCGGGGTGGCGACGGCGGCGAAGACCGTGATCCCGAGGATCATGGCCCGCCACCAGCCGAGCATCCGGCTGCCGGTGATGATGCCGGTGAGATTGAGCATGATCAGCAGCAGCGGCAGCTCGAAGGAGAGCCCGAAGACGATCACCATGCGGGTGACCAGCTGGAGCAGATCGTCCAGCGGCAGCAGGTTGGCGATGCTGCCGCTCGGAGTGAAGTCGATCAGCACCTTGGCGGTGGTGGGCAGCACCTTGTACGCGAAGAAGGCGCCGCCGAGGAAGAGCGGGGCGCCGGTGAAGACGAACGCGTAGGCGTACTTCTTCTCGTTCCTGTGCAGGCCCGGGGCGACGAACGCCCACAGCTGGTACAGCCAGATCGGCGAGGCGAAGACGACACCGGCCGTCAGGGAGACCTGGAGGGCGAGGGTGAAGGGGGCCAGCAGACCGTTGATGGTGATCTGGGCGCACTTCTCGTTGCCGCTGGCCTTGGCCATCTGCGAGAAGGTCTGATGGCAACCGACCGAGTCGAGGATCGGCCTGGTCAGGAAGTTGATGATGTCGTTGTAGAAGAAGGCGGCGACCACCGTCACGATGACGATGGCCAGCATGGCCTTCGCGAGCCGGTTGCGGAGCTCACGAAGGTGATCCGCGAGAGGCATCCGCCCCTCGGGATCCTTCTCCTGCTTGCGGGCAGACTTGGGCAACCCACGTCCTCATCTCGTGCGGCAGGCCGGGGGCTACCGGCCTTGCGTCAGCGCTGGGTGGTGTCCGACGGCTCGTTCACCGGGCGGGCGCTGGTCACGTCGCCGGGGGAAGCCTGGATGGTGCGCTGGGCCTGGGACTGCTCGCCGGAGGCGGACGCCTGGGCGGAGGTGGAGGTGGAGGCGGTGTTGCCGTCTTCCTTCATCGCCTTGGCCTCGCTCTTGAGGATGCGCGCGGACTTGCCGAGCGAGCGGGCCATGTCCGGAAGCTTCTTCGCGCCGAACAGCAGGATGACGACGACAAGGATGAGAATGATCTCGGGGGCTCCGAGCCTTCCGAACATAAGTCTTTACCTTCTCACCGAGGCGGCTGGGTGGGATGCTGTCCGATCAGTCGGACACCCGTCCGAGTGATCGTGCTGGCAGCGATCGTAACGCTCAGGGGTAAACGTGAGGCAATCCCCGTGCGTACGCCCGGTCCGCGGAACGGGCCTCGTTCTCCGTGCCGCTTCAGCAGCGTACCTTCCGGGGCGGGCACCGTGACAGGGCGAAGTGACGCAAAGCGCGTATGGCGCAGTGCTCACATACGTTACACAGCAGGTCTCAGAGGGTGTCCACGGTACGGGCGGCACTGGCCGCCGCCCGCTCCAGGTCCTCGGCGGCCCGGTTGATGCGCCGTGCCGAGTCCGCGACCTGCGCGCCCAGCCGCCGCGCCTCCAGGAAGACCCGGACGGCGAGCACCCCGAGAACGGCGAGACCCACCAAACCCACAGCTACCGCGAACATCGGCCAGAACATGCGGGCGAGCCTAGACGGTGGGGTGCAGCCGCAGGGTCCTGACCCCGCCGCCGGTCAGCAGCTCGATGATCCGCTCGCCCGCGGGCTTGCGGACCAGGACTCCGCAGTCGGGGCAGGTGAAGGAGTAGAACGTGGTCTTGCTGGTGGCTCCGATGGCCAGGCGCAGGGCGCTCGCGGCGAGCTCGAAACTGCCCCGGCACTCCGGGCAGCCCGCCTTGAACACCACGGGGACCACTCTTCTCATCCCGGCGAACGCGGCCGCGACCGTCACATCCTTCGCGCCTGCGACACCGGAACCCGAAGACTCGTTCAAATCCCTCGCCCCTCATTCTTGATCGTTCGCCTTCGCGGCGCCTCAGCCGGTGTGGAGGGGGTGACCGTGCTCAACTTTGCGGGCCTCCGCACGGTCACCCCCTCGACACCGGCGCGCCCCTCCGGCTCACTCACGCCCTTCCCCATCGCCGTGCACCTCGTGGTCGTCGTACGCCGCCAGGGCCGCGCGGGCCGCCCGGCGTGCGCTGTCGGCCAGCTCGGGCGGTGACACGATCCGGCCGTCACCGCCGAGCCTGAGTGCCAGCCGGCGCAGGGAGGCCGGATCGGGGGTGCGCAGGGTGATACGCAGCCCGCCGTCGGGAAGTTCGTCCGCGCTGTCGTGCGGGTAGTACTCGGCGACCCAGCGGCCGGACGGGCCGACCTCGACGACCACCTCGGGATCCTCGGCGGCCGGCTGCACCAGGGCCTCGGAGAGGTCGCGCAGCTCGATCTCGGGAGGCGCGGACGGCTCGTCGAGGATCTTGATCTCGGCGACGCGGTCGAGGCGGAAGGTGCGCCTGGCCTCGGAGCGGCGGCACCAGGCCTCCACATAGGTGTGACCGACGCTGACCAGGCGGATGGGGTCGATCTCGCGCTCGGTGACCTCGTCGCGTGCCGGGGAGTAGTAGCGGATCCACAGCCGGCGGCGCTCGGAGATCGCCCGGTCGACGTCGGCGAAGACCCCGCCCTCGGACTCGAAGGTCACCGACAGCCGGGCGCTGGCGCCGGCCGCCTCGCCGGCCGCGGTCTCCACCTTGGCGGTGGCCCGCAGCAGCGCCTGCCGGTCGCCCTCGCGCAGGCCGGGCAGGGTGGCCACGGCACGGGCGGCCACCAGCAGCGCGGTCGCCTCGTCGGCGGCCAGCCTCAGCGGCTCGGCGGCCTCCTCGCCGAGCGCGGCCGCGTTGTGCCACCAGATCCGCTCGCCGTCGGTGTCGATGTCCAGCAGATCGCCGCCCCGGAAGCTGGTGCCGCACATGGGCAGCACATCGAGGTCGGAGACCAGCTCGTCCTCGGTGATGCCGAAGGCGCGCGCGACGTCCGCGATCCGGGCGCCGGGGCGCTCCCGCAGATAGGTCACCAGGGAGAGCATCCGCCGGGTCTGGTCGATGGCGTTCACGGGCCTGACCGGTTTGCCTGTCACTGTCTTGCTCCGCTCCCCCTCAGCCCTTGGCCACGGCACGCAGCCGGTCCACCACGTCCGCGCGCAGCTCGGCCGGCTCCAGGACCACCACGTCCGGCCCGAACTCCACCAGCCAGGCGTCCAGGCCGTGCCCGTACGGAATCTCCAACTCGTCCCAGCCGTCGCCGAGTTCCCGCACCGCCGTGGCCTTCGCCCGAAGGGGGTAGCCGGCTCCGGAGCGCAGCCGGATCAGCGCGGAGCGGTCGGCGATCTCACCGGCCCAGCTCGCAACGGTCTCCCGGACGGTCACCACGTCCGGGACGGGCACGGTGAAGTTGGTGCCACGGGAGCGGACCCTGCCGGTGATCCGGGACAGCCGGAACACCCGCTCGGCACCCCGGTCCCGGTCCCAGCCCGCCAGGTACCAGTGGCCGCGCCAGCACTCCAGGGCCCACGGCTCCACGTGCCGGGGCTCGGGGCGGGCGGCGGTGGCCTTGCGGTAGTCGAAGACGACCGGACGGCGGTCGCGGAGGGCCAGCATCAGCGGTTCGAACGCGGCCTCGTGCACGGGAATGCGCGGCTCCAGGGCGCTGTGCGCCTCGTACGGGTCGACGTCCTCGGGCAATCCTGCCGCGCGCAGCTTCTGCAGGGCGCCGCTGGCCGCGCCGGCGAGCCGGGCCTGCTGCCAGACCTTGGCGGCCAGCCCCAGGGCGGCGGCCTCCTCGGCGTCCAGCGTGATCGCGGGCAGGCGGTTGCTGCCGCGGCGCGCCAGATAGCCGACCTCGCCGTCCAGGTTCTCGACGGTCTCGATCACCAGTCCGAGTTCGCGCAGGTCGTCCTTGTCGCGCTCGAACATACGGTTGAAGGAGTCATGGCTTCCCGCCGCACCGGAGGCCTCGACGTACGCCTCGATGGAATCGCGCAGCTCGCGCTTGCTGAGCGGGCGCCGCGTCCCCAGCAGGCACAGCGCCAGGTTCATCAGCCGCTCGGCCTTGGCAATGGCCATCGACGCCCTTCGCCTTCCCTTTGGTGCTTCTGACCGATGACCGTACCGCTCCGGAGTGTCACGGCAAAAGCCAGTACAAACAACGAGGATCGGAACGGACAGGCCACGACGGACAACGAGGGCCCGCGCACACCGCACGGGCCCTCGTCGAGCCGGTTTCCGACCAGGAACGGTCAGCGCTTGGCCACGCCCACCAGGTCGCAGACGAAGATCAGCGTCTCGCCCGGGGCGATCGAGCCCGCGCCACGCTCGCCGTACGCCAGGTGCGCCGGGATGGTCAGCTGGCGGCGGCCACCGACCTTCATGCCCTGAACGCCCTTGTCCCAGCCCTGGATGACCTGGCCGACACCGAGCTGGAAGTCCAGCGGGGTACCGCGGTTCCAGGAGGCGTCGAACTCCTCGCCGGAGGAGAACGAGACGCCCACGTAGTGGACCTTGACGAAGTCACCGGCCTTGGCGGCCTCGCCGTCGCCCTCCCAGATGTCCTTGATCTCCAGGTCCGCCGGGGGCTCGCCGTCCGGGAAGTCGACCTCGGGCTTGTCGATGCTCACGTCTCTAGCTCCTGCTTGTGTACGACACGGAACCCGGACAGTCTTTCATCCCCGCCGCTCTCGCGCCCGCGCGGCCGGCGGGGCTCCCGCGACCGCATCGCCTACATCGCGGCCAGCACGTCCACCGAGAACACCAGCGTGGACCCCTTCTTCACCACACCGCCGCTCGGCGGGTTGTCCCCGTAGGCCAGATCCGGCGGTACGACGATCATCAGCCGGCTACCCACCTTCTTCCCGGTGATCCCCTGCGCCAGCCCCTTGACGACCTCCTGCATCTGCTGCACCGGGAACTGGGCCAGCCGCCCGCTGTCGTACGTCTGCTCGAAGGCCTTGCCGCTGTCCCAGACCACGCCCTTGAACTGGCACAGGATCGTCTGCGACGACTTCACCTCCGGGCCGTCGCCCTCCAGGACGTAGTTCGACACCAGCTTCTTCGGCGGGTCGGCCTTGGGGATGTCGATCGACGGAGCCTTCCCGTCGGTGTTGGTGCCGATCTTGGGCAGCGCGGGGTCGCTCTGCGCGACCTCCTTGCCGGTGCTGGAGCTCTTGGAGTTGAACGAGTTCAGCACATCCACGACGAACACCAGCGTGTCCGTGCCCTTGATACCCGCCTGCGAGTTGCCCGAAGGGCCGTAACCCCAGGTCGGCGGCACGGCCATCAGAACCCGGCTGCCGACCTTCCTCCCGGCCAGCCCGTACCGCCAGCCGTCGATGATGCTGCCCTGGGCGAGCTGCATGAGCAGCGGCGTGCGGTCGTACGACTCGTCGAAGACCTTCGCCGTGGACCAGATCTGCCCGAGGTAGTTGGCCTGGATGAAGTCGTTCTCCGCGACCGCCTTGCCGCTGCCCGCGATCACCGTCTTGACGGCCAGGTTCTTCGACGGCTCCCCGGAACCCTTGGCCACCGTCGGCTTCTCGTTGAACTTCGTACCCGCCGTGATCGCCGGCAACGGCCCCTCCACGATCTTCGGCGGCGGCGCCGAGGAGGCGGAACCCGACGGTGCCGCGCTGGCCTTGCTGGAAGCGGACTTGTCGTTGCCGCACGCGGCAAGCGTGACCAGTCCTGCGGGTACGGCGGCAAGGAGAAGGGAGCGTCGGCGCACGGAAACAGCCTCGTAATCGGTCGATCTTGCGGATGCGTGCGCGCAACTCTACGACGTGACACGGGCGCCGTACGGTAAACGTACGGCGCCCGTGTGGCGTTCGCTCACATACCGGCGATGAGCTTCTCCACCCGGTCGTCGACCGAACGGAACGGGTCCTTGCACAACACGGTCCGCTGTGCCTGGTCATTGAGCTTCAGATGCACCCAGTCGACCGTGAAGTCCCGCCGCTGCTCCTGAGCCCGCCGGATGAAGTCACCGCGCAACCGCGCCCGAGTCGTCTGCGGCGGCACCGACTTGCCTTCGAAGATCTTCAAGTCATTGCAGATCCGCGCGGCTTGACCCTTCCTCTCCAGCAGGTAATACAGACCCCGACGACGGTGAATGTCGTGGTAAGCGAGGTCTATCTGCGCCACCCGGGGATGAGACATGGTCATGTTGTGCTTGGCCCGGTACCGCTCGATGAGCTTGTACTTCATCACCCAGTCGATCTCGGTGCCGATCCGGTCCAGATCCTCGGCCTCGATCGCGTCCAGGGTGCGGCCCCACAGCTCCAGCACCTGCTCGACCGTGCCGGTGCGGATGCCGCGCCGCTCGCAGAAGTCCACGGCCTTCTCGTAGTACTCCCGCTGCACCTCCAGGGCGGAGGCCTCACGGCCGCTGGCCAGGCGCACCTTGCGCCGGCCCGTGATGTCATGGCTGACCTCGCGGATCGCCCTGATCGGGTTCTCCAGGGTCAGATCCCGCATCACCGTGCCCGCCTCGATCATGCGCAGCACCAGGTCGGTGGCACCGACCTTCAGCAGCATCGTCGTCTCGGACATGTTCGAGTCGCCCACGATGACATGCAGGCGGCGATAGCGCTCGGCGTCCGCGTGCGGCTCGTCGCGTGTGTTGATGATCGGCCGGGAGCGGGTCGTCGCCGAGGAGACGCCTTCCCAGATGTGTTCCGCCCGCTGGCTCACGCAGTACACCGCACCGCGCGGCGTCTGCAGCACCTTGCCGGCGCCGCACAGCAGCTGCCGGGTCACCAGGAACGGGATGAGGATGTCCGCGAGCCGGGAGAACTCCCCGTGCCGCGCCACCAGATAGTTCTCGTGGCAACCGTAGGAGTTGCCCGCCGAGTCCGTGTTGTTCTTGAAAAGGTAGACGTCGCCCGCGATTCCTTCCTCGTGCAGGCGTCGTTCGGCGTCCACCAGCAGTCCTTCGAGAATGCGCTCGCCGGCCTTGTCGTGGGTGACCAGCTCGGTCACGTTGTCACATTCGGGTGTCGCGTATTCCGGATGTGAGCCCACGTCGAGATAGAGCCGGGCGCCGTTACGCAGAAAGACATTGCTGCTACGGCCCCATGACACGACACGGCGGAAGAGGTACCGCGCCACCTCGTCAGGCGACAGGCGGCGCTGTCCCCTGAACGTGCACGTGACGCCGTACTCGTTCTCCAGCCCGAAAATGCGGCGGTCCATGAGTGAACATTACGCCCGATCCCCTGAGCTGAAACGGGGTTCGACAGCACGATTTGGATCATTTTCCGGTGAAGCCGCAACCACCGCGCCCGCACCGGGAGCTGCGAGGACCCGCCCCGTGACCACCAGGACCAGCAACGACGCACCCCCGGCCGCGCCCGGCACCGCGAACCCCCACAGCGCCCCGCCCGCCTCGACGACCGGACCCGCCAGGCCCGTTCCCACCGACGCTCCCACTGTGAACGTCGTCACAAGCCAGGAGAACGCCTCCGTGACCGTCCCCACCGGCGCATGCCGGTCCACCAGCACGAACCCACATGCGATCGCCGGCGCCAGGAACACCCCCGCCAGCACTGTGAGCAACACCATGGCCACCGTGCCCGGCATCGCCATCAGCGGCAGATAACACACCGCCAGAAGCGCCACCTGCACCCGCAGTCGCCCCGCCGGCTCCCCCGTCCACCGCCGTGCCCCGTACACCGCTCCACCGAGCAGCGCACCCAGCCCGAGCCCCGCCATCATCCAGCCGTACACCCGGTCACCGCCGTGCTCGTCCGCGTACGGCACCGACGCCACCGTGATGGAACCCAGCGCGATCCCGACGAACAGAAACGCACCCAGCAGAGCCAGCAGCCCGGACGACCGCAGTGCACCGAGCCAGTGCGCCGCACGCGGCGCCGAACGCCACGCGCGCGAAGGCGGGGAGAGGACCACGGAGAGCGCCCCGAGCACACCCACCGCGTTCACCACCAGCAGGGCCGCCTGCGCCGACCACAGGGACACGCACAGCGTCACGAGCAACGGTCCCACCGTGAACATGACTTCCTGCGCCACCGCGTCCATCGCATACGCCGTGTGCACCTGGTCATCCCTGCCGAGCACACTCGGCCACAGGGCACGCAGACCGCCCTCCAGAGGCGGCGTGAACAACCCGGCCGCGGCCACACACCCGTAGGCGAGCGGCAGCGGATCGGTGCCGGCGAAGGCGAAGCCGGCCATGGCGAGAGCCGACACGAGAGCGGCGGGCAACTGGACACGCGGCTGCCCGTGCACATCCACCAGCCGGCCGAGCACCGGCTGGCCCACCGCGTTCGCGACGCCGTACACAGCCGCGAGCGCCCCCGCCAGGCTGTACGTGCCACCCTCCGCGCGCACGAACAGCACGATCGCGATCGCGGCCGTGGCGTTCGGCAACCGCCCCACCAAGGTGCCCGTCAGCAACCGGACCGCGTGCCTCGCCCTGAGGATCTCCAGGTACCCCGCGGTCATGACCCGCCTCCGAAGTTTTACGTATAACGTCCGCTCCCATACGTACCATGTGCGCTGTTCGCACGTCCAGACGAAGGAGCGCACACCCGGTGGCACGCAGCAGCACGCGCCCGACGAGCCGCGACGTCGCCCAGGCCGCCGGCGTCTCCCAGGCGGCGGTGTCACTCGTGCTCGGCGGCAAATGGCGCGGCCGCGTGTCCGAGGCCACCGCCGAACGCGTCCGGGAAGCCGCACGCGACCTCGGCTACCGGCCCAACCTGGCCGCCCGCAACCTGCGCCTCGGCCGCACCCGCACCGTCCTCCTCGTCGTCCCCGCACTCACCACAGAGTTCTTCGCGGGCGTCTACACCGGCGCCGCCCGCGTGGCCGCCGAAAACGGCTTCGGCGTGGTCGTCTACCCCTCCCCCGAAGGCATCGGCCAGGCCCGCGACCCCTTCGCATCCGCCCAGGCCGCTCTCGACGGCGTCATCGCCTCCTCCATGGCCGCCGACGCCCTCACCGCCATCCGTGGCGACCAGCTCCCCCTGGTGATGCTCGACAGCGACCCGGACGGCAGCCTCGGAGCCGCCACGGTGAACCTGGACATCGCCGACGGCGTACGCCAGGTCGCCGAGCATCTTCTCGGCCTCGGCCACCGCCGCTTCCTCCACCTGGCCGCCGACGTCGCCTCCTGGACCTTCGAGGTACGCGCGCGTGAGCTGGCCGCACGCACGGCGGAAGTCCCCGGCACCTCGGTGCGCACCGTCCATGCCCCGATCTCCATCGAAGGCGCCCTGACGGCGACGGAAGCCGCCCTGGCGTCACCCGGCCCCCACCCCACCGCCCTCGTCTGCGACGACGACAAGCTCGCCGCCGGCGCCTACAAGGCCCTGCGCCGCCGAGGCCTGCGCATCCCCGACGACATCTCCGTCACCGGCCTCGACGACCTCGCCCTCGCCACCGCCATCGACCCAGAACTCACGACGGTACGGCTGGACGCGGAACTCTTCGGCGAACGCGGCATGCACGCCCTCCTGGCGGTCCTGGAGGGCCGCGAACCGGAGGGGCGGGACATCCCGGTGGAGCTGGTCGTACGAGGCTCCACAGCGCCCCCACGGCCCTGACCGCGCAAACGCCCGCGCCCCGCCCGGACGACTCGCCGGGCGGGGCCGCACTGAGCGGGGTGGTAGCGGGGTTACTCGACGTCTCCGCCGGAGTCCTCGGCCGCGTCGGCCTCCTCGGTCGCCGTGGCGGCACCGTCGGACTCCAGCAACCGGGACAGCTGCGGGCCGCCGATGCGCCTGAACTTGCGCTTCTGCGGACGCGTGCGGTCCAGCACCGCGACCTCCAGACGCTCGGCGGGAATCTCCCGCTGAGTGCCGTTCGACTCCCGCGACAGAGCCGTCACAGCCAGCTTCAGAGCCTCCGCGAGGGTCATGCCGTCCCGGTGCTCACGGTCCAGATAACTGCTGATCTGCTCCGAAGCGCCACCGACCGCGACCGAACCGTGCTCGTCGACGATCGAACCGTCGTGCGGCAGCCGATAGATCTGGTCACCCTCCGGGATCTCCCCGACCTCCGCGACGACCAGCTCCACCTCGTACGGCTTCTCGGCCGCGCTGGAGAAGATCGTGCCCAGCGTCTGCGCATACACGTTGGCAAGGCCACGCGCCGTCACATCGTCACGGTCGTAGGTGTAACCACGCAGGTCGGCGTAGCGCACACCACCGATCCGCAGATTCTCGTACTCGTTGTACTTGCCGGCGGCCGCGAAACCGATCCGGTCGTAGATCTCGCTGAACTTGTGCAGCGCACGGGACGGGTTCTCACCGACGAACACGATGCCGTCGGCGTACTGGAGCACAACCAGACTCCGGCCGCGCGCGATGCCCTTCCGGGCGTACTCCGCACGGTCCGCCATGGCCTGCTGAGGTGAGACATAGAACGGCGTCGACACCGGTATCCGTCCCCTTCCTTAGGGTTCCGTCGAAGTCACTGGGATCACCTTCACAACAAGCGCCGGGCGCCTCAGAGCAGCGCCGCGCGCGGACCGTCGGGCTCCTCCATACGGCGGGCCAGCACCGCACGGGCGAGCCCGGAGGCCTCGTCCTCGGTGAGCCGGCGGAACCCGTCCTCGGTGATCACGGTGATGATCGGGTAGATCCGGCGGGCGACATCGGGACCACCGGTCGCGGAGTCGTCGTCAGCCGCGTCATACAGAGCCTGCACCACCAGTGTGGCCGCCTGCTCCTCGCTCAGGTCCTCACGGAACAGCTTCTTCATGGCCCCGCGCGCGAAGATCGAGCCGGAACCCGTCGCCGCGAAGTTGTGCTCCTCGGAACGGCCACCCGTGACGTCGTACGAGAAGATCCGCCCCTTCCCCCGGTCCACGTCGAACCCGGCGAACAACGGCACGACCGCCAGCCCCTGCATGGCCATAGCGAGGTTGGAACGGATCATCGTCGACAGCCGGTTCGCCTTGCCCTCCAGCGACAGCTGCGCACCCTCGACCTTCTCGAAGTGCTCCAGCTCCAACTGGAAGAGCTTGACCATCTCCACGGCGAGGCCGGCGGTGCCGGCGATACCGACCGCCGAGTACTCGTCGGCCGGGAACACCTTCTCGATGTCGCGCTGGGCGATCACGTTCCCCATCGTGGCCCGACGGTCACCGGCGAGAACCACGCCCCCGGGGAAGGTCACCGCCACGATCGTCGTCCCGTGCGGCGCCTCGATCACCCCCTGCGTGGGCGGCAACTGCCGCTTGCCGGGCAGCAATTCCGGCTGGTGGTCGGCGAGAAAGTCCATGAACGAGGAGGACCCAGGCGTCAGGAAGGCAGCTGGTAGACGCCCGGTGCTACGAGTGTTGGCTTCCACGCGTTTCCTTCCACGTATGCTGCAGCCCGCCGTATGGCCTCGGGCTGATCCTTGAACTGCCCCAGCGCGGCGTTGCAGCTGAAGCACAGTACGCCACGGACCCTACCCGTCTTGTGGCAGTGATCCACATGCGCGGGCGGAGCCGACGGACATATACAGCAGACGCCTCCTTGAGAGGCGATCAGCTCCTCGCGTTCGGCTTCGGTGATGCCGCACTGACGCTTGAGATGGTCCTGCCGCCCCCGCGCGGACCGGCACGCCTTGCGGCGAGTCGACAGCCCATCAGAAGCGGTCGCGTTGCCATGCCATTCCCGGTGCGGCTTGACCTCACCGCATGCCCGACAGAGCTTGTGCCCCTCCGGGACCTCAGCCTTCTCCCGGACGATCTTTCCGATGGCCCCCCGGCGACGCCGGTAGTGCGCGGCGCTGTATTCCGCCACGCACTCCCGGCAGTGCACCTGGAGGCCGTCGCACCGATTCCTGTCCCGTGCGAACGGCGCAAAAGGCAGATCCCGCCCGCATTTCCTGCACTGCTTCGCGTCCGGCTCGTCAGCCACCCGCTCCCCCCGCCGCCTTCACTTCGGAGGCAGAGCGACCAATTCGCCTTTACTCTCCACCTTTTTGCACGAAACTCCGAACGAAATCCTCGGCGTTCTCCTCGAGTACATCGTCAATCTCGTCAAGAACCGAGTCCACGTCATCGCTCAGCTTCTCGTGACGCTCCTTGACGTCCTCCGAAGCCTGCGACTCCGCCACCTGCTCCTCGACCTCCTCGGTGGAGCGCGTGGCCTTCTGCTGTCCGCCGCCGGTGTCCTTGGTTGCCATAACCGTCACCCCGCTCAGTTCGCCCGACATGGTCGACAGGTCGGCTTTCCTGCCGATCGGTGATGATCAGACCCTACAAGCCGGGTCCGACATCGGCCCCGCAGTTTCTCCAACCTACGGGGGCCACCTCGATGATTCCCGGGCGGCGGGATTTTGACCCCGGCCGCCCGGTGCGGCCCGAGCACCCGTTCAGCCGCCGGAGAGGACCTTGACCAGGTCTTCTGCGGTGCGGCAGCGGTCCAGGAGCTCCTTGACGTGATTTCGCGTTCCGCGTAGTGGTTCCAGGGTTGGGACGCGCTGGAGGCTGTCCCGGCCCGGGAGGTCGAAGATGACCGAGTCCCAGCTGGCGGCGGCGACGTCGTCGGCGTACTGCTCCAGGCAGCGGCCGCGGAAGTACGCCCGGGTGTCCTCCGGCGGGCTCGTGCGGGCCTTCTCGACGTCGGCCTCGGCCAGGAGCCGCTTCATGCGCCCGCGGGCCGCGAGGCGGTTGTACAGGCCCTTCTCGGCCCGTACGTCGGCGTACTGGAGGTCGAGGAGGTGGAGCTTGGCGGCGTCCCAGTCGAGGTCGTCGCGGCGGCGGTAGCCCTCCATGAGCTCCTTCTTGGCCACCCAGTCGAGTTCGCCCGCGAGGCTCATGGGGTCGTTCTCCAGGCGGTTGAGGGTGTCCTCCCAGCGCGTCAGGACGTCCCTGGTCTGTTCGTCGGCGTCGGCGCCGTAGCGCTCCTCGACGTATTTGCGCGAGAGCTCGTAGTACTCCATCTGGAGCTGGACTGCGGTGAGTGTGCGGCCGCTGCGGAGGGTGACGAGTCGCTGGAGGGTGGGGTCGTGGGAGACCTGGTGGAGAGTCCGTACCGGCTGGTCGACGGCCAGGTCGACCGCGATGAAGCCGTCCTCGATCATCGAGAGGACCAGGGCCGTGGTCCCGAGCTTCAGATACGTCGAGATCTCCGACAGGTTCGCGTCGCCGATGATCACATGCAGCCGGCGGTACTTCTCGGCATCCGCGTGCGGCTCGTCGCGCGTGTTGATGATGGGGCGCTTGAGGGTCGTCTCCAGGCCGACCTCGACCTCGAAGTAGTCCGCCCGCTGGCTGAGCTGGAAGCCGTGTTCGTGGCCGTCCTGGCCGATGCCGACGCGGCCGGCGCCGGTGACGACCTGGCGGGAGACGAAGAAGGGCGTGAGGTGGCGCACGATGTCGGAGAAGGGGGTTTCCCGCTTCATCAGGTAGTTCTCGTGCGTCCCGTAGGAGGCGCCCTTGTTGTCGGTGTTGTTCTTGTAGAGGTGGATGGGCTGGGCGCCGGGGAGCTGGGCGGCTCGGTCGGCGGCCTCGGCCATGATGCGTTCGCCGGCCTTGTCCCAGAGGACGGCGTCACGGGGGTTGGTGACCTCCGGGGCGCTGTACTCGGGGTGGGCGTGGTCCACGTAGAGGCGGGCACCGTTGGTGAGGATGACGTTGGCGAGGCCGATGTCCTCGTCGGTGAGCTGGCTGGCGTCGGCGGCCTCGCGGGCGAGGTCGAAGCCTCGGGCGTCCCGCAGCGGGTTCTCCTCCTCGAAGTCCCAGCGGGCACGGCGGGCCCGGTGCATCGCCGCCGCGTAGGCGTTGACGATCTGGGACGAGGTGAGCATGGCATTGGCATTGGGGTGGCCGGGGACGGAGATGCCGTACTCCGTCTCGATGCCCATTACTCGCCGTACGGTCATGCGGCCCTCCTTGCCCGGCGGAGCCCTCTGTCGTGGGCTCCGCTCGCGTACCGCTGGCGCTCCGGTGCGTGTGCGGTGCCCGTCCCCGCACTGCGCGACTCGGCGGTAGGAAAGAGCCTAGAACGCCTTTGCGCTGGTGGGGAGATCATTTGCGTCATTGCCTTGCTCGCCTCGGTTCCGGTTTTGGCCGGAAAAACAGTCGGCTGCGGGTACCCGGTGGGGGCACCCGCAGCCGCCCTGTGTCTTACAGGTACTGCCCGGTGTTTGCCACCGTGTCGATGGAGCGCCCGGTGTCCGCGCCCTGCTTTCCGGTGATGAGGGTACGGATGTAGACGATCCGTTCGCCCTTCTTTCCGGAGATTCGGGCCCAGTCGTCGGGGTTGGTGGTGTTGGGCAGGTCCTCGTTCTCCTTGAACTCGTCCACGCAGGCCTGGAGGAGGTGGGAGACGCGGAGGCCCTTCTGCTTGTGCTCGAGGAAGTCCTTGATCGCCATCTTCTTGGCGCGTCCGACGATGTTTTCGATCATCGCGCCGGAGTTGAAGTCCTTGAAATAGAGGACTTCCTTGTCGCCGTTGGCGTAGGTGACCTCCAGGAAGCGGTTTTCCTCGGATTCGGTGTACATGTGTTCCACGGCCGTCTGGATCATGCTGGCGACGGTGGTGGCCTTGCTGCCGTCGTGCTCGCCGACGTCGTCGGCGTGCAGGGGAAGGCGCTCGGTGAGGTACTTGCCGAAGATGTCCTTGGCTGCCTCGGCGTCCGGGCGCTCGATCTTGATCTTCACGTCGAGGCGGCCGGGGCGCAGGATGGCGGGGTCGATCATGTCCTCGCGGTTGGAGGCGCCGATGACGACCACGTTAGTCAGGCCTTCGACACCGTCGATCTCGGCGAGCAGCTGGGGGACGATGGTGTTCTCCACGTCCGAGCTGACGCCGGAGCCCCGGGTGCGGAAGAGGGACTCCATCTCGTCGAAGAAGACGATGACGGGGGTGCCCTCGCTGGCCTTCTCGCGCGCACGCTGGAAGACGAGGCGGATCTGCCGCTCGGTCTCGCCGACGTACTTGTTCAGGAGCTCGGGGCCCTTGATGTTGAGGAAGAAGCTCTTGCCTGTGGCCTGGCCGGTGACCTCGGCGACCTTCTTGGCCAGCGAGTTGGCGACGGCCTTGGCGATGAGCGTCTTGCCGCATCCGGGAGGCCCGTAGAGCAGGACACCCTTGGGCGGGCGCAGTTCGTGCTCCTTGAACAGGTCCGGGTAGAGGTACGGCAGCTCGACCGCGTCGCGGATGGCCTCGATCTGGTTGCCGAGGCCGCCGATCTGGTCGTAGCCGATGTCGGGTACTTCTTCGAGGACGAGTTCCTCGACCTCGCTCTTGGGCACGACTTCGTAGACGTAGCCGGAGCGGGGTTCGAGCAGGAGGGCGTCGCCGGGCCGGATGGTGACGTCCAGCAGTGGCTCGGCGAGCCGTACCACCCGTTCCTCGTCGGTGTGCCCCAGCACCAGGGCGCGTTCGCCGTCCTCCAGGATCTCCTTGAGGGTGACGATGTCGCCGACGCGCTCGTACTCCATGGCCTCGACCACGTTGAGCGCTTCGTTGAGCATGACTTCCTGGCCGCGCCTGAGGGCGTCCAGGTCGACGCTTGGACTGACGTTCACCCGCAGTTTGCGGCCGCCGGTGAAGATGTCTGCGGTGCCGTCCTCGATGGCTTGCAGGAAGACACCGAAGCCTGCCGGCGGCTGTGCGAGTCGGTCGACTTCCTCCTTGAGGGCCACGATCTGGTCGCGGGCCTCGCGGAGGGTGTTCGCGAGTCTCTCGTTCTGGGCGGACACGCCGGCCAGGTTCGTCTGCAGCTCGACGATCCGCTCTTCGAGAATCCTCGTGTGCCGCGGAGAGTCGGCGAGCTTGCGTCGCAGGACGGCGATCTCCTGCTCAAGATAGGCAATCTGCCCGGCCGGGTCGTCGGACCCTCGTCCCGGGCGGATGCCGCGGTTCATGTCGTCGTCGTGGGCTGCCACGGTCCTCACCTCCTCCAAGGGGAGCTGGACGCTTCCAGACCCTACCTGGGTGGGTGTCGATTGAAACCCCTAGATCACCAAGACTGTCAAGGTGTGTCGTCGGTCACCCATCGCTTCTCCCCCGTGCCCGGTGAATACCCACTCAACGCGATTCAGAAGCTGCGTGTTCCAGGCCTGGGCCGGTCAAAACCCTTCGTGACTGACCGGAGTTGTCCGCTTCGATGTCTTTCAGGGGTTGTGCCCCAGTGAGGCATCCCTTACACAGAGCAATCAGTCGGGTGGTGTGCGTGATCGCGGCCATGGGCCGCGGGGTGGCTCAAGTCGATCGATCCGGTGGCCGAGCGCCGTCGTCTCGCGCGGCCCGGTGCGCCGTGTACGCGGGCGGAGGGCGCCGGACATGGGTCGGTGCGCGGGTGGAGGGCACGGGTGGAGGGCACGGCCGGGGGCGGTTCGGGCGGGGGTAGGGTCGAAGGAGTTCAACACCCGCCGGGGCGGGACCGGGTGACCGCCGGGTCCGGCTGTCCGGCGCTTTCTACGGCAGGAGAGATGACCGTGCAGCAGGAGGCCCTGGCCGGCGCGGAGGCGCTTGAGGTCTGGATCGACCAGGATCTTTGTACGGGCGACGGAATCTGTGCCCAGTACGCCCCGGAGGTGTTCGAGCTGGACATCGACGGCCTGGCCTATGTGAAGGGCGTGGACGACGAGCTGCTGCAGGCGAAGGGGGCGACCGTCCCGGTGCCGTTGCCGCTGCTCACGGATGTGGTGGATTCGGCGCGGGAGTGTCCGGGCGAGTGCATTCATGTGCGCCGGGTCACGGACCGGGTCGAGGTCCACGGGCCGGACGCGGAGTGACTTTCCGGCCACCCCGCGTGGCCTGTGGGTCGTGCCGGTGCGGTGGTCAGACGCTGTGGGTGGCCGCGGGGGTGGAGCGGACGAAGGTGTGGCCGTTCCACTGCCAGGTGGCGCCGGTCTTCACGTCCGGACAGCAACTGGGCACATTGTCCGAGGAATAGCCGAGCAGGGTCGCGGTGACCGTTTTGGCGGCGACGGTGAAGTCGGTGACGGTGAGCCGGTCCTTGGGATCGACGAGGGTGGCGACGACGCGGGGGCGGGTGGCGTCGGCGGCCTGGGTGAGGACGTAGACGCCGTCGGGCGGGGTGCCCATGGCCGAGTCGCAGTGGACCACCGCCACGGTTTCCGGTCTGCCGTCGCCGTCGAGGTCGCCGGTGGCTTTCTTGACGACCCTCTCTTTCACGGGGCCGCAGTCGAGGGGGAAGTCCACGCCGGTGGTGCTGGGCGGCGCGGTGGCCGCGGGGGCGGGCTTGGCCTCGGTGCCGGCGGTGGGCTGGGCGGCTTTGGCCGCGCCCGGCTGGAAGAGGGATGACAGGGCGACAACGCCGGTCAGGGCAGTGGCGGTGGCGAGCCAGTGCATGGGGCGGGTGTCGGTGTGAGCGAGCTCCGGGACCACGGATTGCTGCACTAGGAGTGTCTCCTGCGAGGCCTGTGCCGGTGGGGGATGGCCTGCATAGTGCCACACGTCACAGTGGGTGGGAACGGCGGGGGTGGGCTTCCGCGACGGGGGGGGAGGTGGGGTGGAGTGGAGTGGGGCTGTGCCGGTGGTGGGCCCCGCGTGTCCGGGGGCCGGGGGTCCGGCTGGACAACTCGTGTGCCGCGCCGACGCCTTGTCGTGTCAACGCGTGAGCGCCGCTGCGGGGCTCCCGTCGGGTCGGGGAACTCGGCAGCGGCGCTCGTACGTTGACGCGGCGACGGACGACGACGGGACGGCTCAGCGGCCGGTGCCGCCGTCGGCGTTGGGGCCGTCGTAGTCCTCGCCGTAGGCGCCCTTGGCGGGGCGGCGGCGGCGCATGGGGGGCTCGACGCCGTCGGCGAGGCGGCGGGCGGTGAGCAGGAAGCCGGTGTGGCCGATCATCCGGTGGTCGGGGCGGACGGCGAGGCCTTCCACGTGCCAGTTGCGGATCATCGTCTCCCAGGAGGTCGGCTCGTTGAAGCAGCCGATCTCGCGGATGGACTCGACGGTCCGCGCGAGCTGGGTGGTGGTGGCGACGTAGCAGCACAGGATGCCGCCGGGCACGAGCGCCTTGGAGACGGCCTCCAGGCACTCCCAGGGGGCGAGCATGTCGAGGATGACACGGTCGACGTCGGTGTCCGACAGGTTGTCCTGGAGGTCGCCGACGGTGAGCTGCCAGGCGGGGTGCGGGCCGCCGAAGTAGCGTTCCACGTTCTGCTGGGCGATCTCGGCGAAGTCCGCGCGGCGCTCGTAGCTGTGCAGCATGCCCTGGTCGCCGATGGCCCGCAGCAGGAAGCTGCTGAGCGAGCCGGAGCCGACGCCGGCCTCGACGACGCGGGCGCCGGGGAAGATGTCGGCGAAGGAGAGGATCTGCCCCGCGTCCTTGGGATAGACGACGGCTGCCCCGCGGGGCATGGACAGGACGTAGTCGGGGAGCAGGGGGCGCAGCGCGAGGTAGGCGACGTTGCCGGTGGTGCGGACAACACTGCCCTCGGGAGCGCCGATCAGTTCGTCGTGCGGGAAGGAGCCCTTGTGGGTGTGGAAATTCTTCCCGGCTTCGAGCGTGAACGTGTAGTGGCGGCCCTTGGGGTCGGTCAGCTGAACCTGGTCCCCGACCTTGAAGGGCCCGCGCCTGCGGGCGGCACCGGTCGGTTCGGACATGTGAACAGCCTACCGGGGTTTGTGAAGGCCACCGACCACGGGGAACGCTGGTTCTGCGAGCCCGCTGCCGCTCTCAGCTGGGGCGGGCCATGGCCCGCACGAAGGCGCGCTCGACGTCCGCCGCCGACAGGACGCCGTAGATCTCGCCGGTCTCCTCCACCACCAGGTACTCGGTGGCGGGGGTGGCACGGAGGACGTCGAGGAGGTCCTCGCCCGCCAGTTCCGCGGAGACGCGCATGCCGTCGGTGAGTTCCTGGGCGAGGCCGCTGACGGCGACCCAGGGCCGGCGGTGCTCGGGTACTCCGACGATGGCGGCCTCGCGGACCAGGGAGAGGGGGGTGCCGTCGGCGTCGACGACGACCAGGGCGCGGGCCCCGGCGGCGTTGGCGCGGCGCAGGGCCTCGGACAGAGGCGTCTCGGTCTCGACGGGGACGGCACGGCGGGTGAGGGTGCGGGCACGCAGCTCCGGGAGGTGTTCGCGCAGCCTTGCCATGCGCAGGCTGTTGCCGGCGCCGGTCCAGATGATCGCGGCGAGGACGGCGGCGAGCAGGCCGTCGGTGAGGGCGTCCATGCCGTTGGCGTTCGCGGTGCCGCCGCCGAAGACGCCCGAGTAGTTGAGCAGCGGCAGACCGATCAGGACGGAGACTGCTAGGGCGCGGCCGACCCAGGCGGCGGCGATGGTGCCGCTCATGGGTCTGCCGGTGATCTTCCAGACGACGGCGCGGAGCATCCGGCCTCCGTCGAGGGGCAGGCCGGGCAGGAGGTTGAAGACGGCCACGATGAGGTTGGAGACCATCAGGCCGGCCAGCAGGACGCCTGGGACGGTGCCGGGTTCGACGGGCTGCATGGCGAGGTAGAAGAGGCCGGAGAGGACGAGGGAGAGCAGCGGGCCGACGAAGGCCAGCACGAACTCCCGTCCGGGGGTCTCGGCCTCCTTCTCGATCTCGGAGACGCCGCCGAAGAACTGGAGCTGGATGCGGCGGACGGGGAGTTTGAAGCGGATCGCGGCGACCGTGTGGGCGAGTTCGTGGACCAGGACGGAGGCGTAGAAGGCGATCGCGAAGAAGAGTGAGACGAGGTAGCGGGCGGCGCCGAGTCCGGGCAGCACGCGGTCGAGCTGGCCGCCGAAGACCCAGGTGATCAGCGCGGCGACGACGAACCAGCTGGGGGCGACGTACACGGGTACGCCGAAGGGCCGCCCCATGAGCAGCCCGCCGCCGGGTTCCCTGGGCCGCTTCGGCGGCCGCCCCTTGGCCATGCCGGAGTGCGCGTGGGCGCGGTTGTCGGTCTCCTCCGGGGCTCCGGAGGGCGAGTCCTTGCGGGCCGCGGCGACCGGGGCGGGGCGCGGGGTGGGCTCCGGGGTGCGCTCTGGGGCCGCTTCCGGGCGGGACTCGGGGGCCATGGACTCGTCGGCGGCGGAGGGAGGGACCTCGTCGGGCCCCGAGGCACCGGTCCCGTCGTCCTCGTCGGGGCCGGAGGCGCCGGTCTCCTCAGGTCGGGAGGCACCGGTCCCGCCGGGGCCACAGGCCGGTGGTTCGGTCGATGGCCCGGGAGGTGTCTGGGCGTTCTCGTTCTCCGGCGCGGGCGTCTCCGGGGACGGCTCGGGTTCCGGCGCCGGTTTCCCGCTGTCGGTGGATGTCCCGGCCCGGCCGGGGCCCGCCGTCGGGGCGTCGGTGGGGTCCGGGCCTCCGTCGTTGGTCGGGGCCGTAGGACCTGCGGGGTGCTCGGTCGGTTCGGCGTCGTCCGACCGGGGCTGCCCGCTCCCGCCGCTCACGTCCACGGTGTCCCCTCGTTAGAAGCATCGTCTCTGGTCGATGGTATGCGGCCGTCGTGGCGCGTTTCGCCCCGGCACCCTTTGTGTTGGCCGGGGCGTCGTGCGGGTTGGGTGACTGTCAGTGGCGGGCCGTATGGTCTGTGGTCATGGAGAGCAGCATCGAGGACGCCTCGCGGCCTCAGGGCGCGGACGCCGCGCAGGGGGAAGGGCCGGTCACGGCGGTGCAGGCGACGGCAGGCGGGCCGCCCGCCTCGCTGTCGCCCTCGCGGGCCAGTGACTTCATGCAGTGTCCGTTGCTGTACCGGTTCCGGGTCATCGACCGGCTGCCGGAGAAGCCGAGCGAGGCGGCGACCCGGGGCACCCTGGTGCACGCGGTCCTGGAGCGGCTCTTCGACGCGCCCGCCCCGGAGCGGACGGCGCCGCGGGCCAAGTCGCTGATTCCGGGGCAGTGGGACCGGCTGCGGGAGAGCAGGCCGGAGGTCGGTGAGCTGTTCGCGGACGATCCGGAGGGCGAACGGCTGGCACGCTGGCTGGGTGAGGCGGAGCAGCTCGTCGAGCGCTGGTTCACGCTGGAGGATCCGTCCCGGCTGGAGCCGGTGGAGCGGGAGCTGTTCGTCGAGACCGAGCTGGACTCGGGGCTGCGGCTGCGCGGGATCATCGACCGGGTCGACGTGGCGCCGACGGGTGAGGTGCGGATCGTCGACTACAAGACCGGCAAGGCGCCCCGGCAGGAGTACGCCGAGGGCGCGCTGTTCCAGATGAAGTTCTACGCCCTGGTGGTATGGCGGCTGAAGAGCGTGGTGCCGAGGCGGCTGCAGTTGGTCTATCTCGGCAGCGGTGATGTGCTGACGTACGACCCGGTGCTCGCCGATCTGGAGCGGGTGGAGCGCAAGCTGCTCGCGCTGTGGGAGGCGATCCGGCAGGCGACGGAGTCCGGGGACTGGCGGCCGCGTCCGACGAAGCTGTGCGGCTGGTGCGACCACCAGGCGCACTGCCCGGAGTTCGGCGGCACTCCCCCGCCGTACCCGCTGCCGGTGAGGCCGGTCGAATCCGGGGACCTCGCGCAGGGCAGAATGAGCGCGGACTAGCTAAGGAGACTCACCGTGGCCATCCGCGTCCTACTGGTCGACGACCAGCCGCTGCTGCGAACCGGGTTCCGGATGATCCTGGAGGCCGAGCAGGACATCGCGGTCGTGGGCGAGGCCGGAGACGGCCTTCAGGCTCTCGACCAGGTGCGCGCCCTCCAGCCCGATGTGGTGCTGATGGACATCCGGATGCCTCGGATGGACGGCGTGGAGGCGACCCGGCAGATCACCGGGCCCGGCCGGGACGGACCGGCGAAGGTGCTGGTGCTGACCACGTTCGATCTCGACGAGTACGTGGTGGAGGCGCTGCGCGCGGGCGCCAGCGGCTTCCTGCTGAAGGACGCCCCGGCCAATGAGCTGGTGCAGGCGATCCGGGTGGTGGCGGGCGGCGAGGCGATGCTGGCGCCGAGCATCACGCGCCGGCTGCTCGACAAGTACGCCACACATCTGCCGTCCGGTGAGGAGCCGGTGCCGGACACCCTGCACACGCTCACCGACCGCGAGGTGGAGGTGCTGAAGCTGGTCGCGCGGGGGCTGTCGAACGCGGAGATCGCCGCCGACCTGTTCGTCAGCGAGACCACGGTGAAGACTCATGTGGGGCATGTGCTGACCAAGCTGGGGCTGCGGGACCGGGTGCAGGCGGCGGTGTACGCGTACGAGAGCGGCCTGGTGCGTCCCGGCGCCCAGTAGAACCCGCTACGACGCCCAGCAGGACGCGCTACGACGGGAAGGGCGCCCCACTCCACCGAGTGGGGCGCCCTTCCCGTCGTCTGACTGGGCGTCAGCTGCTGGCACCGCGTCCCAGCTCCCACAGCTGGAGCGTGGCGGAGGAGTTGAGGGCGTAGGCGACGCCGGTGACGTCGTTGCGGGCGGCGACGTACTGCTTGCCCTGCCACAGCGGCAGCACCGGGACGTCGTCGGCGACGATGTCCTGGATGTCGGTCAGGCTGTTGGAGGCGCTGAGCCGGTCGGCCTCGCGGCGGGACGCCGGGATCAGCGTGTTGATGATCTTGCCGTTGGCGTAGGGCGAGCCGAGGAAGTTGTTCTTGTCGAGGAACGGCGCGAGGAAGTTGTCGGCGTCCGGGAAGTCGGGGAACCAGCCCATGCCGTAGACGTCGTACTCCTGCTTGCGCTCGGCGGTCTGGTACGTCACCCAGGCGGTGCCCTCGATGCTGACGTCGAACAGGCCGCTGTCGTTGAGCTGCTTCTTCAGGACCTCGAACTCCTCCTTGGTGGCGGAGCCGTAGTGGTCGGTCGTGTAGTGCAGCGTCAGCTTCACGGGAGTGGTGATGTTCGCCGCGGTCAGCAGGCTCTTGGCCTTGGCGACGCTGGGGTCGCCGTACTTGTTGAAGAAGGAGTTGGAGTGGCCGGTCACGGAGGCCGGGACCAGCGAGTACAGCGGCTCGGCCTGGGAGCCGTAGACCTTGGCGACGAGTCCGGCGCGGTCGATGATCTGGGCCATCGCCTGGCGCACGGCCTTGGACTTGACCGTGGGCGCCGCGGTGTCGAAGCCGAGGTAGCGGATCTCCAGCCCGGGCATCTCGACGAGGTCGACGTTGGCGTCGCTGCCGGCGTCGAGCTTGTTGATCTGGGACGGCGACATGGTGCGGGTCATCACGTCGATGTCGCCCTTGTCGATCGCGGTGCCCATGGCGTTCGCGTCGTCGTAGGAGCGCATGACGACCTGAGCGTTGTTCACCGTCACGGCACCCTTGTAGTCGGGGTTCTTGGTGAAGGTGAGGGAGTCGGCCGCGTCGTTGTTGACGTCGGCCTTCAAGGTGTAGGGGCCGGAGCCGTCGACGGCGAAGCCGTCGCGGAGCTTGTCCTTCTCGTAGTCCTTGGGGTTCACGATGCCCGCGACCGGAGTGGACAGCTTGTAAGGGAAGGTGGCGTCGGCCGACTTGAGGTGGAAGATGACCTCGCGGTCGCCCTGGGTCTCGATGGTGTCGATGTTCGAGAGGAGGGCGAAAACACCGCTGTCGGCCTTGATGCGCAGGGCCCGCTCGATGGAGTACTTGACGTCCGCGGCGGTGACAGCCTGGCCGTCGGAGAACTTCAGGCCCTCGCGCAGCTTGCAGGCGTAGCGCTCACTGCCGCTGTCGGTGAAGGAGCAGCTCTCGGCGGCGTCCGGGACCGGATCGCCCTCGCCCTTGGGCTGCGTCATGAGGGTCTGCACTGTCTGACGCAGGATGTTCCAGGTGCCGACATCGTAGGCGTAGGCGGGGTCGACCGGCGCCGGGTCTTCCTTCGTGGCGGTGAACCGGTCGGTGGTGCCGACGACGATCGAGCCGTCACTGTTGCTCCCACTGTTGGATCCACCGCACGCGGCGAGAACCGGAGTGAGCAGGCCGACCACGGCCGGCAGCACCAAAGTCTTGCGGTTCATGCTCGAAGTTCTCCAGAGCTGTTCGAGTCCGTGTATCCGGCATGCAGGGGTGTCGATGCGGATCACGCGGGGTAACGGCGATGTTCTCGCGACGAGGTTAGTCCGCGCCCGCAGGAGGGTTCACAGGCGCGTGAGTTGAGGTCCCATCACGCAGTGAAACCGGCCGCGGACACACCGAAAACCCGACAGCGGCAGGATTAGTGCAGCCTCTCCCCAATCGGGACACAAGGGCGCCCGGATTCCCTATGATCGGGCGTCAGCGGCACACCCGGGCAACGTTGTCGAGCATCTCGCGCGTGGGGAACATCACACGCCTGATCGGGGCGACGGGTATGGGAATTCAGCCGGTTGAACAGTTGCGAATTCCGTTGAATGACCTCCGCCTGGATTTCACCCAATGCTCTTCGCACGCTGGGTGAACGGCTAGCGCATTTCCGTCATCAGTCCGCGCAGAAAGGCCAGGTCGACCTCTTCCAGGGAGGCGACCACGGTGCGCCGCTCGGCCGGGGCGATGGGTGCGACGGACGGTACGGCGACCACCTGGCAGCCGGCTGCCTCGGCTGCGGCGACCCCGGTCGCGGTGTCCTCGACGACCGCGCACCTGGCAGGATCGACCCCGAGACCGGCGGCGGCGAGCAGATACGGGTCCGGATAGGGCTTGGTGCGGGAGACCTCGTCGCCGGCGATGGACAGGGTGAAGTGATGGGCGCCCAGTGAGGTCAGGACGCGGTCGATGATGCGCCGGTGCGAGGCGGAGACCAGGGCGGTGGGGATCTGCTGCTCGTGGAGTTCGGCGAGCAGCCTCTTGGCGCCCGGCATCAGCGGCAAGGCGGTGCCGATGCGCTGCTCGAAGCCGTCGTTGAGCAGCACACTGAGTTCGACGAGCGTGATGGCCGCGCCGGTGGCCTCGATGAGGAACCCGGCGCTGCGGGTCATGGGGCCGCCGACCACCACATGGCGCCAGGACTCGTCGAGGGTGTGGCCGAGGCGGGCGAAGACCTCGACCTCGACGTCCCACCAGAAGCCCTCGGTGTCCACCAGAGTGCCGTCCATGTCGAGGAGCACCGCCTGAAGCGCCGAGCCTTCCGCCGTACGGGTTCCGAGCGCGGGGACCGTGCTGGTCATCCGGCGCACCTCCTTGAGGGACGACCAGGCCGGTTCCCATACCGGGAACCGGCCTGCTGTGGACCGACCAGTGTACGACTTATCCGATCAGTGTGCTGTGTGGCACGCGTCTCGGCGTCGCACGGCACACATACGGCTCAGCGGGCGTTGAAGTACTTCGCCTCCGGGTGATGGATCACGATGGCGTCCGTGGACTGCTCGGGGTGCAGCTGGAACTCCTCGGACAGCCGGACGCCGATCCGCTCGGGCTGCAGCAGGTCGGCGATCTTGGCGCGGTCCTCCAGGTTGGGGCAGGCGCCGTAGCCGAGGGAGAAGCGGGCGCCCCGGTACTTCAGGGCGAACATGTCCTCGACGTCGCCGGGGTCCTCGCCGGCGAAGCCCAGCTCCGAACGGACGCGCGCGTGCCAGTACTCGGCGAGGGCCTCGGCCAACTGGACGGACAGGCCGTGCAGTTCGAGGTAGTCGCGGTAGGAGTTGGCCTCGAAGAGCTTGGCGGTCTCCTCACCGATGCGGGAGCCGACGGTGACGACCTGGAGGCCGACCACGTCCGTCTCCCCCGACTCCTCCGGGCGGAAGAAGTCGGCGAGGCACAGCCGGCGGCCACGGCGCTGGCGGGGGAAGGTGAACCGGGTGCGCTCGTTTCCGCGTTCGTCCAGGATGATCAGGTCGTCGTCCTTGGAGACACAGGGGAAGTAGCCGTAGACGACGGCCGCTTCCAGCAGGTTCTCGGTCTGGAGCCTGTCCAGGAGACCGCGCAGCCGGGGGCGGCCGTCGGTCTCGACGAGTTCCTCGTACGACGGTCCGTCGCCGGTGCGGGCCTCCTTGAGACCCCACTGGCCCTTGAAGAGGGCGCCCTCGTCCAGCCAGCTCGCGTACTCCTTGAGCTGGATGCCCTTGATGACGCGGGTGTCCCAGAACGGCGGTGTGGGAACCGGGTTGTCGACCGCGACGTCGGAGCGGACATGGCCCTCCTCGGGCCGCTCCTCGACCTCGGCGGTGGCGGTCTGCCGCACCCGGCGCTGCTTCAGCTCCGGCAGGCTGGCGCCGGGTACTCCGCGCTTGACGCCGATGAGCGCGTCCATCAGACGCAGGCCCTCGAAGGCGTCACGGGCGTAGCGGACCTCGCCCTCGTAGATCTCGTGCAGGTCCTGCTCGACATAGGCGCGGGTAAGGGCGGCGCCGCCCAGGATCACCGGGTAACTGGCCGCCAGGCCGCGCTGGTTGAGCTCCTCCAGGTTCTCCTTCATGATCACCGTGGACTTGACCAGCAGGCCGGACATGCCGATGACGTCGGCCCGGTGCTCGTCGGCGGCCTCCAGGATCGCGGAGACGGGCTGCTTGATGCCGAGGTTGACGACGTTGTAGCCGTTGTTGGACAGGATGATGTCGACGAGGTTCTTGCCGATGTCGTGGACGTCGCCGCGCACTGTGGCCAGCACGATGGTGCCCTTGCCCTCGGCGTCCGACTTCTCCATGTGCGGTTCGAGATAGGCCACGGCGGTCTTCATGACCTCGGCGGACTGGAGGACGAACGGCAGCTGCATCTGGCCGGAGCCGAACAGCTCACCGACGACCTTCATGCCGTCCAGGAGGGTCTCGTTGACGATGTCGAGGGCGGGGCGGTCCTGGAGGGCCGCGTCCAGGTCGGCCTCCAGGCCGTTCTTCTCGCCGTCGATGATGCGGCGCTTGAGGCGCTCCTCCAGCGGAAGCGCGGCCAGTTCCTCGGCCTGGCCGGCCTTCAGGGACTTGGCGGTGGCGCCCTCGAAGAGGGCCATCAGCTTCTGCAGCGGGTCGTAGCCCTCGGTGCGGCGGTCGTAGACGAGGTCGAGGGCGGTCTGGACCTCCTCCTCGGTGAAGCGGGCGATCGGCAGGATCTTGCTCGCGTGCACGATCGCCGAGTCCAGGCCCGCCTTGACGCACTCGTCGAGGAAGACGGAGTTCAGCAGGATGCGGGCGGCCGGGTTGAGGCCGAAGGAGATGTTGGACAGGCCGAGGGTGGTCTGGACGTCCGGGTGGCGGCGCTTGAGTTCGCGGATCGCCTCGATGGTGGCGATGCCGTCCCTTCGGGACTCCTCCTGGCCGGTGCAGATGGTGAAGGTCAGGGTGTCGATGAGGATGTCCGACTCATGGATGCCCCAGTTCCCCGTCAGGTCCTCGATCAGCCGTTCGGCGATCTCGACCTTCTTCTCCGGGGTGCGGGCCTGGCCCTCCTCGTCGATGGTCAGCGCGATCAGCGCGGCGCCGTGCTCACGGGCGAGCTTGGTGACCTTCGCGAAGCGGGACTCCGGGCCGTCGCCGTCCTCGTAGTTGACGGAGTTGATGACCGCGCGGCCGCCGAGCTTCTCCAGGCCGGCCTGGAGGACGGGGACCTCGGTGGAGTCCAGGACGATCGGCAGGGTGGAGGCGGTGGCGAAGCGGCCGGCCAGCTCCCGCATGTCGGCGACCCCGTCCCGGCCGACGTAGTCCACGCAGAGGTCCAGCATGTGGGCGCCCTCGCGGATCTGCTCACGGGCCATCTCCACACAGTCGTCCCAGCGGGCCTCCAGCATGGCCTCGCGGAACTTCTTGGAACCGTTGGCGTTGGTGCGCTCGCCGATGGCCAGGTACGAGGTGTCCTGGCGGAACGGGACAGTCTGGTAGAGGGAGGCGGCGCCGGGCTCGGGGCGCGGGCTGCGCTCGGGCGGGGTCACGCCCCGGACCCGCTCGACGACCTGGCGCAGGTGTTCGGGGGTGGTGCCGCAGCAGCCGCCGATGAGGGAGAGGCCGTAGTCCCGTACGAAGGTCTCGTGGGCGTCGGCCAGCTCCGAGGGGGTGAGCGGGTAGCTGGCGCCGTCCTTGCCGAGGACGGGCAGGCCGGCGTTGGGCATGCAGGACAGCGCGATACGGGAGTGCCTGGAGAGATAGCGCAGGTGCTCGCTCATCTCGGCGGGGCCCGTGGCACAGTTCATGCCGATCATGTCGATGCCGAGCGGCTCCAGCGCGGTGAGCGCGGCGCCGATCTCGGAGCCCAGCAGCATGGTGCCGGTCGTCTCGACGGTGACGGAGACGACGATCGGGACGTCCAGGCCGGAGATCTCGCGGGCGCGGTGGGCGCCGATCACGGCCGCCTTGGTCTGGAGGAGGTCCTGGGTGGTCTCCACGATCAGCGCGTCCGCGCCGCCCGCGATGAGGCCCTCGGCGTTCTGCTGGAAGGCGTCGCGGATCGTGGTGTACCCGATGTGACCGAGGGTGGGCAGCTTGGTGCCGGGGCCGATGGAGCCGAGCACCCAGCGCTGGCGGCCGTCGCGGGCGAGATAGCCGTCGGCGGTCTCACGGGCGATACGGGCGCCCGCCTCGGACAGTTCGAAGACGCGTTCGGGGATGTCGTACTCGGCCATCGCCGCGTAGTTGGCGCCGAAGGTGTTGGTCTCGACGCAGTCCACACCCGCGTCGAAGTACGCCTCGTGCACCGAGCGGACGATGTCGGGGCGGGTCAGGTTCAGGATCTCGTTACAGCCCTCGAGCTGCAGGAAGTCGTCGAGGGTGGGGTCCTGGGCCTGGAGCATGGTGCCCATGGCTCCGTCGGCGACCACCACACGCGTGGTGAGCGCCTCTCGGAGCGCGGACACCCGGGTCCGGCTGTCGGCGGAAGGGGACGGCGGCAACGAGGCCATGAAGGGCTCCCTTGGATGCGACGGCTGTCGGCTATGCGGTCCTGCGGCCCGGGCCCGGGCATGGACGCACTGCGCCAGCCTAACCGGGTGTGGGCTTGGATGGGCAGGGCGCGTCCATGTGCCGGACGGGTGAGACGGCGGGTGGGCGGATCGGATCGCCGGCCATGGAGTCCGCAGGGCGCACGCGGACCATGCGTGAGGCAAGCGCGGACCACGGGTGATGTGACAGGTGCCGACCGACCATTAGCGGAGAGTCGGCATGGACCGGTAGTGTTCGGCATTGCCGAACGGCGGTTACGCGAGGTTGCCGGGCGAGTTGCGCGGTCGGCGCTGAGGGTCCAAGGGGACGGAGGGCAGGACGGCGATGGCACGGAACATCCAGTCGCTCGAACGGGCGGCCGCGATGCTGCGGCTGCTCGCGGGCGGCGAGCGACGGCTCGGCCTGTCCGACATCGCCTCGTCACTGGGTCTGGCCAAAGGCACCGCCCACGGCATACTGCGCACCCTCCAGCACGAGGGGTTCGTCGAGCAGGACGAGGCCTCGGGGCGCTATCAGCTGGGCGCCGAGCTGCTGCGGCTCGGCACCACCTATCTGGACGTCCATGAGCTGCGGGCACGGGCGCTGGTGTGGACCGACGACCTGGCCCGGTCCAGCGGGGAGAGCGTCTACCTGGGCGTTGTCCACCAGCAGGGGGTGCTGATCGTGCACCACGTCTTCCGGCCCGACGACAGCCGGCAGGTGCTGGAGATCGGGGCGATGCAGCCGCTGCACTCCACGGCCCTCGGCAAGGTCCTTTCGGCCTACGACCCGGTGGCGCACAGCGAGGCCCTGGAGGCCGACCGCAAGCCCTTCACGGACCGTACGACCTGCGATCCGGACGCCTTCGAGTACATCCTCGACATCACGCGCGCGCGAGGGTACGCGGCGGACGTCGAGGAGACCTGGGAGGGCGTGGCGTCGGTCGCTGCGCCGATCCACGACCGGCGGCGCATGCCGGTGGGCGCGGTGGGCGTCGCAGGCGCGGTGGAACGGTTGTGCCAGGACGGCGAGTTGCGGCCCGAGCTGATCGCCGCGGTGCGGGACTGCGCCCGCGCGGTGTCGCGGGACCTGGGCGCCGGGCGGTTCTGACCGCCCGCCACCGACGGACGGGCGAGGCCGGTTCGCGTGTCGGCGAACCGGCCTCAGTCGTACTCTGAAATGTATAAAGCAGGATAAAACCGCAGTTCAGTGACGCCATCCAGCCCATCCGGCACACGACCCCGACATAGATCGACAACCCACGGCAATCGATAACGATCGCGCTTTCAGGAATAGAACTCTTGACGCACGCGTAACGCCGGAGCAAGACTCCCGTCCATCGGTCGGCATTGTCGAACACCTACCGGCAATACGCGCTAGGGTGTGACAACGCCAAGGGCCGGATTTGCTCTCACCCAATGAGGGCGCCAACACCCCGACGGGATTCGGGGTTCGGCTTCCCTGGACGAAGGACAAAGGAGTCGCGGGTGTCCAGCTCCGACATCTTCATCGGCGAGACCATCGGTACCGCCATACTCATCCTGCTCGGCGGCGGTGTGTGCGCCGCCGTCACACTCAAGGCCTCCAAGGCCCGTAACGCCGGCTGGCTCGCCATCGCCTTCGGTTGGGGCTTCGCCGTCCTGACGGCCGTCTACATCTCCGGACCGCTGTCCGGTGCCCACCTCAACCCGGCTGTCACCGTCGCCCTCGCGATCAAGAACAGCGACTGGAGCAATGTTCCGGTCTACTTCGCCGGCCAGCTGCTCGGCGCGATGATCGGCGCGGCCCTGGTGTGGGCCGCCTACTACGGCCAGTTCCACGCGCACCTGACCGACAAGGAGATCGTCGGCGGTCCGGGCGCCCAGGCCACCGAGGTCAAGGCCGTCGAGGCCCAGGAGTCGGGCGCCGGCCCGGTCCTAGGCATCTTCTCCACCGGTCCCGAGATCCGGAACGTGGCGCAGAACCTCGCCACGGAGATCATCGGCACCGTCGTGCTGATCCTGGCGGTCCTCACCCAGGGCCTCAACGACAACGGCAACGGCCTCGGTGTGCTGGGCGGTCTGATCACCGCGCTGGTGGTCGTCTCCATCGGTCTGTCGCTGGGCGGCCCGACGGGCTACGCGATCAACCCGGCCCGTGACCTCGGCCCGCGCATCGTGCACGCACTCCTCCCCCTGCCCAACAAGGGCGGTTCCGACTGGAGCTACGCCTGGATCCCAGTGGTCGGTCCGCTGATCGGCGGAGCAATAGCCGCAGGCATCTACAACGTCGCTTTCGCTTAGAAGCAGACCTCCGCTCAAGCAGCAGACGTACCGCCACACACCCCGGATCTTTGAGGAGCACACAGTGACCGACGCTCACACCGCAGGACCCTTCATCGCCGCGATCGACCAGGGCACGACCTCCAGCCGCTGCATCGTCTTCGACAAGGACGGCCGTATCGTCTCGGTCGACCAGAAGGAGCACGAGCAGATCTTCCCGAAGCCGGGCTGGGTCGAGCACAACGCCAACGAGATCTGGACCAACGTCCAGGAGGTCGTCGCCGGAGCCATCCAGAAGGCCGGCATCACCCGCGACGACATCAAGGCCATCGGCATCACCAACCAGCGCGAGACCACCGTGCTGTGGGACAAGAACACCGGTGAGCCCGTCCACAACGCCATCGTCTGGCAGGACACCCGCACCGACACTCTCTGCAGGGAACTCGCGCGCAACGTCGGCCAGGACCGCTTCCGCCGCGAGACCGGCCTCCCGCTGGCCTCCTACTTCGCCGGCCCCAAGGCGCGCTGGCTGCTCGACAACGTCGAGGGCCTCAAGGAGCGCGCCGAGGCGGGCGACATCCTCTTCGGCACCATGGACAGCTGGGTCATCTGGAACCTGACCGGCGGCGTCGACGGCGGCAGGCACGTCACCGACGTGACCAACGCCTCCCGCACCCTGTTGATGAACCTGCACACCATGCAGTGGGACCCGAAGATCGCCGAGTCCATCGGTGTGCCGCTGCAGATCCTGCCCGAGATCCACTCCTCCGCCGAGATCTACGGCGAGGTCACCGGCGGACCGCTGGGCGACCTGCTCGGCGGCATCCCGGTCGCCTCCGCGCTCGGCGACCAGCAGGCGGCCCTGTTCGGCCAGACCTGCTTCTCCGAGGGCGAGACCAAGTCCACCTACGGCACCGGCACCTTCATGGTGATGAACACCGGCGACAAGATCATCAACTCCTACGCGGGCCTGCTGACCACGGTCGGCTACAAGATCGGCGACCAGCCGACCGTGTACGCGCTGGAGGGGTCGATCGCCGTCACCGGCTCGCTGGTGCAGTGGATGCGCGACCAGATGGGCCTGATCTCCACCGCGGCCGAGATCGAGACGCTCGCGCTCTCGGTCGAGGACAACGGCGGTGCCTACTTCGTGCCGGCCTTCTCCGGTCTGTTCGCCCCGCACTGGCGCTCCGACGCCCGCGGTGTGATCGCCGGCCTGACCCGGTACGTCACCAAGGCGCACCTGGCCCGCGCGGTCCTCGAGGCCACCGCCTGGCAGACCCGCGAGATCGCCGACGCCATGGTCAAGGACTCCGGCGACGAGCTGGTCACGCTCAAGGTCGACGGTGGCATGACCGCCAACAACCTGCTGATGCAGATCCTCTCCGACGTCCTCGACGCGCCCGTGGTGCGCCCGATGGTCGCCGAGACCACCTGCCTCGGCGCCGCCTACGCCGCCGGCCTCGCCGTCGGCTTCTGGTCCAGCACCGACGAACTGCGCGCCAACTGGCGCCGGGCCGCCGAGTGGACCCCCCACATGGACGCGGAGACCCGCAACCGTGAGTACAAGAACTGGCTCAAGGCCGTCGACCGGACCATGGGCTGGATCGACGACGAGAGCTGACGAGAGCGCACACGCTCTCACGATCGAGCTCTGACGAGGAGTAAGAACCCGACATGACCAGTCAGTCCACCCTGCAGTCCGTGCCTGCCCTGGGGACGCACCCGGCCTCCGGCTCCGTTCCGAGCCGGGCCGAGACCAGGGAGCAGCTCTCCAAGGCGTCGTACGACCTTCTCGTGATCGGCGGCGGCATCCTGGGCATCTCCACCGCCTGGCACGCCGCGCAGTCCGGCCTCAGGGTGGCCCTGGTCGACGCCGGCGACTTCGCCGGCGCCACCTCCTCCGCCTCCTCCAAGCTCCTCCACGGCGGTCTGCGCTATCTGCAGACCGGCGCGGTGAAGCTGGTGGCGGAGAACCACTTCGAACGCCGCGCGGTCTCCCGTCAGGTGGCCCCCCACCTGGCGAACCCGCTCACGTTCTACCTCCCCGTGTACAAGGGCGGTCCGCACGGCGCGGCAAAGCTCGGGGCGGGCGTGTTCGCCTACTCCGCACTCTCCGCGTTCGGTGACGGTGTCGGCCACCTGCTCTCGCCCGCGCGGGCGCAACGGGACGTGCCGGAGCTGCGCACCGAGAACCTCAAGGCCGTGGCCGTGTACGGCGACGACCAGATGAACGACGCGCGCATGGCGCTGATGACGGTCCGCGCGGCCGTCGAGGCGGGCGCGGTCGTCCTCAACCACGCCCAGGTCACCGGCCTGCGCTTCACCAGGGGCCGGGTGACCGGCGCCGACCTGAAGGACGCGGTCTCCGGCGAGGAGTTCGGCGTCAACGCCCGCCTGGTGCTCAACGCGACCGGCCCCTGGATCGACCACCTGCGCCGGATGGAGGACCCGAACGCGGCCCCGTCCATCCGCCTTTCGAAGGGCGCGCACCTGGTCCTGAAGCGGACCGCCCCGTGGAAGGCCGCGCTGGCCACGCCGATCGACAAGTACCGGATCACCTTCGCCCTCCCCTGGGAGGACATGCTCCTGCTCGGTACGACCGACGAGGAGTACGAGGGCGACCCGGCGGACGTCGCCGTCACGGAGAAGGACATCGCCCAGATCCTGGACGAGGCCGCGTTCTCGGTCCGGGACCAGCAGCTCCAGCGCGATCTGATCACCTACGCCTTCGCGGGTCTGCGGGTGCTGCCGGGCGGTCCCGGCGACACCGCCAAGGCCAAGCGGGAGACCGTGGTGACCGAGGGCAGGGGCGGCATGCTGTCCGTCGCGGGCGGCAAGTGGACGACGTTCCGGCACATCGGCCGTACGGTGATGGAGAAGCTGGAGGCGCTGCCGGGCCACCCGCTGGGCGACGACTTCGAGCCGGTCTCCTCGCTGCCGAAGAAGCTGCCGCTGCCCGGTGTCGCCAACCCGCGCGCCGTCGCCCACCGCCTGCTGGTGGACAACCCGGCGCCCGGCCCGCGCATGGCCGCAGACACGGCCAAGCACCTGGCCACCCACTACGGTTCGCTGGCCTTCGACATAGCCCGGCTCGCCAACGAGCACCCGGAACTGGCCGAGCGCGTCCACCCGGACGCCCCGGAGATCTGGGCGCAGGTCGTCTGGGCCCGCGACCACGAGTGGGCCGAGACCACGGACGACGTGCTGCGCCGACGTACGACCCTGACGATCCGCGGCCTGGCCACGGACGACGTCAAGGCCAGGGTCCAGGACCTGCTCGACAAGCGGTAACCCGCCGCGAGGCGACGAGATACGGGCGGTGCGCCGGGTCCTCCCTGACCGGCCCGGCAGCCGCTGGAGCCCTGGCCCCGCCGTACCGGGGCCGGGTCTGCGAGGGGGCGGCTCCTCTCCCCTAGGGAGCCGCCCCTTTCGCGCGTCCGTTGTCAGTGCCGGGTGCTTCCATGGACGCATGAAGACCGATCAAGCCGATCCGGCCGAGCTGGCGGCCCTGCGCGAGGCGTTCGGCGTGGCCGACGGCGGCGCGTCGGCGCTCGGCTGGGAGGGGGTGCACGCGTTCGAGGCGAGACACGGGGTGGTGCTGCCGGAGCCGTACGGCAGGTTCGTGGCGGAGACCGCCGACGGCTCCTGCCAGGGGCCACCCGAGTACGGCCTGTGGGAGCTGGCGATGGCCGCCGAGTGCCATGCCGCTGTTCTCCTACCGGGGCGCGGGGCTCGCCACGATCGAGATGGAGCTGTCCGTGCTGCTGGTGACGGCCTCGCTGCGCGGACTGGTGGCGGGCGGAGTGGTGGTCGTCGACGCGGTCAACCCCGGTGAACTGGTCGACGCGCACCTCACCGGCGGACGCTCCCCGGCCCCGGCCAGTGCCCGGCCACGGTCTGACGGCGCTCTGACCAGGCCGCATAATGTGGCTGAGACATCCGATGTCTAAGCGACAAGGAGGCCGGTATGGCCGTCACCGATGAGGCGATCGAGAAGATCAAGGACATGATCGTCTCCGGTGCGCTGCGCCCCGGTGACCGGTTGCCGAAGGAGAGCGAACTCGCCGCCGAACTCGGCCTGTCCCGCAACTCGTTGCGGGAGGCGGTGCGGGCCCTGTCGCTGATCCGGATCCTGGACGTACGGCAGGGCGACGGCACCTATGTCACCAGTCTGGACCCGCAGTTGCTCTTGGAGGCGATGAGCTTCGTCGTCGACTTCCACCGGGACGACACGGTCCTGGAGTTCCTGGCGGTGCGCCGGATCCTGGAGCCGGCCGCGACGGCGATGGCGGCCGCCCGGATCAGCGAGCAGCAACTGGACGCGCTGGCCGCCCAGTTGGACGCGCTCGGGGCCGAGCCCTCGGTGGAGGAGCTGGTCGCCTGCGACCTGGAGTTCCACCGGGGCATCGTGCAGAGCTCCGGCAACTCGGTGCTCTGCTCACTGCTGGACGGGCTGTCCGGGCCGACCACCCGGGCCCGGATCTGGCGCGGACTGACCCAGGAGGACGCGGTCGCCCGGACCCTGCGCGAGCACCGGGCGATCCTGGCCGCGCTGCGCGACCGGGACGCGGAGGCGGCCCGCTCCTGGGCGACCGTGCACGTCGCGAGCGTGGAGCAGTGGCTGCGCAGCAGCCTGTGAAGCGCTTACTGCCCGTGGACGGTTCCTCCCCGCACAGGGGTGTTCGAGGGTGGCGAACGGGGCAGTGATCCGTTCACTCCCCCGTGCAAGGGGGCTGCGGGCGCCCCCGCCCGACGCCGTAAGGTTGGGGCGTACGCGAGGGCACGTCGGAAGGAGGCACTGGGTGATCGAGCTGGAGGGGGTTCCCGAGCTGATCGACCCAGTCATGGTGGCCGCGTTCGAAGGCTGGAACGATGCCGGCGACGCCGCCTCCACCGCGGTCGCGCATCTGGAGCGGGAGTGGAAGGGCGAGGTGTTCGCGGCACTCGACGCCGAGGACTACTACGACTTCCAGGTGAACCGCCCCACGGTGTGGATGGACGCCGGCGTGCGCAAGATCACATGGCCGACGACACGGCTGTCGGTGGTCCGGGTCGGCGGCGAGAAGCCGCGCGACCTGGTGCTGGTCCGAGGCATCGAGCCGTCCATGCGCTGGCGCTCGTTCTGCAACGAGTTGCTGGGCTTCGCCCATGAGCTGGGCGTCGAGCTGGTGGTCGTCCTGGGCGCCCTGCTCGGTGACACCCCGCACACGCGTCCGGTGCCGGTCAGCGGGGTCACGTCCGACTCGGACCTGGCCCAGCGGATGGACCTGGAGGAGACCAAGTACGAGGGTCCGACGGGCATCGTCGGCGTCCTCCAGGAGGCCTGCACCCACGCGGGTGTCCCGGCGGTCTCGCTCTGGGCGGCCGTCCCGCACTACGTCTCCCAGCCGCCCAACCCGAAGGCCACACTCGCCCTGCTGAACCGCCTGGAGGACCTGCTCGACCTGCGGATCCCGCTGGGCGAGCTGGCCGAGGACGCGCGTGCCTGGCAGGTCGGCGTGGACCAGCTGGCCGCCGAGGACAGCGAGGTCGCGGAGTATGTGCAGACGCTGGAGGAGGCCCGGGACACCGCAGAGCTGCCGGAGGCGTCGGGCGAGGCGATCGCGCGTGAGTTCGAGCGCTATCTGCGGCGCCGGGACGGGAACCCGCCCGGCGGCCACGCCACGGCGGACGGCACCGACAGCGCCTCGTACCTTCGGGACAACCCGAGCGGCAAGCCCCGGCCCCCGAGACCGCCGAAGCCCGACACGCCCGGGAACACCGAGCATTCCGCGGACACCGACGACTCCGCGGACTCCGGTGGGGACCCGGGTCCGGACGGCGAGGACACCTCCGAGGACTGAACGAGCACCGGACGAGGGCGGTACGCGCGACGCGTACCGCCCCGATTTCTTTGGCCTCAGGCATCGACCGCGGTGACGCAGTACGTCGTGTCGGGCGTCGGCGTGGTCGTGAAGCGTGCATTGGGCAGGTAGAGACGGCCGCGGTACGCGGCGACGGTGGTCGGGACGTCGAAGCCCGGGTCGCTGATCCGCCGCTGGAAGACCCCGCTGCGGCCGTCCGGGGCCGGCCGGAAGACGTCGATGGCGTTCTGCCGGTTCTGTACGGCGTACAGCGTGCGCCCGCGGACCAGCAGGCCGTCGCCGTTGGTGAGCGGGGCCGCGTCCCCGAGGTCGACGACCTGGGCGACCCCGGTGTCCGGGTCGACGCGGTGCAGCAGACCGACTCCGGCCTGGACGACGAGCAGCGCGGAGCCGTCGGGGGTGCGGGCGATGCCGTTGGCGTTGATGGCGCCGTCGGTCGTCTGGCTCCAGTCGCCGGTCAGAGGCAGCCGTACGACGTCCTCAGCGGCCGGCAGCGCGCCGTCGCGGCTCAGCGGGAGGCCGTAGAGCACCGGCTGGTAGGACTCGGTGAACCAGACGGCGCGCGGGGTCAGCACGAGGTCGTTGGCGAAGCTCGGGGTGGCGGTGGCGAGTGTTTAGGAGGCGAGGGTCTCGCCGCTGCGGGCGTCGACCACGCGGGCGCCGAAGCCGCACGCGGCGACGAACAGCCGTCCACGGCGTCGACTTTGAGGCCGACGGCGGGGGTGCCGGGGCCGGTGGAGATCACCTTGCCGGTACCGGTGCGCAGGTCTGCGCGGTAGATGGAGCCGTCGGCGAGGGAGCCGAGGTAGGCGTAGGGGGCGGCGCCGACGGCGATGCCTTCCGGCTGCCATCCGTTCGGGAGGGTGAGGGAGGTGGGGCGGGCGGTTGCGTCGGCGCGCGTGCCGATCGTCAGGGCGGCGAGGGTTGCGGCGCCGGCCGTGAGGAGCCGGCGTCGGCTCAAGGGGTGGGCCACGGGGGTGCGTTCCGCGTGGGGACCGGCCGGCAGTTGGCCGGTCCGACGGTCAACTGACCGTTGCAGCCCATCACATGGGTCGCACTGAGCACACCGACGTGGGTCGATCCACAGGGTTTCGACAGTTGCACGGTGCCCGTTGTGGGGCGCCTGGCCGGCACCCGCGCCCCCGAAAGACAGGGGCGCGGGTGCCGTCGTATCTCAGAGGGCAACGCCCAGCAGCGCGTCCACCGCTCGCGATACGACCCCGGGCGCGCCCGTGTCCGTGCCGCCCTCCGCCTGCTGGAGAGCTGCCCAGCGGTCCACCGCGGCCAGCGCCGCCGGGGCGTCCAGGTCGTTGGACAGGGCCTCGCGGATCTCCTCGACGAGTGCGTCGGCGGACGGGCCGTCCGGTCGTGAGACCGCCGCGCGCCAGCGGTCGAGGCGGGCCTCGGCATCCACCAGGACCTGGTCGGTCCACTCCCAGTCGGAGCGGTAGTGGTGGGAGAGCAGCGTGAGGCGGATGGCGGCCGGGTCGACGCCGTCGCGGCGCAGTTGGGAGACGAAGACCAGGTTGCCCTTGGACTTGGACATCTTCTCGCCGTGGAGGCCGACCATGCCGGCGTGGGCGTACGCCTTGGCCATCGGGAACTCGCCGGTGAGCACCTGGGCGTGGGAGGCGCCCATCTCGTGGTGCGGGAAGGCGAGGTCGGAGCCGCCGCCCTGGACGTCGAAGGTCATGCCGAGGTGGTCGAGGGCGATGGCCACGCACTCGATGTGCCAGCCCGGCCGGCCGCGGCCCAGGGAGCCGCCGTCCCAGCTGGGTTCACCCTCGCGGGCGGCCATCCACAGAATCGGGTCGAGGGGGTTCTTCTTGCCGGGGCGGTCGGGGTCGCCGCCGCGCTCGGCGGCCAGCAGCCGCATGGCGGCGGCATCGAGGTTCGAGACCTTGCCGAAGTGGGGGTCGGACTCGACGGAGAAGTAGATGTCGCCTTCGAGTTCGTAGGCGGCGCCGAGGTCGCGCAGCCGCTCTACCAGCGGCACGATGCCGGGTATCGCCTCGACCGCGCCGATGTAGTGCTGCGGTGGCAGCATCCGCAGGGCGGTCATGTCCTCGCGGAAGAGGGTCGTCTCCTTCTCGGCGAGGGCGACCCAGTCGACGCCGTCACGCTCCGCGCGCTCCAGGAGCGGGTCATCGACGTCCGTCACATTCTGGACGTAATGCACCTGCCGCTTGGTGTCGAGCCACACGCGCTGCACCAGGTCGAACGCGTTGTAGGTCGCCGCGTGCCCCATGTGGGTCGCGTCGTACGGCGTGATGCCGCAGACGTAGATACGGGCGACGGGGCCGGGGTCGAGGGTGACCGGACCGCCGGTCGCGGTGTCGTGGATCCTCAGGTCGCGGCCCTGACCAGGCAGGGCGGGGACCTCGGAAGCGGGCCAGGCATGCATGTACATGAGCGTAACCGGACCCGAGTTCGGTATACGAACCGGACCGGGCCAGATGGCCGGGAAGGCACCCTTGATCTTGCGTCCGCGATGTGCTGCGGGGTGGTTACACGGGTGGCCAGGGGATGGCCGGCCACTCGCCGCTCGGTTCAGGGTGCTTTCCGGCGGTGAGGAGTGCGTCGACACGTGCGCGCGTGGCGTCGAGTTCGGCGGCGGTGATCAGCTCGGCCAGCGAGGCCCCCAGGCCCCCGCCGAGGGCCTCACGGAGCCCCTCGAGGGCCCCGACGGCCTCGCCGGTGAGCGGCTCCCCAGCCCAGCCCCACAGCAGGGTGCGCAGCTTGTTGTCGACGTTGAAGGTGACCCCGTGGTCGATGCCGTACAGCCGCCCGTCGGCGGTGGGCAGCAGATGGCCGCCCTTGCGATCGGCGTTGTTGATCACGGCGTCCAAAACGGCGAACCGGCGCAGCCGTTCGTCGTCGGCGTGCACCAGCAGCGCTGTCTTGCCGTCGCCGACCTCGGCGAACCCGATCGCCTTCCAGCCGGGTTCCGGCTCCTCCGCGTCCACCAGGGCGAGCAGGTCGGCGCCCTCGGGGTCGACGTCGATCCACAGCTGGCACATGCCCTCGCCGTAAGGCCCGTCGCGCAGCACGGTGGGCGGGACCAGGTCCCAGCCGGTGGCCGCGGCGACCTCGTAGGCGGCGACCTCGCGCTGGGCGAGGGTGCCGTCGGGGAAGTCCCACAGCGGGCGTTCACCGGCGACCGGCTTGTAGACGCAGGATGCCTCCTCGCCGTCGTGCGCGACCGTGCAGAACAGTGCCGCGTTGGAGGCGTCGCGGATGCGGCCGCGTACCTTCAGCTCACCGTGGGTGAGCAGTTCGGCGGCGGTCACGCTCCGCGGCGGTATCCGTTCTGGCGCGGACATACGTGTCCTTCCGGGTCGAGCGGGAGGCTGCACAGCGGGCACGGCGGCCGCCCGGCGTTGACGACGTCGAGGGCGCGCTTGGCGAAGGCCCGGGCCTGCGCGCCGCTCAGCCGGACCCGCAGCATCGGGGGCCCGTTCTCCTCGTCCTGGAGGAGCCGCTCCTCGGCCTCGGCGAGGTCCTCCTCGGAGTCGGCGTCCAGTTCCACGAGTGCCTGCGCCTCGACGATCATGCGCTCTTCCTCGCCGTCCCAGGCGAGCGCCATCGTGCCGACGCGGAACTCCTCCTCGATGGGGGTGTCCAGCGGGCCGCTGTCCGCGACCTCGGTGGGTGCGACGGCGGGAACGGCCGCGTTGCCGCCGCTGCGCCGTACGACCTCGTCGAGGAGTTCGTCCATGCGTTCGGCGAGCGCGGCGACCTGTGTCTTCTCCAGGGCCACGCTGGTCGTCCGGGGGCCGGCCGTGGCCTGGAGGAAGAACGTACGGCGTCCGGGCAGTCCGACGGTGCCCGCGACGAAGCGGTCCGGCGGATCGTAGAGGAACACCTGACGGGACACGTCCTGTCTCCATGGGAATCGAGAGTGCTTGGGATCGGAAGGGCGACGGACCGTGGCGGGCGTCGGTCGGCGACTACGTGGATCGCTTCACCCTACTGCGGCCGACGATCACGGCGCGCCGGCACCGCCACCGACCGGGGCTTCCTCCCCCGGAGGTTCCTCGCGGGGTGCAAGGGAGGCGAAATCCCCGGTGTCCCCGAGACGAACGAGAAAAGGCCGGAGACGGGTGTAACGGATCGCGGTGATGGAACACGGTTCGACGGAGATCCGCTGGAAGAGGTCGAGATGCAGTCCGAGCGCGTCCGCGACGAGCGACTTGATGATGTCGCCGTGCGAGCACATCAGGTAGACGGCGTCGGCGCCGTGGTCGCGCTCCACGCGCGCGTTCCACTCGCGTACGGCCTCGGCGGCGCGGGTCTGCATGGCCCGCATGGACTCCCCGCCCGGGAAGGCGGCCGCCGACGGGTGCGCCTGCACCACCTCCATCAGCGGCTCGTCCTTGAGCTCGGCGAGCTTGCGGCCGGACCAGTCTCCGTAGTGCGCCTCCCCGATCCGCTCGTCGGTGTGGGCGGTGAGTTCGGGGCGGGCGTCCAGCAGCGGGCGGACCGTCTCCTGGCAGCGCTGCAGGGGGCTGGTGACGACCTCCGAGATCGGCAGCCCGGCGAGCCGGCCGGGCAGCGCGGCGGCCTGTGCGGCTCCGCGCTCGTCGAGGGCGACGCCGGGCGTCCAGCCGGCGAGCAGCCCGGAGGTGTTGGCGGTGGACCGTCCGTGCCTTACGAGGATCAGCGTGGGCATGCCGCCCAGGGTAGGCGCATGCCGGAATGCGATGCGGGCCGGGCGACGGGAGAATACTCTCCGTGATCGTCGACTGTGCCATCTACCGGGACGGGGAGCGGACGGAGACCCCCCAGGACTTCTCCGACGCCCTCGCCGAGGCACGCGCGCGTGGCGACAGTTTTCTGTGGATCGGCCTGTACGAGCCGACGGAGCGCGAGTTCGGCCTGGTCACCGAGGAGTTCGGGCTGCATCCGCTGGCCGTCGAGGACGCCCTGACCGCCCACCAGCGGCCCAAGCTGGAGGTGTACGACGACTCGCTGTTCGTCGTCCTGAAGCCGGTGGTGTATGAGCCGGAGAGCGACACGGTGACCTCGGGCGAGCTGATGATCTTCATCGGGGACTCCTTCGTGGTCACCGTGCGCCACGGGACCCTCTCGCCGCTCGGGGACATCCGGCGGCATCTCGAAGAGCAGCACGAGTTGCTGAAGCACGGGCCGACGGGGGTGCTGTACTCGATCTCCGACGCGGTCGTCGACAACTATCTGGAGGTCGCTACCGAGCTGCAGACCGACCTGGAGGAGCTGGAGGCGGAGGTGTTCTCACCGAGGGGCGGCGGCTCCCGGCACACCGCGTCGCGGATCTACACCTTCAAGCGGCAGATCCTGGAGTTCCGCCGGGCGACCGCGCCTCTGACCGTGCCCATGAACAAGCTGGCGGGAACGGGCCCCTCCGGCAGTGGCCTCACGGTGCCCTTCGTCCACGAGGACGCCCGGCCGTTCTTCCGGGACGTCAGCGACCATCTCACGCGGGTGAACGAGAGTGTGGAGGCCCTGGACCGGCTGGTGTCCGACGTCCTCAGCGCCCATCTCGCACAGATGAGCGTGCGGCAGAACGACGACATGCGGAAGATCTCCGCATGGGCGGCCATGGCCGCGGTCCCCACGATGATCGCGGGAATCTACGGCATGAACTTCGACCACATGCCCGAGCTGCACTGGGTCTGGTCGTACCCGGCGGTGATCCTGATCATGGCCGCCCTGGAGATGGTGCTGTACCGGCAGTTCAAGCGCCGCGGCTGGATGTGAGAGGTTCGCGGCGGCCGGGCTGCCGCCCCGCTGCCGCCCCGCTGCTCAGGCGAACTCCGGGGCCGGGGTCGCGGGGCCGCCCAGGGCGTTCCTGCGCTCCGGCATCCGCAGCGAGACCATCCGGCGCCGGCCGACGGCGCACTCGTAGGCGTAGACGGCGCGGATGCCGAACGCGAGGAGCGCGGACCTGCCCTTCGACCAGCCGAGGATGCGGCCCATGTGGGCCATGACGGCGAGGCTGACGTCCCGGTAGATCCGGATCTCGGCGGACGCGCACTCGCGCAGGCTGCGCTGGATGGCGCGGCCGTGCCCGGCGGCGGCGAACCGCAGCAGTTCCTCGTGGCAGTAGGCGAGGTGGTTGTCCTCGTCGTCGGAGATCATCCGCACCGCCCGGCCGACGTCCGGGTGGTCGGCGAAGTGCCTGCGCAACAGCGCCATCTGCTCGGAGGCGCGCTGCTCGGTGACCCTGCTGTGGGCGAGGTAGGTGACGATGTCCCGCACGGTGAGCGGCCGGTCGGCCCTGAGCCTGTCGTGGGCCAGCCCGATGCCGTGCCGTTCCAGGAGCATCGTGTAGTCGGTGTCGGGCGGGACCGGGACGGGGGTGAGCCCGCGCTTCTTCATGAGGGCGTTGAAGATGCGCCCGTGCTTGTCCTCGTCCGCGCCATGGCGGGTGATCTTGCGGGCGAAGTCGCGTTCGCTCCGCGGTACCAGTGCGGCGATGCGCGCGTTCTCCCAGCCGCCCTGCGACTCCCCGCTGGCCGCGATGGAGCAGAAGAGCCGGAAGGACTCGTCGTTGTCGAGGATCTCCAGGAACAGACTCTTGGCCGAAAGCATCGTGGGCACCTCTCCGGAGGACTCACCAGACCCGTAAAGAACGAGTCAAATGCCGCATCGAGATCGCTGCAACAGCTGTGCGGGTGAACTCGGCCGAGAGGCGCAGCACCGGGGTCACGCCGGGGGCGTAACCGCGCGGGCGCGGGCGCGTTGTTCTGCGTGACGGCCGTGGCGGGGAAGACCCCCGAGCCCCCACCACGGCCGCGGACTTTCCTCTCGCCGAGGCGCTCACGCGAGCCCGGCGCGCTCCACGGCCTCGGCGCCGGCCCGGAGCGACGCGAGCCGCTCGTCCAGGGCGAACCCGGCGGGCGCGAGGGACAGCGTGGTGACCCCGGCGGCCGCGTAGGCCTTCATCCGGTCGGCGATCCGGTCCACGGACCCCAGCAGCGTGGTCTTGTCGATCAGGTCGTGCGGAACGGCGGCCGCGGCCCCGTTCTTGTCCCCGGACAGGTACTTGTCCTGGATCTCGGCGGCCTCCTGCTCGTACCCCATGCGCTGGGCGAGCTGGTTGTAGAAGTTCTGCTTGCGGCTGCCCATACCGCCGACGTACAGCGCGGTGTAGGGCCGGAAGGTGTCGGCGAGCGAGGCCACGTCCTTGTCGTCGCCGACGGCGAGCGGCAGCGTCGGGCAGATGTCGAACCCGTCGAGGGTCCGGCCCGCCTTCTCCCGCCCCGCGCGCAGGTACTTGACGGCCGTCTCCTCCAGGTGCTCGGCCGAGGGGAAGATCAGCAGGGCGCCGTCGGCGATCTCGCCGGTCTGCCCCAGGTTCTTCGGCCCGATCGCGGCGATGTAGACCGGGATGTGCTCGCGCTCGGGGTGCACGGTCAGCTTGATCGGCTTGCCGGGACCGCCCGGCAGCGGCAGGGTCCAGTGCTCGCCCTCGTACGACAGCCGCTCGCGGCTCATCGCCCTGCGCACGATCTCCACGTACTCACGGGTGCGGGAGAGCGGCTTGTCGAACTTGACGCCGTACCAGCCCTCGGAGACCTGCGGTCCCGAGACGCCGAGGCCGAGCCGGAAGCGGCCGCCGGAGAGGGAGTCCAGGGTCGCGGCGGTCATCGCGGTCATCGTGGGCTGCCGGGCCGGGATCTGGAAGATGGCCGAGCCGACGTCGATGCGCTCGGTCTGGGCGGCGACCCAGCTGAGCACGGTGGCGGCGTCGGAGCCGTAGGCCTCGGCGGCCCAGCAGACGGCGTAGCCGAGCCGCTCGGCCTCCTGCGCCACGGCCAGGTTGTCCCCGTCCATCCCGGCTCCCCAGTAGCCGAGGTTGATCCCGAGCTTCATGGCCGATCCCCTTACCGATCAGTAACGTCGCTGTTGGAGAGACCATAGCGTGGGGATTTTCGGTGCGGGGGATCCGGGGATCGGTCAGTGCGACCGCGATCAGCGGCGGCTGGTCGCGCCCACGCGGCGCCGGCCGCGGATCGGCCCGGCCGCGCGCCCCTGCCGACCGGTCGAGCCCAGCCCCCTCCAACACGCCTTCTTCCTGGGAAATCGGTTATCCACAGGCAACCCAACGCACCAACTCCGGCCAGTAATCTCGCGGGCATGGAGCAGAGGCATCTCGGCCGTACCGGCCTGCGCGTGTCCCGGATCGGACTCGGCACCCTCACCTGGGGCCGGGACGTCGACGAGCACGACGCCGCGGACATGCTGAAGGCATTCTGGGAGGCCGGCGGAACCCTCGTCGACACCGCGGACGTGTACGGCGACGGAGAGGCCGAGTATCTGCTCGGACAGCTCATAGAAGGGCTGGTGCCACGCCGGGACCTGGTCATCTCGACGAAGGCGGGCAGCGTCCCCGACCCGGACCGCCGTTTCGACGGCTCGCGCGGCCATCTGCTCGCCGCGCTCGACGCCTCCCTGGCCCGCCTCGGCACCGACTACGTCGACGTCTGGCACGTGCACGCCTACGACCCGGGCACCCCGCTGGAGGAGACCCTCCAGGCGCTCGACCTGGCCGTCAGCAGCGGCCGCGCCCGGTACGCCGGCATCTCCAACTTCTGCGGCTGGCAGCTCGCGAAGGCGGCGACCTGGCAGCTCGCGGCGCCGGGCACCCGCACCCGGCTGGCCAGCACACAGCTGGAGTACTCGCTGCTCCAGCGGGGCGTGGAGCGTGAGGTGCTGCCGGCCGCGCTGGACCTGGGCATCGGCCTGCTGCCGTCCTCCCCGCTGGGCCGGGGCGTGCTGACCGCGAAGTACCGCCACTCCACTCCCCCGGACTCGCGGGGCGCCTCGGAGCATCTGGCGCCGTTCGTCGCGCCGTATCTCGACGACACCGCGACCCGGATCGTGGACGCCGTGCAGACGGCAGCGGACGGGCTCGCGGTGACACCGCTCCAAGTGGCGCTCGCCTGGGTGCGGGACCGGCCGGGCGTGGCCGCGCCGATCGTGGGCGCGCGCAACGCGCAGCAGCTCACGGCCGCATTGTCAGTGGAGGCGCTTAGTCTTCCTGACGAGATCTGCCGGGCGCTCGACGACGTGTCGGCGCCCGTGCACCGCTATCCCGATCACGACTGGAGCACGCTGTGAGCACGGAGCCGGAGACCACGGGGCCGGGCGAGGGACCCGACGCCGACGAGGGCGCGACGGCCGGGGGTACGGCTGCGGAAGCCGGCGGGACCCGTGAGGCCACCGCGGCAGGAACCGCTGAGGCCGCCGAGGCCGGGGCCGCCGAGGCCGGGGCCGCCGAGGCCGGGGCCGCCGGTGCGGCCGCCGGCGGCGAAGGCGCGGCGCAGCAGTCCGAGGCCGAGGCCGAGCTGGCCGCTCAGCGGATCGAGCGGGAGCGGATCGAGCGCCGGAAGGCGGAGAAGGCTCCCATCGAGAGCGGGGCCAGGCTCAGCGGCAAGGCGGCCGACCTGCTCGCGGCGATCCGGGCGGTGGAGGGCGGGGAGAAGCCGGCGGCCACCGTGTTCGCCGGCCCTGAGCCCGCCCCGCGCCGGGCGCCCGCCCCGGAGCCCGTCCGCAGGCCCCAGCCGGCGCCTGCCATCACCGCCCCCGCCTCGGAGACGGTCGCGACGGTACGGGGTGTGCTGACCGAGGGGGGTGCGCCCGAGTCGCTCGCCCCCCAGGTCGCCGCCGCCCTCGGTGAGGGAGCGGCCACGCTGCTGCGGGAGGACCCCTGGCAGCTGCTCCGGGTCGGCGGCGTACGGCCGGACCAGGCGGACGGGTTCGCGCGTGCGCTGCTGGGCGCGGAGTGCGGTCCGGACGACGAGCGGCGCGGCCGGGCGGTGACCGGCTGGCTCCTGGAGCAGGCCGCCCTGGCCGGGCACACCGCGCTGGAGATGCCGGCGCTCACCGCCGCGCTGGCCCAGCGGGCGGTGCCCGACCCGGAGGCGGCCGTGCGGAGCGCGATCGCGGAGGGTGAGGCGCTGGTCTTCCAGGACGCCCTGGATCCGGACGCCCCCGAGCCCGAGGACGACGAGGAGGAGCGGCCGGTCCGGGTCCTGGTCGGTCTGGAGCGGTACGCGCTGGCCGAGGAGAGCCTCGCCGACGGACTGGCCCGACTGGTCAACTCGCTGTCCAAGGACGCCTCGCAGCCCTGGGAGGCGGTCGCTGCGGCGGCTTCCGGCGGCGCGGCCGAGCTGGCAGCGGCGGTCGCCGGACACGGCCTGGTGCTGCACACGGGCGGCGAGACGGCCCGCGCCGAACCGGCGGCCCTGCTGACCGCCGCCCGGAGGGCCGGACTGCGTGCCTTCGCCGCCACCCACACCCCGGAGGGACACCGCCGCCTGACGGCCCTGCTGGAGGACGGCGAGGCAGCCGTCGGCACGGTCGCCGGTCTCCTCTCCGGCGTCGAGGGGCCGGGCAGGGACACGGACGGTGCACTGGACCTCGATCTGCTGATCGTGCTGGACGCGCCCCAGCTGGACGTGGAGGGCGCGGCGATGCTCGTGGAGGCGCTGCCCGACGGGGCCCGGCTGGTGCTCAGCGGGGATCCGGCGGTGCTGTGGTCGGCGGGCCCCGGGCGGGTCTTCGCCGACCTGCTGGCGGCCCGTGTGTGCCCGCACATCGCCTCGCGCACGCCCGACCCCGGCCCGCTCGGCGAACTGCTCTCCGGGATCGGCGCCGGCGAGCTCAGCCAGATCGAGGCGCCGGGCAAGGAGGTCGTGATCGTGCCGGTGCGGGACGCGGGCGAGGCGGTGCACCGGACGGTGCAGCTGGTCGCCGACTCCGTCCCGCGCGCCATCGGCGTCCCCGCCGAGCAGACCGTGGTGATCACCCCGGGCCATGGCGGAGCGGCGGGCACCCGCGCCCTCAACACCGTCCTCAAGGAACGGCTCAATCCGGGCCCCGGCCGCTTCGGCGGCTTCGACCCGGGTGACCGCATCGCGTACTCCCCCGCGCCGGGTCGTACGGTCCCGGGCCAGGTGGTGAAGGCCGAAGCCGACGGGCTGCACCTGTCGTGCGCGGGCGAGCCCGTGGTCGTACCGCAGGAGCGGGTGGAGCAGGCCGTACGCCACGGCTGGGCCCTGACCGCCCACCAGGCGGCCGGCAGCCGCTGGCCGGCGGCGGTGGTGGTCCTCCCCGGGGACGCGGCCCAGTCCCTCAACCGCCCCTGGGTGTACACGGCGTTCAGCCGGGCGGAGCGCCATCTGTCGGTGGTGCACGGCGTGGAACAGGCCCTGCCGAAGGCGGTGGCCGAGACTCTGCCGAAGCCCCGGACAACCCGCCTGCCGCTGCTGCTCAAGACACAGGTACCGGCGACGCCTGAAGCCTGACCCGGCGCTTCCCCTCTTTCCGCGGTGCTTCACCCGCCGCGACGGCGATCGGCCACCACAGTGGTGGCCGGCGGTGACCGGCGGTGCCTGACCGGCCTCTACAGCCGTAAGGCACCGCCGGGCGACCGGAAGGTCAGCGCTCGGCGTCCAACGGCTCCAGGTCCTCGTCCTCATCCAGGTCGAGGTCGTCCTCCACCTGGTCCGCGTCCTCGGTGTCCTCGGTGTCCTCGTCGTCGAACACCGCGCTGACGTCGAACCGGCACACCACCCGCTGCGGATCGACCCCCTCGAACGGGGCCTCCAGCCACTCGCCGGGCTCGGTCGGCTCGTCCGCCGCGGTCACCCAGAGTGTGGAGTCGCCCTCCTCCAGGCCGAACTCCTTGTGCCGGGAAGCGATCTCGTCCGGTTCGAACTCGCCGAACAGGACCCCCAGCGCCCCGTGGAGCGTGCCGGCGACGTCCTGGTCCGTGCCGGGGCCGTCGCCGTACTCAGCCGCCTCAACCCGCTGGGCCTGCGCCAGCAGCCGCTGTGGTTCCGCCACGGCGTAGTCGCGGCGGATCAGCACGCTGATCGCGTTCGGCTCCTCGGGCCCCGCGTACGGTGGCAGCGAGTCCTCGGTACCGGGGATCTCGAACGGGGTGACCTCGTCGTAGAGGTCGTAGAGCAGCTCGTCGTAGACCTCGGCGGCCGCGGCCAGTTGGTTGAACGCCTCGTAGACAGCCGGGTCGTCCTCCCCCGACCTGCGTTCGACCGCGGCCAGATGGCGGTCGAGCGCGGTCTTGACCGCCTCGGCGGCGGCGCGTACCTCGGCAGCGGTGGGCTGCGCAGCATCAGACATAGTGCAGACGCTATCCGTACCGGGCACCAGCCCGCACAATAGATGCGATGCCGGAATACGAATTTGTCGACGTGTACGTACCTCGCGGAGTGTCCCGCAAGGAGGCGACGCGTCTGCTGACGGACCATGCCGAGTACGGACACTGGGAGTTGGACCGACTGAGCCTCATGCGCGACGGCAGCCGCAGGGTGCGGTTGCGTCGGCGGATCATCCGTCAGGTGCGTGCCACATGGTGAGACAGGCCGTATGACGGAAGGGGCCCCGCATGGACGGGGCCCGCTCCGTTCACGCACCGTCGTGGGTGCGTCACCGTCCGTGCGCTACGCCGAGGCGCGCGCCCTGCGGTACAGCACCGCGCCCACGAGCAGCGCGCCGGCGCCCGCCGGGAGCGCGAGGCCCAGAGGCAGGTCACTGCCGGTGTGCGCGAGCTGCGCGGCCGTGACGGGCTGGGTCACCGAGTGGCTGCCCAGCGGGTTGATGAGCGTGGAGCCATGAGGGCCGGTCGTGACGGTCCCGCTCCCGGAGTGACCGGGCGGCGTGCCCGGGTGCCCCGGAGTCCCGGGCGGGTTGCCTCCGTGTCCCGGAGGCGTGCCGTGTCCGGGCGGCTGCGTGGGGTGACCGCCGCCGGAATGTCCGGGACTCCCCTCGTTGGCGCACTGGTCGCCCACGGCGGTGTTGCCGACGCCGATGACGTCGACGCTGTTGCCGCACACGTTGACCGGAACGTCGATCGGCACCTGGACGGTGTTGCCCGAACCGACACCGGGCGAGCCCCCGGTGTGGCCCCCGGCGTGCGAGCCGCCGTGCTCACCGTGTCCGGGGTGTCCCCCGTACCCGCCGTCGCCCACGGAAGCACCGCCCCCGCCACCGTGGTTGGCGCACTTGTTGCCGACCGACGGGTTGAGGATGCCGACGACGTTCACGGTGTTGCCGCAGACGTTCACCGGCACGTGCACCGGCGCCTGCACCGTGTTGCCGGACAGCACACCGGGTGAGTCGGAGGCGGAGCCGCCGGCCCCCGAGTCGGCGTGGGCGTAACCGCCCGCCGCGGCGATCACGCCGGTGGCCGCAGCCATTGTCATGAGACCCTTGCGGGTGCTCTGTCGCATTTCTGAATTCCCCCCTGCCTTGGATCCTGACCGTTGCATTCCTCGCGGAAAGTGCCCGCGGAAAAACCGGTCGACCCCGGAGCGCGTGGCGCGCGCTCCGGGGCCGACGGAAAGACGCCCCTCAGGGAGTCGGCGTCACTTGTTGATGCAGGTGTTGCCGAAGGCGGGGTTCAGCAGCCCGATCACCGAGATCGTGTTGCCGCAGACGTTCACCGGGACGTGCACGGGAACCTGGATCACGTTGCCGGAGACAACGCCCGGTGAACCCACGGCAGCGCCCTGGGCACCCGAGTCGGCGACGGCCAGGCCCGCACCCGCGAGAACCAGACCACCAGTGGCAGCCGCAGCAGCGACGACCTTCTTGAGCATTATTCCTCCTTGTTGGCAATGCGGTCCCAAGTAGCGGATCGCATCACCTGTAACGAGGAGGGAGTAATGGAGCTACGAGCTTATCGTCGCATTCACTCTTTTCAGTCCGGCTCGCACAGCCGCCCGATTAGCTGAAGCCACTGCTTCACGACGCGTCGATGAATCGGTCGAGTACTCGGACGCCGAACTGCAGACCGTCCACCGGCACCCGCTCGTCCACCCCGTGGAACATGCCCGCGAAGTCGAGCTCCGGCGGCAGCTTGAGCGGCGCGAAGCCGAAGCCGCGGATGCCGAGGTCGTCGAAGGACTTGGCGTCGGTGCCGCCGGAGAGCATGTAGGGGATCGCCTTGGCGGTGGGGTCCTCGGCCAGCAGTGAGGACTGCATGGCGTCCACCAGCGCGCCGTCGAAGGAGGTCTCCAGCGCCTTGTCGGAGTGCACGTCTTCCCGGACCACGTGCGGGCCGAGGATCCGGTCGAGGTCGGCGAGGAACTCCTCCTCGTGGCCGGGCAGGAAGCGGCCGTCCACGTGCGCGGTGGCCTCGCCGGGGATGACGTTGACCTTGTAACCGGCGTTCAGCTGGGTGGGGTTGGCGGTGTTGCTGAGGGTCGCGCCGATGAGCTTGGCGATGCCGCCGAGCCGGGCCAGCGTCGACTCCATGTCCTCCGGGTCCAGTTCGGTGCCGAGCGCGTCGCCCAGTTCGTCCAGGAAGGCCCGGGTGGTCTTGGTGACCCGCACCGGGAACCGGTGCCGGCCGAGCCGGGCCACGGCCTCCGACAGCTCGGTGATCGCGTTGTCGCGGTGGATCATCGAGCCGTGCCCGGCGGTGCCGGCCACCTTCAGCCTCATCCAGTGCATGCCCTTCTCGGCCGTCTGGATCAAATAGAGCCGCCGCTGCTCGTTCACCGTGAAGGAGAAGCCGCCCACCTCGCTGATCGCCTCGGTGACGCCCTCGAAGAGGTCGGGGTGATGGTCGACGAGATGCCGGGCGCCCCAGGTGCCGCCGGCCTCCTCGTCGGCGAGGAACGCGAGCACGATGTCCCGGGGCGGCTTGCGGCCACTGCGCAGCCGGTCCCGTACGACCGCCAGGGTCATCGCGTCCATGTCCTTCATGTCGACCGCGCCCCGGCCCCACACGCACCCGTCCGCGATCTCGCCGGAGAACGGGTGGTGCGTCCAGTCGTCGGCGTTGGCCGGTACGACGTCCAGGTGGCCGTGGATCAGCAGGGCGGGCCGGGTCGGGTCCGCTCCCTCGATGCGGGCCACCGTCGAGGCGCGGCCCGGGTGCGACTCGAAGATCTTCGGTTCCAGCCCGACCTCGGCGAGCTTCTCGGCCACCCACTCGGCGGCCTTGCGCTCGCCCGGCCCGGAGTGGTCGCCGTAGTTGCTGGTGTCGAAGCGGATCAGCTCGCGGCAGAGGTCCACGACCTCGTCCTCGCCGGTGACGCTCCTGGCCGTGTCCGTCTCGCTCACGCTGCTTCCCTCCGCTGTCACTGCCGGCCGGTCCCTGTCATCCTCTCTCCCTTCCCGCTCCGAGCCCAAGACCGGTCCCGGTCCGGTTACACGCCGTTCACGCCCGCCCGTCCCCGGAACGGGGTGTGATCGGCCACCCTCGAGAGCCTGGTAGTGTTTCCTTCGTCGCCGCGAGGGGAAACTCCGCGCGACAGACACCTTGTCCGGGTGGCGGAATGGCAGACGCGCTAGCTTGAGGTGCTAGTGCCCTTTATCGGGCGTGGGGGTTCAAGTCCCCCCTCGGACACTGACGATATTCCAACTTGTGCGGGTCGAGCTGAGCCTCGGCCCGCACAAGCTTTTTTCCGCGCTCGTAGGTGAGCTTGAGTCCGAGGTTCTGGTAGACGTCGGCCTTGTCCTGTGCGGCGGCGGCGAGCACGTCTCGGATGTCGCCGAGTGATGTGACCACTGCCGAGGCATCTTCCGCTCGGTGCAGAGGCCTGTCCACGACACCCAGATGTCCGAGCGGCTGGACACGGCGGTGGAGCAGCACGGCACGGGCGACCTGGCGGCACTGCCGGCCGGCGGGGACACCTGGACGATCGTCGGCTGACCGGCGATCGTGACACGCGTAGGAGTCCCCCTTGGGCGCCATGAAGAAACCCCTGCTGAGCAGGGGTTTCTTGGTTTTCGGGGGAGGCACGGGCGGCCACCTCCCGGTGGCTCTCGCCGTACCCGCTGCTCGCCGTACCCGGTTGGAGCCTTTCGGCCGCTTGCTCAGCCGAGGCGGCCTATTCGGCCGTGCCCGAGCGTCACGGCCGAGGTGAATGCGGAGAGTGTCGCTCGGCCCAGCAGCAGCGCGGGCCCGTAGGGCCGCTTGCTGTCGCGGACAGCGACCGTCGCCTCGTCGACGATCCCGCATTCCACGCAGTCGGACTGTGATGCGGACGCCGAGGACTTCCACCAGGTCACCGGCAGAGTCGACGCGTCGTCAACGTGCTTCATTCGCTATTCGTTCTTCCTTATCTGGGTGATCAGTTCCACCGACGCCTCGACGGACTCGGCGGCAGACGTGAGGCGTTGCCACGCGGCCCGGTGCGTGCTGACCCGATCACGTTCCTCGATGTACAGGGCGGAGGTCAGCCCTTCCTGGTGGACGACGTCCAGGTCCGTGTGCGGACCGAAGCCCAGGATGCTGAAGGTGCCGGTCAGTCCGGCGTGCAGGGGGGCGTCCGAGCGCAGTACCTGGATGTTGATGTTCGGGCGCCGTCCCATCGTAAGCAGGCGCCCCAACTGCTCGTACATCAGGGCAGGATCCTCGGTGGTGCAGCGCAGGGCCTGTTCGGAGATGATCGCCCAGAGCGCCAGCGGGTCGCTGTCGCGGGTGAGGACGGCCTGGCGTGCCAGCCGCACTTCGACCAGCGCGTCGACCCGTGCCTCGACCGCCTCGGACATGGCGGTCGCCCGGATGATCTCCCGGGCGTACTCGGCGGTCTGGAGCAGTCCTGGGATCATTCCCAACTGCCAGGTGGAGACCGTCTCTGCCTCGGCCTCCAGACTGATCAGGTCCTCGTACACCGGCGTGAGGACACCCCGGTACGAGTGCCACCAGTCGCGGCGGCCGCCCTCCTTGGTGAGTGTGATCAGGGCCGCGCGCAGTTCGTCGCTCACGTCGCGGCCGAGTGCGGTGTACAGGTCGAGCAGCGCCTGGATGTCCGCTGCCTTGGGGGCGGTCTTGCCGGTCTCCATCCGGGACAGCTTCGAGGAGACGAACGCGCCTTCGGAGTGCTCCGCGACCTCGTCGAGGGTGAGTTCGCCGCGCAGTTCGCGCAACTTCGCACCGAGCCGTCGCCGGCGCACCGTGGGCGTGCTCACGGCTTCCCCCTTCTGTCCGGTGAACTGCCCGACAGTCTGCCGTGCCGCCCCAACCCTCGCCACCGGCTGACGGGTTGTCCCGCAAGTCTCTCGCAGGGGTGCGCAATTTTTCACATCACGCGGGACGTATTGCGGTCTACCGTGCCGTGAAGGCACCATGAATCCGGGAAATGCGAAAGTGACCGCACTCGCATGGCGAACCACCCTGCCTGCGTTGGGACATGCCCGTGAGGGGATCTACATGATCGAACGCCAGCGGAGCACCACGACCGAAACCCGTGCACTGCAAGTCGCCCCGTCGCCGGTCCTGTTATTGGCGAGCGAGCCTCAGTCGGCCAGGGCGGCACGGCTGTTCGTGAGCGACTTCATCACCCATCACACCCCGGCCGCCTCCCGCGACCATGTCGACGCCGTCGCCCTGGTCACCTGCGAGCTGGTCACCAACTCCCTGCGCTATGAGACCGACCCGGACGACCCGGTGCGCCTCCTCATCGACACCGACGGCTCCCGGACCCGGGTCGAGGTCCACGACCCGCTGAACCACCATCCGCGACTGCGGCCCATCTCCGTCGAACGCGACCGAGGGCGCGGTCTGCTGATCCTGGACACGCTGTGCTCGGGCCGCTGGGGCGTGGGCAATCTGCCCTGGGGCAAGTCCATCTGGGCCGAGGTCAGCGCCGCCTGATCCGCACCGCCCCGACGGCGACGGCCGGTTCCGCGGCGATCTCCCCTCCCCGCCACGGCACCGGCCGTCGTCGTGCGCGCCGTCGCGCCAGTGGAGTCGGGGCAGTGGCATCGGGCCCGTGGAATCGGCCCGCCTCACGGTGCGTTGACCTTCTTTACACTGCGTTGACCCATCTCACGCTGTGTGTCTCATCTCTCGTCACGCTCCGAGAAGGCCCGGTCAGAGGTGGCTTAAGATTCAACAGACTGCTCCGAACGGCTGCTTTGAAATGGCCGCAAGATGAACGACAGCCTAGCGTCGTACTAATATTTCCGGCTTGTCACCAAGCCGGAGCCGGATAACCCCAGGCAGACCTGAGGGCCCGCCGGCACCCCGGAGGTTCCGGGAACGAGACGCGAGGACCGGATGGCAGCCATTGACGAGAGCAATGCTCTCGGCCTGCTCGACGAAGAGATCCGCGAGGAGTTCGGGAACAAGGCACGGTTCTCGGCGGGAGCGGCGGCCTCGCCGCGCACGCTCGTGGACGTGTTCGAAGCAACTGTGCGGGCCCACCCTGACGAGCCCGCACTGGACGACGGCGGCGCCCAGCTCACCTATCGCGCGCTCGCGGTCGAGGTTGAGCGGCTGCGGCGGCGGCTCGCCGAGGCCGGGATCGGGCTCGGCGACCGCGTGGGCGTCCGGGTGCCGTCCGGGACCAACGATCTGTACATCGCCGTGCTCGGCGTGCTCGCGGCCGGTGCCGCCTATGTCCCGGTGGACGCCGAGGACCCGGACGAGCGGGCCGCACTGGTGTTCGGGGAGGCGGAGGTCGCGGCCGTCCTCGGCGCGGGCCTGCACATCGATGTCCGCCGCGCGCAGGGCCGTACCGCCGGCCGGCCCGGCCCCGAGCACGACGCCTGGATCATCTTCACCTCCGGCTCCACCGGCAAGCCCAAGGGCGTCGCCGTCACCCACCGCAGCGCCGCCGCCTTCGTGGACGCCGAGGCGGCGCTGTTCCTCACCGAGGATCCGATCGGCCCGGGCGACCGGGTCATGGCGGGCCTCTCGGTGGCCTTCGACGCCTCCTGCGAGGAGATGTGGCTGGCCTGGCGCTACGGCGCCTGCCTGGTGCCGGTGCCCCGCTCCCAGGTCCGCAGCGGCGCCGATCTCGGCCCCTGGCTGGTCGAGCAGGAGATCACCGTCGTCTCGACCGTGCCGACCCTGGCCGCGCTCTGGGAGCCCGAGACCCTCAACGACGTCCGCCTGCTGATCTTCGGCGGCGAGGCCTGCCCGCCCGAGCTGGCGCAGCGGCTGGTCACCGAGGGCCGCGAGGTCTGGAACACCTACGGGCCCACCGAGGCCACCGTCGTGGCCTGTGCCGCCCTGATGACCGGCGCGGAGCCGATTCGTATCGGGCTGCCGCTGAACGGCTGGGAGCTCGCCGTCGTGGACGACGCCGGCGCGCCCGTGTCCCTGGGCGGGAGCGGTCAGCTGGTGATCGGCGGGGTCGGCCTCGCCCGGTACCTCGACGCCGAGAAGGACGCGGAGAAGTACGCGCCCCTGGAGTCGCTGGGCTGGGAGCGGGCGTACCGCAGCGGTGACCTGGTGCGCGCCGACCGCGAGGGACTGGTGTTCATCGGGCGCGCGGACGAGCAGATCAAGCTCGGCGGCCGTCGTATCGAGCTCGGCGAGGTCGACGCCGCCCTCCAGGCGCTGCCCGGCGTCGCGGGCGCCGCGGCGGCCGTACGGACCGCGCGCGGCGGCAACCAGCTGCTCGTCGGCTATGTCGTCACCCAGGACGGCTGGGACCACGCGGCCGCCGTGGAGAAGCTGCGCGCCGAGCTGCCCGCGGCCCTCGTCCCGCTGCTCGCGCCCGTCGACGAGCTGCCCACCCGCACCTCCGGCAAGGTCGACCGCAACGCCCTGCCCTGGCCCCTGGAAGGCCTGGAGACGGCCGGCAAGGCCGAGCAGCTGTACGGCACCGAGGCCTGGCTCGCCGAGCAGTGGACCGAGGTCCTCGGCATCCCGGTGAGCGGTGCCTGCGACGACTTCTTCGCGATCGGCGGCGGCAGCCTGTCCGCCGCCCAGCTCACCACCCGGCTGCGCACCCGCTACCCGAGCGCGGCCGTCCTCGACATCTACCAGCAGCCGGTGCTGCGCAAGCTCGCCCGCCACCTGGAGGGGTCCGCGCAGGACGACGGTGCCCGGCGGACGGTCGCGCCGGTGCCGCGCGCCGCCCAGCTGGTGCAGCTCATGGTGCTGCTCCCGCTGTTCACCCTGCTCGGGCTGCGCTGGACCGTGGTGCTGGCCGCGCTCGGCAATGTGCTGAGCGGCTACGGCTGGCTGCCCACCGCGCCCTGGTGGCTGGTCGCCGTGGGGGCCCTGGTCCTGTACACGCCGCCCGGCCGGATCGCGGTCGCCGCCGGTGGCGCGCGGCTGCTGCTGCGGGGTGTGAGGCCCGGCAGGTACCCGCGCGGTGGCTCCGTCCATCTGCGGCTGTGGACGGCGGAGCGGCTGGCCGAGTTCACCGGGGCGACCACGCTGACCGGGTCCTGGCTGGAGCGGTACGCACGGGCGCTGGGCGCCAGGATCGGTCCCGAGGTGGATCTGCACTCGCTGCCGCCGGTCACCGGCCTGCTCAAGGTGGGGCGTGGCGCGGCCGTGGAGTCCGAGGTGGACCTGTCCGGCCACTGGCTGGACGGTGACCGGCTGGTGATCGGCCCGGTCAGGATCGGCGCCCACGCGGTCGTCGGGACGCGCGGCATCCTCTTCCCGGGCGCCCGCGTCGGCAAGCGTGCCGAGGTGGCCCCCGGCTCGGCGGTCACCGGGCAGATCCCGACCGGCCAGCGCTGGGCCGGCGCCCCGGCGGTCAAGCTGGGCAAGGCCAAGCGGAACTGGCCCAAGCAGCGGCCGCAGCGCGGCACCTACTGGCGGGTGATGTACGGCCTGACGGGCCTCGGGCTCAGCGCGATGCCGGTGCTCGCGGGTGCCGCCGCGCTGCTGGTGGCCGGGCGTTTCGTGGCCCCCGGGAACGGCCTCGCCGAGGCCCTGCGGGGCGCGGCCGTCGCGCTGGTCCCGGCCACGCTGACCTTCGGGCTCGTGTACGCGCTGCTGATCCTGGTCGCCGTACGGCTGCTCAGCCTGGGCCTCAGGGTCGGCACGCATCCGACGCACAGCCGGATCGGCTGGCAGGCCTGGACGGTCTCCCAGCTGATGGACCGCTCCCGTGACACCCTGTTCCCGCTCTACGCCGGTCTGGTCACGCCCGTGTGGCTGCGGCTGCTCGGGATGCGGATCGGGCGCGGCGCGGAGGTGTCGACGGTGCTCGCGCTGCCGAGCCTGACGACAGTCGGCGAGGGCGCGTTCCTGGCCGACGACACGCTGACCGCGCCGTACGAGCTCGGTGGCGGCTGGATGCGGATCGGGCGTGCGGAGATCGGGCGGCGGGCGTTCCTGGGGAACTCCGGGATGACCGCGCCGGGCCGCAGTGTGCCGGACGGCGGTCTGGTGGGTGTGCTGTCGGCGACGCCGAAGAAGGCCAAGAAGGGCACGTCGTACCTGGGGCTGCCGCCGGTGAAGCTGCCGCGCAGTGCGGCGGACGGGGACCAGAGCCGGACCTACGAGCCGCCCGCGCGGATGCTGTGGGCGCGCGCTCTGGTGGAGCTGTGCAGGATCGTACCGGTGCTGTGCTCGGCGGCGCTGGCCGGGCTGACGGTGGCGACGCTGTGCGCGCTGGGTGCGTGGGCTCCGGTGCTGTCCGGTCTGGTGCTGCTCGCCGCCGGTGCGGCCGCGGGCCTGGTGTCCGTGCTGGCCAAGTGGCTGCTGGTCGGGCGGCACCGCAGTGCGGAGCACCCGCTGTGGAGCTCGTTCGTGTGGCGCAACGAGCTGGCGGACACCTTCGTCGAGGTGCTGGCGGTGCCGTGGCTGGCCGGCTCCGTTCCGGGTACTCCGGTGATGACGGCCTGGCTGCGCGGCCTCGGCGCGCGGATCGGCGAGGGCGTCTGGGTCGAGAGCTACTGGCTGCCGGAGACGGATCTGGTGACCCTGGAGGACGCGGCGACCGTGAATCGCGGCTGTGTCCTGCAGACTCACCTCTTCCACGACCGGATCTTGCGGACGGATACTGTGGTACTCCGTGAGGGCGCCACGCTGGGTCCTGGCGGGATCGTGCTGCCCGGCAGCACGATCGGGGCCCGCACCACCCTGGGTCCGGCGTCGCTCGTCATGGCGGCGGAGTCGGTCCCCGACGACACCCGCTGGCTCGGCAACCCGATCGAGGCATGGCGTCCCTGAGCGCGGGCCGTTCGGTGGCCGCGGGCATCGGTGCACCGAGGGACGGTTCGAGCAAGGCGCAGGGAGCGAACACGGAAGTGGCAGTGCAGCAGTCAGTGGGTCCGGACCCGTATTTCCCGGACAACGGCGATCCCCGGTACCGGGTGCATCGCTATGAACTCACGCTGGACTACCGGCCCGGCCCCAACCGACTGGCCGGCTCGGTCCGGATCAACGCCATTGCGGGCCGGGCGGCCCTGTCCGAGTTCCAGCTGAATCTGGCCGACTTCAAGATCGGCCGGATCCGGGTGGACGACCGCCAGCCCCACTACACGCACCGGGGCGGCAAGTTGCGGGTGAAGCCCGCCAAGCCGCTGCGGGCCGGGGCCGCGTTCACCGTGGAGATCCACTGGTCGGGCAACCCCAAGCCGGTGAACAGCCCCTGGGGCGCGATCGGCTGGGAGGAGCTGACGGACGGCGCGATGGTGGCGAGCCAGCCGATCGGCGCGCCCTCCTGGTTCCCGTGCAACGACCGGCCGGCCGACAAGGCGTCCTACCTGATCTCGGTCACCTGCCCGTCGGCTTACTCGGTGGTGTCCGGCGGCAAGCTGCTGACCCGCACCACGAAGGCGTCCACGACGACCTGGGTGTACGAGCAGGCGGCTCCGACGTCGAGCTATCTGGTGGGCCTCGCGATCGCCAAGTTCCAGACGGTGCTGCTGGGCGACCCGGGCTTCGGCGGGATTCCGATGCACGGACACATACCCGCGCATCTGCTGCCCGAGTTCTCGCGGGACTTCGCGCGGCAGCCCGCGATGATGGACCTGTTCCAGCGGCTGTTCGGGCCGTACCCGTTCGGGGAATACGCCGTCGTCGTCACCGACGAGGAGTTCGACGTCCCCGTCGAGGCACAGGGGTTGTCGCTGTTCGGCGTCAACCACGTGGACGGGGCGCGGGGTTCGGAGCGGCTGGTGGCGCACGAGTTGGCGCACCAGTGGTTCGGCAACAGCGTGTCCATCGCGGACTGGCGGCACATCTGGCTGAACGAGGGGCTCGCCAAGTACGCGGAGTGGCTGTGGTCGGAGCGGTCCGGCGGTCGCAGCGCCCAGCAACTGGCGGCCGTCGCACACCGGTTGCTGTCCGGGCTGCCGCAGGACATCCGGATCGCCGATCCGGGCCGCAAGGCGATGTTCGACGACCGGCTCTACGAGCGCGGCGGGGTCACGATCCACGCGATCCGCTGCGCGCTCGGCGACGAGCGGTTCTTCCACATGCTGCGGGCCTGGGCGGGGCTGCACCGGGGCGGGAGCGTGACGACCGCCATGTTCACGGCGCACGTCAACCGGTTCGCGGACGAGCCGCTGGACGGGCTCTTCGACGCCTGGGTGCACGGCGCGGCGCTGCCCGCGCTGCCGACCCCGGCCGTGCCGGCGCGTCCGGCGCAGCCGCCCACCAACGCCGAGTCGGCGTAGGGGGGCGGCTGCGTCCCAGTCAAAGTCGCGGCTTCCTCGGATCGCGATGGAGAGCGGGCTCTGAACGCACCAGATTGGATCCCATGTCCCGACGTAGCTCGCGGTCCCCGCGGCAGCACGGCTCCGCCCCCGATCACCACCCCTCCTGCCCCTGCGGTCTGCCCCGGTCGTACGACGAGTGCTGCGGCCGGTACCACTCCGGTGCTGCCGCGCCGACCGCCGAGGCGCTGATGCGGTCGCGGTACAGCGCGTTCGTGACGGAGGACTCGGCGTATCTGTTGCGTACCTGGCATCCGCGGACGCGGCCCGCGCGGCTCGACCTCGACCCGGGCGTGCGATGGACGGGCCTGGAGATCCTGGGGGCGGGTGACGGGTCCGCGTTCCACTCCGCGGGGACCGTGGAATTCCGGGCGTCGTACCGGGGTGGGTCCCTGCATGAACTCAGCCGGTTCGAGCGTGTCGACGGAGCCTGGGTGTACGTGGACGGTGACTTCCTGGACTAGGGCGCCAGGATGTCCAGCTCCTGGAGGGCGCCCACCGTGATCTCGCGGGTCAGCTGTTCCGCGCGGACCGCGTCGCCCTCCCGTACCGCCTCGGCGACCTGCACATGGAGGGTGACGGCGGCCGGGTCGGGGTCCTCGAACATCACCTCGTGGTGGGTACGGCCCGCGAGGACCTCGGCGACGACATCGCCGAGCCGGGCGAACATCTCGTTGCCGGAGGCATTGAGGATCACCCGGTGGAACGCCATGTCGTGGATGAGGTACTGCTCCAGCCGGTGGCCGCGTGAGTTGGCCACCATGCCGAGAGCGCACTCGGTGAGCTCAGCGCACTGCTCCGCCGTGGCGCTCTTCGCCGCCAGCTGCGCGGCCACGGGCTCGATCGCCGAGCGCAGCACCGTGAGCGAGCGCAACTGGTGGGGGCGGTCGGCGCCGGCCAGCCGCCAGCGGATCACCTGCGGGTCGTAGACGTTCCACTCGGCCTTGGGGAGGACCGTCACGCCGACCCGGCGGCGGGACTCGACCAGGTGCATGGATTCGAGGACCCGGACCGCCTCGCGCATCACGGAGCGCGACACCTCGAAGTGCTGGGCCAGCTCGTCCGTGCGCAGGACGCTGCCCGGCGGGTACTCACCCGCAGTGATGGCGGGGCCGAGGGTGTCCAGTACGCGGCCGTGCAGCCCCCGGCCCATGGTGCTCATGCACTCAGCGTACCGAGTGGATCACAGGGCCAAAAAGTCAGACTTATTTGTCACAGACTCTTGAATTCATCGTACCTAATGGGTTTCAGTGAGGCCGACACCGGATGTCCTACGCCGGTGCCTCTCGTTGAGCAATCCCGAGGAAGACAGCGAGGCAGTGATGCGGACCCCCCACGTCGTCGTGGTGATGGGCGTCGCCGGCACGGGCAAGACCACCATCGGTCCCCTGCTCGCCGCCCGGCTCGGCGTCCCGTACGCCGAGGGCGACGACTTCCACCCGCCGGCCAACATCGCGAAGATGTCGGCCGGGCACCCGCTCGAGGACGCCGACCGGTGGCCGTGGCTGGACGCCATCGGCACCTGGGCGCACGGGCGGGAAGGGCTGGGCGGGGTGGTCAGCAGCTCCGCGCTGAAGCGGTCGTACCGGGACCGGCTCCGCGCCGCCGCCCCGGGCGTCGTCTTCGTGCACCTCACCGGTGACCGGAAGCTCATCGAGGACCGGATGTCGCACCGGCAGGGTCACTTCATGCCGACCGCCCTGCTGGACTCCCAGTTCGCCGCGCTCCAGCCGCTGGAGGCGGACGAGCCGGGCGTCGCCGTGGACGTCATCGGCAGCCCCGAGGAGATCACCGCACGGGCCGTGCGTGCGCTGGACGCGCTGCCCGACCTCACCCCGCAGTAACTCCCCTTCTGTCCCCATAACTTCAAGGAAACCCCGTGACCAGACTCAGCGTCGAGATGCTGGCAGCGGACACCGTCGCGCCCATCACCTCGGCCGGACATGCCCAGCTCGGCATCGCCGTCCTTGCGGGCATCGCCGTCATCGTCCTGCTCATCACCAAGTTCAAGCTTCACGCCTTCCTGGCACTGACCATCGGCTCGCTCGCGCTCGGCGCGTTCGCCGGGGCGCCGCTGGACAAGGTCATCACCAGTTTCACCACCGGCCTCGGCTCCACGGTCGCCGGCGTCGGTGTGCTGATCGCCCTCGGCGCGATCCTCGGCAAGCTGCTCGCCGACTCCGGCGGCGCCGACCAGATCGTCGACACCATCCTCGCCAAGGCCGGCGGGCGGGCCATGCCGTGGGCGATGGTGCTGATCGCCTCCGTGATCGGTCTGCCGCTGTTCTTCGAGGTCGGCATCGTGCTGCTGATCCCGGTGGTACTGATGGTCGCCAAGCGCGGCAACTACTCCCTGATGCGCATCGGCATCCCGGCGCTGGCCGGGCTCTCCGTGATGCACGGCCTGGTGCCGCCGCACCCCGGCCCGCTGGTCGCGATCGACGCGGTCGGCGCCAACCTGGGCGTGACCCTGGCCCTCGGCGTTCTGGTCGCCATCCCGACCGTGATCATCGCCGGTCCGCTGTTCTCCAAGGTCGCGGCCCGCTGGGTGGATGTCCCGGCCCCCGACCGGATGCTGCCGCAGCGCCCCTCGGAGGAGTTGGACAGGCGCCCCGGCTTCGGCGCCACGCTTGCCACGATCCTGCTCCCGGTCGTGCTGATGCTGGCCAAGGCGCTGGTGGACATCGTCGTCGACAACCCGGACCACACCGTCCAGCGCGTCTTCGATGTCATCGGCTCCCCGCTGATCGCCCTGCTCGCGGCCGTGATCGTCGGTTTCTTCACGCTGGGCCGGCCGGCCGGGTTCTCCAAGGGTCGGCTCCAGCAGACGGTCGAGAAGGGCCTGATGCCCATCGCGGGCATCCTCCTGATCGTCGGCGCGGGCGGCGGCTTCAAGCAGACGCTGATCGACTGCGGTGTCGGCCAGATGATCCTGGAGATATCCAAGGACTGGTCGATCCCGGCGCTGCTGCTGGCCTGGCTGATCGCGGTGGCCATCAGGCTGGCGACGGGCTCGGCGACGGTGGCCACGGTCTCGGCGGCCGGTCTGGTGGCCCCGCTGGCCGCCGACATGTCGACCGCCCACACGGCCCTGCTGGTCCTGGCCATCGGCGCCGGTTCGCTCTTCTTCAGCCATGTCAACGACGCCGGGTTCTGGCTGGTCAAGGAGTACTTCGGGCTGAGCGTCGGGCAGACCGTCAAGACCTGGTCGATCATGGAGACGATCATCTCGGTGGTCGCGGGCGGCCTGGTCCTCCTCCTCTCCCTCATCATCTAGGCGGGCTACGACGATGACGGCTCACCCCCTCTTCGACATCGGCGGCCGGACCGCTCTGGTCACGGGCTCCAGCCGGGGCATCGGCCTCGCGCTGGCCCGGGGCCTGGCGGAGGCCGGATGCACGGTGGTCCTCAACGGCCGGGACCCGCACCGGCTGGCGAAGGCCGCGGCCTCGGTGCCCGGCGACCGTGTCCACACGGCGGTGTTCGACGTGACCGACGGGCCCTCGGTGGCCGCCGGCATCGCGGACGTCGAGGAGCGGGTGGGCCCGCTCGACATCCTGGTCAACAACGCGGGCATGCAACTGCGCGCCCCCCTGCTGGAGTTCACCGACGCGGACTGGCACCGCATCCTGAACACCAATCTGACCAGCGCGTTCCTCGTGGGCAGGGAAGCCGCCCGGCACATGACCGCCCGCGGCCACGGCAAGATCGTCAACATCTGCTCGCTGCAGAGCGAGGTGGTGCGCCCCGGTATCGCCCCCTACGCGGCGACCAAGGGCGCGCTGAAGATGCTCACCAAGGGCATGTGCGCCGACTGGGGCCCCTACGGCGTCCAGGTCAACGGCCTCGGCCCGGGTTACATCGAGACCGAGCTGACCCAGCCCCTCGTGGAGGACGGGGAGTTCAGCGCCTGGGTGCGCCGCCGCACCCCGGCCGGCCGCTGGGGCCGTACGGAGGACCTGGTGGGCGGGGTGCTGTTCCTGGCCTCCCCGGCCGCCGACTTCGTGAGCGGACAGGTGCTGTACGTCGACGGCGGTATGACGAGCGTGCTGTGAAGGGGGCCACGGCGATGCTGGGCTGTGTGATCCATGGCGAGGGTGACCTGAGGGTGACGGAGCTGCCGGTCCCGGAGCCCGGCCCCGGCGAGGCCCTGGTCGCCGTCCGCTACGGGGGTGTCTGCGGCTCCGACCTGCACTACTGGCGGCATGGCGGGGTCGGCGACTTCCGGCTGCGGCAGCCGATGGTGCTGGGCCACGAGGTAGTGGGCACAGCGGTCACCGGACCGCTCGCGGGTCAGCCGGTCGCGGTGCACCCGGCGACTCCGTGCGGGCTCTGCCCGGAGTGCGCGGACGGCCGCCGGAACGTCTGCCGGGACACCCGCTACCTCGGCAGCGCGGCGCGTTTCCCGCACGTCCAGGGCGGCTTCGCGGCACGCCTGGCCGTACCCGCGGAGCAGCTGCGGCCGCTGCCGGAGGGTCTCCCCCTGCGCCGTGCGGCGCTGGCGGAACCGCTGTCGGTCGCGCTGCACGCGGTACGGCGGGCCGGGGCGGTCGCCGGGAAACATGTGCTGGTGACCGGGGCGGGACCGATCGGCTGTCTGGTGGTGGCGGCGCTGCGGGCGGCCGGGGCGGCCCGGGTCACGGTCACCGACCTGCTCCCTCAGGCGTTGCGCTACGCGACGGTCGCGGGCGCGGACACGGTCGTACGTGCGGACGACCCTGCCGACGCGGGGTGGCCCGCCGAGGTGGACGCGGCCGTCGAGGCGTCGGGGGTGGCGGCGGGTCTGGACACGTGCCTGCGGCTGGTGCGGCGCGGTGGTGTGGTCGTCCAGCTGGGCATGCTGCCGCCGGGTCCGTCACCGTTCGCCGGGAACCTGGTGGTGACCCGGGAGATCGAACTACGGGGCGCGTTCCGCTTCGACGGGGAGTTCGACGAGGCGTTGCAGTTGCTGACGCGGGAGCCGACGTTCGACGGACTGATCAGCGCGGTGGTGCCGGTACCGGAGGCGGAGCACGCCTTCGCGCTGGCGGCCGACCGGGACCGGTCGTGCAAGGTGCTGCTGGATTTCGGAACCTGAGGGTGTGGGCGGGGTCCGACGGTGCGGCCGGCCGGGCACCGCCGGGTTCCGCCGTGCCGGCTCAACGGTAGAGCTACGGCCGCCACAGCGGATGCTCCCGCTTGGCCCACTCCCTGCTCACCTTCCCCGTCCGCAGCCCCTGTCTCGCCTCCGGGTCGGCCATGGCCATCCCGATGTGGCCCGCCAGGACGACGCCGACCGTCAGGGACAGCCAGTCGTGGACGAAGGTGGCCGAGGTGCGCCACATCAGCGGGGTGAGGTGGGTGAACCACATCAGCAGGCCCGTGGCGAGCATGACCAGGGTCGCGCCGGCGATCCAGTTCGCGAAGATCTTCTGGCCGGCGTTGAACTTGCCCGCCGGGCGGGAGGACGGGCGTTTGTCGCGGCTCAGGGCGGCATGCAGCCAGAGCCGGTCGTGGGGGCCGAAGCGGTTCAGGAAGCCGAGGTCCCTGCGGAAGGCTCGGGAGGCGAGGCCGAGCAGGACCGGGACCGGGAGGGCCAGGCCCGCGCACTCGTGGACGCGCACGACCAGTTCGCGGCGCCCGACCAGGATCGCCAGCTGCGGGATGTAGAGGACGGCGGCCGTCAGGACGCAGATGCCCATCAGCGCGGCCGTCGTGCGGTGGATCCAGCGCTCGGTGGCGGTGAAGCGGTGCAGCCGGCCCGTGGCGGCCGGTGCCTCAGCTCGTAGGCTCATCGTCACGTCCGTTCGAGCGGCCGACCCAGGCGTCGACGTCGTAGCCGAGGTTCTCCCAGTAGCCCGGCTGCACCTTGTCGGTCACCGTGATGCCGGAGAGCCACTTGGCCGATTTGTAGAAGTACATGGGGGCGGCGTAGAGGCGGACCGGGCCGCCGTGGTCGTGGCCGATGACCTTGTCCTGCATGCGCAGCGCGACCAGGATGTCCGGCCGCCGCGCCTGGTCCAGGGTGAGGCTCTCGGTGTACACGCCGTCGAAGCAGGTGAAACGGATCGCCTTGGCGGTGCCGCGGACGCCGGCCAGGTCCAGCAGGTGCGAGAGGCGGACGCCCTCGAAGGGCGTGCCGGGGACCCGCCAGCCGGTCACGCACTGGACGTCCTTGACCAGCCGGGTCTGCGGCAGCGCGCGCAGGTCGGCCAGGCTGTAGGTGTGCGGCTTGTCGACCAGGCCGTCGATCTTCAGTTGGTAGTCCGCGGCGGTCTTGTCCGGCACCGACGCGGCCACCGAGTAGTAGCGGAAGCCGCCGCCGTTCGGGAGCAGGCCGGTCAGGCCCGTGGGGTCCTTGCCGGACAGGGTGCCCAGGAACGCCTCGGTGCCGCGCTGCAGCACCGGCGCGGCCACGACACCGAGGGCGCCCAGGCCGATGGTGCCGAGGAACACCCGGCGGCCGATCGGGCGGCCCGACTCGGATTGTTCAGAGTTCACGTACTCATTCGAACACCCTTGGGGCGGGCCAGGCCAGGAAATCGCACGGCCGTAAGAAATCCACAACCTCTTCTCATGCACTTCCGAGCGCGAGCTCCCGGGCCGCCCGGAACGCCTCGCACGGGTCACGGTCCGGGTAGGACCACGGCACCTGGGTGACATGGCGGCCGATGCGCTGAAACAGGGCCGCCGCCTCCGCGTACCGGCCGGCGCCGGAGGTGGCGTGGGCGAGGTGGTTGAGGTCGATGTGGCGGCGCGGGTGTTCCTCGATCCCCCACTCCAGCCACCAGTCGAAGGCCGCGCTCAGGGCACGACGGGCGGACGGCTCGGCCCAGTGGCCGGCGGCGGCCGGGTCGGCGGGCGCTTGGCCGGTGGCGGCGAGCACGCGGTGCCGCTCGGTGTATGCGACCACGGGGAGCACGGCGAGCGGGGAGTCGGCCGGGGCGGCGGCAGCCGAGCGTTCCGCGAAGGCGCACAGTTCGTACGTCCCCTCTGTCTCGGTCTCCGCGATGCGGGCGGCCATCAGGTGGTGGGCGTGATGGTGCTCGGGATGGCGGCCGCGCACCTCGTCGAACATGCGGCGCGTCTGGTCGTCGCTACCGAGGTGGCGGGCCAGCAGGAGGAGGCCCAGCCACGGGGTGGGGTCGGCCGGGGCGAGCTCGGCGGCGCCGGAGCAGGCCTCGCGGGCCCGGTCGGAGGCTTCCCTGCCGCGCAGGGCGCGCCGGACCAGAGCCAGGGCGTAGAGGGTGGCGGCAGCCGCGGAGCCGGGCTCGGCGAGCAGCCAATCGTGGGCCCAGGCGGCGGCGTAGGGCTCGCGGGCGAGGACGGTGACCCGGTGGCCCCGGCGGTCCCAGTCGTCACCCGTGTGGAGCAGCAGGGAACGGGCGAACTGCCAGCGGCCCTGGGCCAACGCGGCTCGCGCGGAGATGAGTTCGGCGTCGTCGAGGGCGTCGTCGGGACAGTGTTCGCACTGGGGGTGCGCTGCCACGAGGGGACCTTCGGCGACGGTCCGGCCTGGGCCTAAGAGGGGCGGGGTTGGGGGCACCGCGGAACTTCCTGGTTGTCGGGCTGCCATCGGCCGATCACGCACAGCCAATCCCCAGCCAAGGCTTTACGTCAAGCCGGGCGGGCTGGTACCCCGTTCAACTACCTTGAACGGGCCGGAACTTGACGCGCGCCTCAGGCCGTCCGGCGTACCGTGGCCGTGGGGCTCCGGGTTCCGGCTGTGGCGTACGCCATGGCGCGGGCCGCCCGGACGTCGGACCATGGCCGTACGGTCCGCCACCGCCCTGATCCACCCGCCGTGATCGGCTCGGGCGACGTGACCGAGTCAACTGCCCGGTTCCGGGTACTCCCAGGGCAACACCCATCCGGGAACGCTACAGTCGGCCACTACGCACCCCGTAGCCCGGCCGCATGATCGAGGTACGCAGCGTGTCCGTTCTGGTTCTGACTCTGGCCGTGAGCGCGGCCTGTTGCCTGGGCTTCGGGTTCGTACTCCAGCAGAACGTCGCCCAGAAGGCACCGCTCAGCGACTTCCTCTCGCCCCGGCTGCTGCTCGACCTGATGAAGGTGCCGCGCTGGCTCGGCGGTATCGGCCTGATGGTGGCCGGCATGATCCTCGGCGCGATCGCCCTCGGCAAGGGCGAGATCTCCCTCGTCGAACCACTGCTGGCGACCAACCTCCTCTTCGCCCTCGCGCTCTCCCGGCACCAGACCAAGCATCCCCTGAGCCACCAGGGCTGGGCGGGCCTCATCCTGCTCGCGGGCGGCGTCACCACGTTCATCCTGGCGGGCGAGCCACGCGGCGGCCATGCCATCACCAACCCACTGCGCCACTGGCTGATCATCGGCGTGATGGTCGGCATCGCCCTGCTCCTCACCACCTACGCCAAGCGGTCCCGCCTCAGCGCCGGGCCGACGCTGCTCGCCCTCGCCGCCGGCCTGCTGTACGGCGTACAGGATGCGCTGACCCGGGTCACCGGCACACGCTTCTCCGAGGGCGGCCTCACCGAGGTACTCACCGGCTGGCAGCCGTACGGCGTGCTGGTGCTCGGGGTCACCGGGCTGATCCTCGTCCAGAGCGCCTTCGAGACCGCGGAGCTGCGCATGTCGCTGCCCGCGCTCACCGCGGCCCAGCCGCTCGCCGGGATCCTCTGCGGCGTCGGCTTCCTCGGGGACCGGCTGCGCACCGACACCGGGGCACTGGCCTGGGAGGCGGCCGGGCTCGCGGCGATCGTGGCGGGCATCGTGCTGCTCGGGCTGCACCCCGCGATGCCGCGCGGTACGGCGCCGCAGGAGCCCTCGCGGGACCTCCAGCCGCGCTGACGCCCCCGCCCGCCGCCCTGCTTGGATGGCGGCATGAGCGCTGCTGACGAAATCCTCGACATCGTCGACGAGCACGACCGGGTGATCGGACAGGCCCCACGGGGTGAGGCGTACGCCCGGGGCCTGCGTCACCGCTGCGCCTTCATCCTGGCCCGCGACGCCGCCGGCCGCGTCTTCGTCCACCGCCGCACGGCGACCAAGCTGGTCTTCCCGTCCCTGTACGACATGTTCGTCGGAGGCGTGGTGGGCACGGGCGAGTCCTACGACGACGCGGCCCTGCGCGAGGCCGAGGAGGAACTGGGCGTGTCCGGGCTGCCCAGGCCGACGTTCCTCTTCAAGTTCCGGTACGACGACGGCGCCGGCCACAGCTGGTGGTCGGCGGTGTACGAGGTCCGCTGCGACTTGCCGGTACGGCCGCAGGTGGAGGAAGTGGCGTGGCACGCCTTCCTCACGGAGGAGGAACTGGCGGAGCGGCTCGCCGAGTGGAAGTGGGTGCCGGACGGCTTGGCGGCGTGGGAGCGGCTGCGGGAGTGGCGGGGCTGAGGCGGGGGGGCGTCGGGGCGCGGGGAACTGCGTGTGGAACTGTGCGACCAGCCCCACCCATCCGCAGCCGACCGACCACGGCCGCACCCCCCGGTAGTCTTCCTGCACGTGATCGAATTCGCGCGGAACGTCCGTTTGTGGTTCGCCCCCGAAGAGGTGCGCCAAGAGGGAACGACCCCCGACTACCGTTTCTCCCTCGCCAACGAGCGGACCTTCCTGGCCTGGCTGCGCACTGCCCTCGCCCTGATCGGCGGCGGTTTCGCCGTGGACCAGTTCCTGCCCGACCTCCGCTGGGGCTGGCGTGTCGGTCTCGCGCTCGCGCTCCTCGCGGCCGGCGTGCTGTGCTCGCTGCGGGCCGTGAACCACTGGATCCGCTGCGAGCGGGCGATGCGGCGCGGTGAGGATCTGCCGGTGTCCCGGTTCCCGGCGCTGCTCAGCGTGGTCATCGCCGTGGTCGCCGTAGCGATGGTCATCGTGGTGCTCGTCGGGTGGGAAGGATGACGGCGCCGACGCGTGACCCGGGGCTCCAGCCGGAGCGGACCCGGCTGGCCTGGCGTCGTACGACACTCTCGGCGACCGTCGCCGCCATACTCGCGGCGAAGACCGCCCTGCACGGCAGCGCCTCGGCCGGCGGAGTGGTCGCCTGCGCGGCCTGCTGCACGCTGTGGCTGGGCTTCCTCCTGGTCGCCAACCGCCGTATCCGCGCCCTCGCGGCCACCGACCGTCCTTCGGCGCTGCTCCCGCGGCAGGCGACCGCGGCGGTGCTGTGCACGGTCGCCCTCGCCCTCTGCGCCGCCGCGCTGGTCGTGTAGGCCACCGCCACCACCGCCGGTCCCGGCCATAGCCCCGGTCGTTACGGAACGCACTGTCCCTACCGAAGGCCCAGCCCTCCGTTCAGCCCACGGTGACCACCAGCTTGCCCCGGGTGTGCCCCTCCTGGCTGCGCCGGTGCGCGTCGGCCGTCTGCTCGAGCGGGAACGTCTCGGTGACGTGCACGGTCACCGCCCCCTGTTCGGCGAGCGCGGCAAGCCGTTTCAGGTCCTCGGCGTCGGGGCGGACGAAGCAGTAGCGGCCGCCGAAGTCGACGACGTCCGGGTCGGCGATGGAAGCCATCCGGCCCTCGGGGGCGAGCAGGTTCGCCGAGCTGGTCAGGGCCTCGCCGCCGACGGTGTCGAAGACCGCGGCCACGCCCTCCGGGGCCAGCCCCCGCACGCGTTCGGCCAGGCCCCGGCCATAGGTCACCGGCTCGCCGCCGAGGCCCCGTACGAAGTCGTGGTTGCGTTCGCTCGCGGTACCGATGACCCGGGCGCCGAGGTGCGCCGCGATCTGGACGGCGAGGGAGCCGACCCCGCCGGCGGCGGCGTGCACCAGGACCGTCTCGCCGCGCTTGACCTCCAGGGCGTGGATCAGCACCTGGTAGGCGGTGAGGCCGGCCAGCGGCAGCCCGGCGGCCTCCTCGAAGGAGAGGTTGCGCGGCTTGTGGGCGAGGGTGCGCACCGGGGCGGCGACGTACTCGGCGAAGGTGCCCCGGGAGAGGAAGTCCTCGCGCACATAGCCGATCACCTCGTCGCCGACCGCGAACTCGGGCACGGCGATGCCCGGCTGGACGACGATCCCGGAGACGTCCCAGCCGGGGATCACCGGGAAGACGGCGTCCAGGACAGCGTTCAGACGGCCCTCGCGGCACTTCCAGTCGACCGGGTTGACGGCCGCCGCCCGGACCTTCACCAGCACCGTGTCGGGGCCGACCTTCGGATCCCTGACCTCGCCGTACTCCAGCACCTCGGGTCCGCCGTACCGTCTGTAGCTGATGCCCTTCATGCGAATGACCCTCCGGGGTACTCGGACGCCACGCAACCGGGATGCCCGCATATGTGCCGTTCGCGTGGCAGCCTTTCCGTCGGCGTCACGCCACACCCCTGAACCCCGTACGGCTGAAGGCGAAAGACCATGACCACGCTTCATCAGGAACACACCGCGCACGGCCACAGCCATGGACAGGGCTGCGGGCACGACCAGGTGCCGCACGGTGACCATGTCGACTACGCGCACAACGGGCATCTGCACCGCGAGCACAGCGGCCACTGGGACGAGTGCGAGCCCGACGGGCATGTGACCCACGAGGACCACGACCACCGGCACGGCGACGGCTGCGGCCACACCGGCGTGCTGCACGGCGACCACATCGACTATCTGCACGACGGCCACCGGCACGCCGAGCACAACGGTCACTGGGACGATCACTGAGACGGTCCCGAGCCGGACGGCGGCTCCCCGCTCTGCGCGCGCGGGGAGCCGTCGCCCACCGGCCGGATCCCGGGGTGGTCCCGGTCACGTTTGGCTCACCTGCTGGACGGCATACCGACTGGTCGGCATCATAAGTCGGGTCCTGTTCACTCGTTCGTAGGAGCGATGCATGAGCCCCGACCACCCGCCCGGACTGGATCTCGACCGGCTGCGCGGGCTGCTCGACCGCGAGCGCCCCGGTCTGGTGACCGGTCCACTGACCGGAAGGCTGATCGAGGGCGGACGGTCGAACCTCACCTACGCGGTCTCCGACGGCACCTCGCAGTGGGTTGTACGAAGGCCGCCGCTGGGCCACGTCCTGGCCACCGCGCACGACATGAAGCGCGAGCACCGGGTGATCAGCGCGCTGTACCCGACCGAGGTGCCGGTGCCGCGGCCGGTGCTGCTGTGCGAGGACGAGGAGGTCCTCGGCGCGCCGTTCTATGTCATGGAGTTCGTCGAGGGCACTCCGTACCGCACCTCCGAACAGCTCGTCCCGCTCGGCCCCGAGCGCACCCGGGACGCCGTGCTGTCCCTCGTCGACACGCTCGTCGAACTGCACGCCGTGGACCCGGAAGCGGTCGGTCTCGCCGACTTCGGCCGCCCGGAGGGCTTCCTGGACCGGCAGCTCCGCCGCTGGGGCAAGCAGCTGGACGCCTCCCGCAACCGTGAGCTGGCCGGCATCGACGAGCTGCACGCCACGCTTGGCCGCCGACTGCCCGGCTCCCCCGCGCCCACCGTTATCCACGGCGACTACCGCCTCGACAACGTCCTGATCGGCGACGACGACACGATCAGGGCGATCCTCGACTGGGAGATGTCCACACTCGGCGACCCGCTGACCGACCTGGGCCTGCTGGTGATGTACAGCCAGCCGCTGGGTGCGCCCGACTCACCGGTGTCGACGACCGCCGAGGCGCCCGGCCACCCGGATCCGCGGGAGCTGGTCGAGCGCTACGCGGCCCGCTCGGGGCGGGACGTCTCGCACATCTCCTGGTACACCGCGTTCGCCTGGTTCAAGCTCGCCGTGATCCTGGAGGGCATCCACTACCGGTACACGCAGGGCCAGACGCTCGGGCAGGGCTTCGACCGCATCGGCGAACTCGTCCCCGTCTTCATCGAGCACGGACTGACCACTCTTCAGGAAGGCTGACCGGCCATGGACTTCGCGTTCGACGCACGCACCGAGGAGCTGCGCGCCAAGCTCCTGGCCTTCATGGACGAGCACGTCTACCCGGCCGAGGCGGTCGCCGAGGAGCAGCGCGCCGCGCTCGCCTCGCCGTGGGACACCCCGGCCGTGGTCGAGGAACTGAAGGCGGAGGCGCGCAGGCAGGGTCTGTGGAACCTCTTCCTGCCGGACGCCGAGTACGGCGCCGGTCTCACCAACCTCCAGTACGCGCCCCTCGCCGAGATCACCGGCCGTTCCCCGCAGTTGGCGCCCACCGCGTTGAACTGCGCGGCCCCGGACACCGGCAACATGGAGGTGCTGGCCCAGTTCGCCGACGAGGCGCAGCGGAAGCAGTGGCTGGAGCCGCTGCTGGCCGGTGAGATCCGTTCCGCGTTCGCCATGACCGAGCCGGAGGTGGCCTCTTCCGACGCCACCAACATCACCACGCACATCGAGCGCGACGGCGACGACTACGTCATCACGGGCCGCAAGTGGTACATCTCCGGGGCGATGAACCCGGACTGCAAGATCTTCATCGTGATGGGCAAGACCGACCCGGACGGCGCCGACATCCGGCGCCAGCAGTCCATGGTCCTGGTCCCGCGCGACACCCCGGGCGTCACCGTTAAGCGCGCGATGCGGGTGTTCGGGTACGAGGACCACTACCACGGCGGCCACGCCGAGGTGATCTTCGACCAGGCGCGCGTGCCGGTGTCGAACCTGATCGGTGAGGAGGGCGGCGGCTTCGCCATCGCCCAGGCCCGGCTCGGCCCCGGCCGTATCCACCACTGCATGCGGCTGATCGGCATGGCCGAGCGGGCGATCGAGCTGATGTGCAGGCGGGCCGTCTCCCGGACGGCCTTCGGCAAGGCGCTGGCCCAGCAGGGCGTGGTCCACAACTGGATCGCGGACGCGCGGGTGACCGTCGAACAGCTGCGGCTGCTGGTCCTGAAGACCGCCTGGCTGATGGACACGGCCGGCAACCGGGGCGCCCACACGGAGATCCAGTCCATCAAGATCGCCACCCCGCGGGCGGTCGTCGACATCATCGACCGCGCGATCCAGCTGCACGGCGCGGGCGGTGTCAGCCAGGACTTCCCGCTGGCCGAACTGTACGCCGGAGCCCGCACGTTGATGATCGCCGACGGCCCGGACGAGGTGCACCAGCGGTCGCTGGCACGCCGGGAGCTGAAGAAGTACCTGTAGTTGACGCGGCGAACGGGGCCGGACCGTACTCGGTCAGGCCCCGTTCGCCCACCGGCTGGGGAGCGCTCCCGTAAGCCCGCTGCGTCAGGGACGCAGTGCCCGCAGCAGCAGGTCGGCCAGCTGGTCGGCGACCTCCTGAGGGGTCATGGGGCCGTCCGGCCGGTACCAGGTCGACAGGTGGTGTACCGAGCCGAAGTGGTAGTCCACGACCAGGTCGGCCGGGGTCGCCGTGGAGAAGACGCCCTCGCGCTGGCCCTCCTCGATCAGCGCGCGGAAGCGTTCGTGGTAGCGCCGGCGCTCGGCGCGCACCTGCTTGTTCTTCTCCGGGCTCAGATGGTGCATGGACCGGAAGAAGATCATCGCGTCGTCGAGGTTCTCGATCGTCGTCACCACGACGTCGGCGGCCGCGCCCCGCAGCCGCTTCTCGATCGGCTCGTCCGCGTTCGCGAAGGCGTCGAGCCGCTCCTGCTGTACGCGCAGCACGCGCGCGTACACCTCGTGCAGGAGATCGTCCTTGGAGCCGAAGTAGTGGTACAGCGCCCCCTTGGTGACGCCGGCCGCCTCCACGATCTCCTGCACGGACGTGCGGTCGTAGCCCTGCTCGGCGAAGAGCCGGGTGGCGGCGGCCAGGAGCCGCTGCGGAACAGGAGCTCCGTCGCCGTCCGTCGTCCTGGGCACTGCCGCCACCTGCCTCTCTCGTATGTCTGCTAACCCTGTTGCGGCCGGGAACGAAGTTCCCGCCGGAGGATCTTCCCACTTGCCGTCTTCGGCAGGTCGGGCAGGATCTCCACGAGCCGCGGATACTTGTAAGCGGCCAGCCTCTCCTTGCAATAGAGGGCCAGATCGCCGGGATCGGTTGCAGCACCGGGGCGAAGACTGATGTAGGCCTTGACGGTCTCCCCGCGGTATCCGTCAGGCACCCCGACGACGGCCGCCTCACGCACCGCCGGATGCGTGTACAGCACGTCCTCGACCTCGCGCGGCCAGACTTTGAAGCCGGACGCGTTGATCATGTCCTTCTTGCGGTCGACGACGTACAGCCAGCCCTGCGGATCCATGAAGCCGATGTCGCCGGTGCGCAACTCGCCGTCCGGAAAGGTCTCGGCGGTCGCCTCGGGCCTCCGCCAGTACCCGGGCACGACCTGCGGCCCGCGTACGACGATCTCGCCCTGCTCGCCGAAGGGCAGTTCGTTGCCCTCGTCGTCGACGATCCGGACGACCGTGTCGGGGCCGGGCACCCCGACGGCGAGGGTCCCGGAGGCTGGGTCCACGGGTGCCTCAAGGCGCGGCGGCACGGAGGCGCAGGGCGCGGTGCATTCGGTGAGCCCGTAGCCGTTCCTGATGTACGGCCCGTAGCCCGCCCGGAACTTCTCCACCAGCGCGGGCGGCAGGGGCGCGCCGCCGGAGGAGATGTTCACGAAGGAGGCGAAGTGCTCCGGGGTGACGTCCTGGTGGGCGGCAAGCGCCATGAAGGCGGTGGAGGGGCCGACCGTGTAGTGCGGCCGGTGCTCGGTGAACGCCTCGAGGACCAGGCCCGGCTCGAAGCGGTACGTCAGCACCAGCGTGCCCGCGCTGGTCAGGCAGGCGCCGAGCTGGCAGACCATGCCGGTGATGTGGAAGAGGGGCGCGAGGGCGTAGTAGACCGGCCCCTCGGGCAGCGCGAGGCCGGTCTTCTGCCGCTCGGCGTTGTACATGATGTTGCCGTGCAGGTTGGTGGCGCCCTTGGGGGTGCCGCTCGTTCCGGAGGTGTAGCTGATCAGCGCGATGTCGGACGGTACCGGGTCCCGCCCCTCGGGGGCCTTGCCGCCCCGGCGCGCGACGGCCACCAGGTCCTCGGTGTCGGCGGCCTGCGGCAGCCGCTCGAAGGCCAGCACGCGCGCGTCGTCACGCGTCTGGAAGTCCAGCTCGCTCGTGGTGAGCACGGTCCGCACCGTCGAGTCGGCGGCCGTGTCGCGCAGATACGACTCCCAGGCCCGCTGCGAGCAGACCAGCGCGGCCACCTCTCCGTCCCGCAGGACGTGGGAGACCTCCCCCGACTTGTACATCGGGTTGACCGGTACGACGGTCGCGCCCGCCTTCCAGGCACCGAGCAGGGCGAGCACGAAGTGCGGTGAGTTCTGCAGGATCACGGCGACCCGGTCCCCGCGCTCCAGACCGCGCTCGGCGAGATACGCGGCGATGGAGTCGGTCAGCTCGTCGACCTCGCGAAAGCTGAGACGGGCGTCGAAGTAGGCGAGGAAGGCGCGTTCGGGCGCCTCGGCGACGGCGGCCCGCAGGGCCTGCACCATCGAGTCGGGGGGATCGACCGGGCCGCGCTGGGCTTCGTTGAGCAACGCCAGCCAGGGCCGGCCCGCATAGATGGATTCCGTCTCCGACCGGGTCACAGGGTGGCCTCCCACTTCTGCTGGATGTGGTTCATGCCGGCGAGCCAGCGGTCCGGACCGGCGGCCCGCGCCTGGTAGAACTCGGCCACCTCGGGGTGCGGCAGGATCAGGAACCGCTCCTCCGCCATCCCCTTGAACAGCGCGTCCGCGACGGCCTCCGGCTCGATCGCGGTCGGCTGGAGCACCAGGTCGCCCGCGCTGCCGGTGGCGGCGAGCATGTCGGTACGGACCCCCTGCGGGCAGATCGCGTGCACCTGGAGCCCACGGTGCCGGTACGTCAGCGACAGCCACTCGGCGAAGGCGTACGCGGCGTGCTTGGTCACGCTGTACGGCGCGGCCCCGATCATGGTGAGCAGCCCGGCGGCGGACACGGTGGACACGAACCGGCCGCTGCCCCGCTCCAGCCAGTCGGGCAGCAGCTCCTGCGCGGCCCGCACATGGGCCATGACGTTGACGTCCCAGGCGGCGGCCCAGACCCCCGCCTCGGCCGCCTCGGACCCCCCGGAGGCGAGCCCGGCGTTGGCGCAGTAGACGTCCACGCTCCCGCCGAGCGCGTCCCGGGCGGCGCCGACGATGCCGGACGCGTCACCCGGGACGGCGATCCCGCCGATCTCCTCGGCCACGGCGGCGGCCTTGGCGCCGTCCAGGTCGTTCACCACGACCCGGGCACCCTCGGCGGCGAACCGCCGGGCAAGGGCCGCCCCGATGCCACCCCCCGCTCCGGTGACGACGACTCCCGCATCCTGCACGGCTCCCACCATCGGTCTCCTTCGACACGACGCGACAAAACTCGGCTCAGGATCGACACACTAACCGGTCGGTATGTGCGAGGGAAGGGTGACGGAATCGCGCCGGGGAGCTGCGCGACCAGCCGCATACGGCCAGCGCGTAGCACACTGCGTGCGGTAGCAACCGACGTGGAGGTCACCCCATGCGCCCTTCCAGACGAAGTCTGCTCGCCGCGGCCACGGCGGCGGCCGTGCCCCTCACGCCCACGGCAACCGCACCCGACACCCAGGATCACCTCCGCACCGGTTTCGACCGTCTCTCCGCCACCGGCTACACCCTCCTCGACGGCCAAAAAGTCGGCATCGTCACCAACCCCACCGGCATCACCACCGACGTCCGCCACATCGTCGACGTCATGCACGCCGACCCGCGGGTCGAACTCACGGCGGTCTTCGGCCCCGAGCACGGCTTCCGCGGCACCGCCCAGGCCGGCGGCTCCGAGGGCCGCTACGACGACCCGGCGACCGGCCTCCCCGTCTACGACACCTACCTCAAGAGCGGCCGGCCCCTCGCCGACATCTTCACCGCCTCCGGCGTCGACACGGTCGTCTTCGACATCCAGGACGTCGGCGCCCGTTTCTACACGTACATCTGGACGCTGTACGACTGCATGGAGGCCGCCCGGCTCGCCGGCAGGCGCTTCGTCGTGCTCGACCGCCCCAACCCGGTGACCGGCCGCACGGCCCAGGGGCCGGTCCTGCACAAGGAGTTCGCCAGTTTCGTCGGCCGGCAGCCGATCGCGCAGGCGCACGGGATGACCGTCGCCGAGCTCGCCGGGCTGTTCAACGCGGAGTTCCTGAGCACACCGGTCGCTCTGGACGTCGTCACCATGACGGGCTGGCAGCGCTCCCGCTTCTACGACGCCTACGGACTGCCCTGGGTGCCGCCGAGCCCCAACATGCCCACCCCGGACACCGCCCTCGTGTACGCGGGAACCTGTCTCTTCGAGGGCACGAACCTGTCCGAGGGACGGGGCACGACCCGCCCGTTCGAACTGCTGGGCGCGGAGGGAGTCGACGCGCGGTGGGCGGCCGCCGTCAACGGACTCGGCCTGCCGGGCGTGCGGTTCAGGGAGGCCTATTTCGCGCCCACCTTCTCCAAGTTCCAGGGCAGGACCGTCGGCGGGGTGCAGATCCATGTGCACGACCGGGCCGCGTTCGACCCCGTACGCACCGGGATCGCACTCCTGGTCACCGCCAAGAAGGTGTGGAGCGGCTTCGCCTGGCGGTCGGACAACTGGATCGACAAGCTCACCGGATCGACGACCGTGCGCACGATGACCGACGCGGGCGCGGGCACGGACGAGATCGTCGGCGCGTGGCAGGACGAACTCGCCGCGTTCCGCCGCATCCGAAAGGAATTTCTGCTCTACAGGTGAGGCGCGTTCTATGGCCAACCCTGCGCGGCGGCGGGACGATGCGCGCACATCGGACCGGTTCGGGGGACGAGGAGCCCGGCATGGCGGATCGTGGGATGAGCGTGGCTCCCTACTGGGAGCTGACCTTCGACGCGGACGGGGACCCGGACGATGGCGAACGCGACCGGCTGCTGGGCGAGCTCACGGGTCATGGCGTCCATGACCTGATCGTCTTCGCGCACGGCTGGAACAACGACCGTTCAGGGGCGACCGCCCTGTACCGGCGGTTCCTCGCACCGATCCCGAAGCTCCTGCCGAAGGCGAGGATCGGGTACGTCGGGGTGGTGTGGCCGTCGATGCGGTTCTGCGACGAGCCGATCCCCGACTTCCCGAAGTCCGTGGTGGCCACGGAGGCGGAGGAAAGACCGGCCCCCGTCCTCGACAAGGACACACGGCACGCACTGCTTGAGACGTTCCCCGGGCGGGCCACCGTGGTCGACCAGATCGCCCGGATGCTGGACCAGCGCCCGGTGAACGAACTCACGGAGTTCGGGCGGCTGGTACGGCTGCTCGTCGAGGTCCTGCCGGGCGGGCCCCAGCCCCTGTTCGCGGCGGACACGCTTCGTGAGGGTGCCCCGCAGAGCGAGCCGGTGCTGTTCACCGGGGACACGGCGGCCCTGTGCGAGGAGTTCGCGCAGGCGCTGGCCTCCCTCCAGCAGGGCGCCGGCGTGGCCGAGTTCGCGCTGCCCGACCCGTGGGACGGCGCGAAGGAGTTGCTGCGGCAGGCGACGTACTACGCGATGAAGCGGCGGGCGGGCACCGTCGGGGAGCGCGGACTCGGGCGGGTCGTGGGGCAGTTGGCGGGGGCCGCCCCGGAGGTGCGGGTGCATCTGGTCGGGCACAGCTTCGGCGGCCGGCTGGTGTCGTTCGCGCTGCGCGGGCTGCCGGACGGGGTGCGTACGGTGAAGTCCGTGACGCTGCTGCAAGGGGCCTTCTCCCACTACGCGTTCGCCACCCGGCTGCCTCACGACCCGCGTGCGGGCGGGGTGCTGCAGGGCCAGCAGAACCGGATCGACGGTCCGCTGGTGTGCTGTTACTCCCGCTTCGACGGGTCGCTGGGCACGCTGTATCCGCTGGCCTCGCGGATGGCGGACGACGACGAGTCGGTCCTGGGCGTGGACGTGGGCGGGACGCTGGGTGCCAGGTGGGGGGCGATGGGGCACGACGGTGTCCAGGCGGTGCCGGGAACCCGGTCGCTGGACCTGGCGGCGGCCCTGCGCGGTCCGCTCGCCGCGTCGGGTTGCGTGAACGTCGACGCGGCGGCGGTGGTACGCAAGGGCGGCCCGCCGTCCGGGGCACACAGCGACATCGTGCACCCCGAACTGGCGAGGGTGGTGCTGGCGGCGGGGCGGATCGCCTGACCCCGCCGCCATGGGCGTAACGGCTCAGCGGTGCGAGGTGAACTCCACGACCTGCTGGAAGGTCGGCCGGTTCTGCCAGCTGATGTTGTAGTGCTTGATGCCACCCAGGGTGCGCTGGACGATCGAGTCGGCGCACCACTGGTCGCCCGCCGAGCACAGGGAGTCCGCGGGATAGACCGTGGACGCACTCGTGCCGGCCGCCGTCTTCAGCGTGCTGATCAGGATGTCCCGGCAGGCGCTTAGGCTGCCGCCGCCGCAGTACCGCTCGGCCAGCGGCCCCGGCACGCTCTGCCCGAGCACGGACCGCATGTCCTTGTCGACATAGCTCCACCAGCCGTACTGGAAGGAGCTTCCCGCGTGCGAGCCGGTGGGCCCGTGGGCGGCCGACGGGGCCTCGTCGACCGGCAGGTTGGCGGTGATCGCGGTGTACAGGCCGTCACCGAGGCCGGGCTGGAACTCGGCCTTCACCAGCAGCGGCCACCAGGCGTCCAGGATCCGGATGGCCTCGGAGTTGGCGTACGCCTTGGAACCCGCCGAGGTCTCCGTGCGCTTGCCGCCCGCGTTCAGCCAGGTCTGCAGCTTGCTGACGGCCGCGGCGGCCGTGGAGTCGGTCACCGTACTGCTGTTGATCACCTTCAGCAGATTCGGCAGCACGTCCTCGGCCCGCAGGTCCGCGAGCGCCGCGTCTGCCATGGCCTTGACAAGCGAAGAGCGCGTGACGCCCCCGGCCGCGACGAGTTTCTTCACCCGGTCCTCAAGGAGGTCGCCGCGGTGGACGGACCCGTCACCCCAGCTCGCTGTCGTGTAGTTCAGCGCCTGCTTGTTGTTCCAGGAGATGTAGTAGTCCTGGTCGACGGACCGGGGGTGCTGGGAGGCGGGCGTGTAGTCGGCCGTGTTGGTGGACGGAACCCAGTTCTGCCACTCGTAGGCCGCCTGGCCCCAGACCGGGAACTCGGGGTCGACACCGCTCGCGCGCACCGGGTTGTCACCGCTGTTGTAGTACGCGGTGTGCGTGGAGTCGGCGTAGAACCAGTTGAAGGTGTAGTTGATGTGCTGCACCGCGCTCTGGAAGGTCTGCGGGCTCTTCACATAGCCGGGGTCGTTGAGCATCTGGAAGCCGATGATCGAGTCGGCCTCGTGCATGTAGGAGGAGCGCAGGGTGGTGTAGGCGACCTTCTTCCCGCCGACGGTCGCGCGGTATTCGACGGGTCCGTACTTCGTCTTCCACACGCGCATGGTGTACGAGCCGGCGGCCGTGCCGTCGGCGGTCGTCGGCTTCCAGGAGTTCTTCTGCTCGATCTTGTCCATGGCCGTGCAGGTGCCGTGGTAGAGGTAGTGGAAGTCGTCCTGGCAGAGTTCGACGGCGTAGGTGTCGATGATGTCCTGGCCGGAGGTCGTGGCGGACCACGCGTAGTCCTGTCCCCGGCCGAGTTCGACGTACATGCTCAGGCCCGCGAAGGAGGCGCCGCGGGCGCTGATGCCCGGGCCCTGGATCTCCTGGAGCATGAGCAGTTGCGGGGCGAAGTAGCCGGTCTGCGGTCCGAAGACGGCGACGGGGTGGCCGCTCGCGGTGTACTTGCCGCTGACGACCAGGGCGTTGGACATCCCGCGCCTGGCGGAGCTCAGGGCGTTCGCGGTGGCCGTCGCGGAGGCCGCGCCGGCGCTCTGGTCGGCGCCGGTGCCCGTGGCGTCGTAGACCAGTGGCTCGGTCGCCACCGAACCGGCGTCCGGCAGTGCCCCGCCCTGCGGGTCGGACGGCTTGGTGCCGTACGGGAAGCTCTCGCCGTTGTGGACGGTGAGCGCGGCCTCGGGGTCGTTGCGCTCACGGAACGACTCCCAGACCTTGGTGCCCTGCTCGACGCCGTACTGCTCCTGGGCGGCGAGCAGCGACATGGCGTTGTTGACCTCACCACCGCCGCCGGAGCCGAACAGCGCGCCGATGACGGAGGCCAGCGCCACCAGGTCGGTGATCTTGAAGTGGTCGATGGTGCCGGCGTTGGTGATCGAGTCCTTGTGTCCGGTCAGGACGTACTCGCCGGGGAAGTAACGGCCGCTGTCGGAGCCGTCTATGTAGGCGTTGATTCCGGCGAGATAGGCGTTTGCGTCCGCGAGGGCCTGCTGGCCGCGGGTGCCGTTTTGGGCGACGGCGTTGTCGATCTGCGCCTGGAGGTCGGCCTCCGTGTACGGGGCGTCGCGGTAGAACTCCTGCTCAAGGCCCTGGTTGGAGGGGGCGCCGCCGGCGAAGGTGGTCAGCTGGCCGCGCCCGACGTGCCGGAACACGTCCATCAGCCACAGCCGGTCCTCAGCCGCTGCATAACCCGCCCCGAACTCGGTGCCGTATCTGGTGGTACCGGTGATGTGCGGTACCCCCGTCTTCTTGTCTCGGACGATCGTCACGTCGGCGCGACCCGCCGGACTCTCCGTGGAGGCGACTTGATCGGAAGCCACCCCGAACGACGAGTCGTTGAAGAACGTGTTGATCTTCGCGTCGGTGATGCCGGAGTAACCCGTGGCCAGGTTGGCGTAGGGGCCGAGCTGGTCCTCGGCGTGGTCGGGCTGGGTGCCGAAGACCTGGTTGAGCAGGATCTGGGCGAGGGTGGCGTTGCCGTTCTCACCGGGCGGCAGGATGTCCGAACACTGGCCGCCGCAGTAGTCGTTGGAGGCGGTGGCAGCCGCGGCCGGAGTCGCCTGGGCCAGCGGGGAGAGCAGGCCCGCCACGAGGACGCATACGGATGCCGCTTTCAGGAACCCGTGGAGCTTGCGGGGAGTTCTCAGTTTGTCGAACAACGCGTGATGTCTGGTGCGCCGGGGCATGGCAGCTCCTCACGACGGGGGGTGGGCTGGACGTTACCGCCGGTATCCCCGCGATTGAAGATGAACATGCGTCAAGTTTTGGAGTGGTCGCCCCCGGTGGCGACGCGGCCTCCCGTCGGTCAAGGCCGGCGGCCTTATGGGCGGCATCGGAAATCGGATGGAGCCGAATCGAGTGTCGATACGTCTATACGGCAACGCCGCGCGAAGTCCGTGCGACGCCGCCGAAGTGACCGAAGTACAGCCGCAGGTGTGACGGAGGTGCAGGGCGATGGCCGGTTTCCGGAGTCTGGCGAGACAGGTGCGAGACCCACGGTGCGATCTGGCGCTACGGCGTTATTCGCTGCGCAAGTGCCTGGAGCGGTTCGCTCCTTACGGGCACCGCGCGACCTGGGACCATCTCTGCTCGCGGGCCGGGTTCGGTCCTGAGGACCGGTCCCCCGATCCGGCGCGTCTCGTGGGCGCACTGGATGAGTTGGAAGAGGCGCGGGCGGTCTGGCTGGCCTACGAGGTCGAGTTCGCCGAGCGCCGCAAGAAGGAGAAGCACGACGGGCTGCGCCGCCCGGGCAGCGTGGACGACTGGCACCGGCTGACCTGGGGCGGATTCGGAGTGGCCTGGTGCGACGACCCACGGGTCCATCCCGACGAACCACTGGCCGAGGTGCTGCGACGGCTGATCGCCGCCCTGAAGCGCGAACCGGGCGCGGTCTGCCCGGTGTGCGAAGGGGAGCGCCTCTTCTGGAAGTACGACCTGGACCATGAGCCCGCCACCGGTCCGGTCTGCGCCGACTGCGGGATTCTGGTACCGCGTCCGGTGCTCACCCCCGAGGCCCTGGCCTACGCCCGGCGCGGGCGGCTGCTCATGTCGGCCTGACCACGTGGGGGTGCGCCGGGGACGCCGCACCCCCCAACTGCCGCTGCGACCGGGCCTCGTCAGTGGTGGCCGGCACCATCGGGGTAGGGCACGGCGGCCGCAGGCATGTCTCAACGGACGCCGTGCGGGCGCGGACTGCGCGGGCGTACCGTCGGCGTCGGCGGCGCCGGCCCGGTCGGCGGCCGAGGCGGTCGCGGCGGGGGCCACGGAGATCCATCTCCACCCCAGAACACCGTGCGGGCGGGAGAGCCTGTCCGCTCGGGTGGTCGGCCCGACGCTGGAGATGATCGGGGCGCGGGCGCGGGCGCGGGTGCCGGTCGGTGCGGGTGCCGGCCGGGGTCAACACGGGCGCCTGGGCGGAACCGGTCCGTCGCGACGCCGGGAGCGCGTCCGGTCCTGGTCGGTACGGCCCGACTTGCCTCGGTCAACTGGCACGAGCCGGGCGCGGCGGAACTCGCCGGGGCGTTGTCGGCCATGGGGATCGACATGGAGGCGGGCACCTGTCCGGTGTCGCGGATGGCGGCGCGGCTGGGGCCGGCGACCCGGATCGGCCTTGAGGACACGCTGCTGCTGCCCGGCGGCGAGCGGGCCCTGTCCAACGCCCAGTTGGTGGCCGAAGGGCGGGCCAGTACGGTGGTTCTCTCCCCCGACCGGCAGGCCGCGGTCGTACGAGCGCTCTCGCCGGCGGGGCTCAGGGGCCCTCCGGCAGCAGACGTGAACCCGCCTGGCGCCGGCCGAAGGCGTCGTCCGGGTTGGACAGCACACAGGTGTCCAGTGACAGACAGCCACAGCCGATGCAGTCGGTGAGGTGATCGCGCAGCCGGTTGAGGTGCTTGATGCGTTCGTCCAGTTCCGCGCGCCACGCCTCCGAGAGACGGGCCCAGTCCTCCCGGGTCGGGGTGCGTTCCTCGGGGAGTTCGGAGAGGGCCTCGCGGATGGTGGCCAGAGGGATGCCGACCCGTTGTGCCGCCCGTACGAAGGCCACGCGGCGCAGTGCGTCACGGGTGTAGCGGCGCTGGTTGCCGGTGGTCCGCCGACTGCTGATGAGACCCTTGGCCTCGTAGAAGTGCAGTGCGGAGACGGCGGCGCCGCTGCGCGCCGACAACTGGCCGACGCTCAGCTCGTGAATCTTCTCGGGAATCTGCGGCACCCCGCAGAGACTACCCAACCGCCCAGGTCGCGGTCCGTTGACAGCGGACCCCCACCGGACCATGCTAAGCAGTTGCTTAGACAATGCGTGTGTGATCCCGTGAGTGCGAGAGGGCCGGCGATATGGCAGAACCGAGGATCTTCACCTCCCCCGACGAGCTGAAGGCGGCCGTGGGCGAGCAGCTGGGCCACACCGACTGGGCGGAGGTCGACCAGAAGCGGATCGATCTGTTCGCGGAGGCGACGGGCGACCACCAGTGGATCCACGTCGACCCGGAGAAGGCGGCCGCGGGCCCGTTCGGGACGACCATCGCGCACGGCTATCTGACCCTGTCGCTGCTGCCGCTCTTCGGCCCCCAGCTGATCAAGGTCGAGGGCGTGAAGATGGGCGTGAACTACGGCACCAACAAGGTCCGTTTCCCCGCCCCCGTCCCGGTCGGTTCCCGGCTGCGCGCCACCGCCACGATCACCGGCGTGGAGGACGTCACGGGCGGCGTCCAGGTGACCGTCGCCTTCACCGTGGAACGCGAGGGCGGCGACAAGCCGGTCTGCGTGGCGGAGTCGGTGTCCCGGTACTACCTGTAGCGCTACCCGGCCTGCAGGACTACCTGGCCCCCACCATCCGGAGCACGAGGTCGGCGTAGAGCGCGCCGACCTGCTCGGGTGTGCGGGGGCCGTTCACGTTGAACCAGCGGGCGACGTCGATACAGAGGGAGAGCACCGCGAGGGTGGTGCCGTGGATGTCGATGACGTCGAACTCCCCGGACTCGACGCCCTCCTGGATGATCCCGCGCACCTCGGCGTCGACCTGGCGGCGCAGCGCGACGATCTCGGCGCGGGCATCGGGACCGAGGGCGTCCAGTTCGTACTGCACGACCCGGGCGGTGGTGCGCCGCCCGGCGTGCCAGCGGACGAAGGAGCTGACGCCGTCCGCGAGCCGCTCGGCGGCGGTGCCTTCGCGCCGGGCGGCCGTCCGGAGGACCTCCAGGGCCTTGTCGTGACCGATGCGGCTGATCCGGTGGAGCAGCTCTTCCTTGGTCTTGTAGTGGATGTAGAGCGCGGCGGGGCTCATACCGGCGCGGCCCGCGATGTCGCGGGTGGTGGTGGCGTGATAGCCGCGCTCGGCGAAGGCCTCCACGGCGGCGACCAGCAGGCGCCGGGCCGCGTCAGGGGTGACCTCTTCCCACGGCTCGACCTCGCCGCCGGTCGTCTCCTCCACCGTACTCATCGCTAGCTCGCCCCTCTCGGTACCGGAGCTCCACCATACCGCCGAAGCTGAGCGAGCGCTTAGCGTGCCCGCTCAGAGCTTGTCACGCGGCTCAGAGCTTCTCGAAGGGGTCGTGGTCGGCGAGCAGCTTCTCCAGCCTGGCCTGGTCGACGCGGCTGACGATCTGCCCGGCCTCCTGGCGGTCGCGGATGACCTTGGCGAGCGTGAAGGCCGAGGTGACGAGGTAGAGGACGGCAATACCCAGGAAGCCGCGCACCCAGGCGTCCGCGTGGAGCTGGAAGATGCCGATGACGGTGGCCGTCATGGCGATGGCGAAGGAGGCGACGGCCTGACCGTAGAAGGCGGCCGTGTTCTGGTTTCTGACCGGTGTGTCACTCATGGGTCGAGCATCGCCGGATGTGGGCCGCGCCACATCCGCCGACGTACTCACGACGTACTCAGTACTTGTTCCTGATGCAGCCATGTAATGACGGCATTGGTGGGTTCTGGGGTTCGTTGCGCGCGCCCGTTAACCGTGCTTGGCTCGCCCGATGAACCTTCTGTTGACGGCGAGCGGCCTGCGCAACGAGACGCTGCGGGATGCACTGCGGGACATGCTGGGAAAGCCGTTCGGATCTGCGAACGTCGTGTTCGTTCCCACGGCGTCGGTCGCCGAGCCCGGGGACCACGGGTGGGTCGTCGAGGACATGAACCGGCTGCACGGCCTCGGCTGGCGGGAGTTCGATGTCCTGGAGCTGAACGGCCTGCCCCGGCAGATGGTGCTCGACCGGCTGCTCCACGCCGACGTCATCTATGTCGAGGGCGGCAGCCACTACCACCTCGCGCGCAGCATCACCGGCAACGACCTGGCCGGCGGCTTCCTGGAGGCGTTGGAGAGCCGGGTCTATGTGGGGGTGAGCGCTGGATCTATGATCTTCAGCCGGAATCTCACCGAGCACTCCGCCGACGTCATCGGGGACACTCCGGACCTGAACGTGCTCGGCGCGACGACCGTGGAGCCGCCTTTCGGCCTCTTCGACTGGTATCTCAAGCCCCACCTGTACTCGCCGGATTTCCCCGAGCGGGACGACGCCTGGGCCGACCTTATCGCCGCGCGGGCGGATTTCCCGATCTACTTCATCGACGACGAGACGGCCATTCGCGTCCGGGACGACAAAGTGGATGTCATTTCCGAAGGTCAGTGGCGGTTCCATCCGTGACTCAACGCGTGGTGGCGGCCCAGAGTCGCGCGAACCCGTAGATCGGTCGCCAGGGAGGGTAGTCGGCGGGCATGGAGCGCCACTTGATGCCGTTGTCGACGAGACAGCGGATGCCGTCGACGATCTCCCGTCGGGGGTGGGCCTCGGGGTGTCCTCCGGTCGGTTTCTGGCAGGCCGGGACGGGAAGCAGCGGTTCGATGGCCCATTCGGCGTCGGTCATGTCGGAGGGGTAGCGGGGCTTGCGCATGAGGAGGCGGGGCCCGGTCCGGGTGGGGAGTGCTGCGGACGCGCGGGCCGGGGCCTTCGGGCCAGCGATGGGAGGCGAACCGGTAGCTGAGGACCGTGCTCAGCGACAGCCCAGGTCATCGGCTCGCTCAGAACGCCGAAACGCCCGTCAGCGCGCGCCCGATGAGCAGTTTCTGGATCTGGCTGGTGCCCTCGTAGAGGGTCATCACCCGGGCGTCACGCAGGAGTTTGCCGGCCGGGTACTCGTCGATGTAGCCGTAACCGCCGAAGACCTGGAGGGCGTTGTTGGCGGCGCGCACGGCTGCCTCGGAGGCGAAGAGCTTGGCCTTGGAGGACTCGGTGGCGAATGGCAGGCCGCGGTCGATCAGATCGGCGACCCGCCAGGTCAGCAGCCGGGCCGCGTCCACGTCGACGGCGATGTCACTGATGAGCTCCTGGACCAGCTGGTGACCGGCGATCGGCGTGCCGAACTGCTCGCGCTCCCCCGCGTACCGCACGGCCGCGTCGAGCGCGGCCTGGGCTATGCCGACACAGCCGGCGGCGACCGACATCCGCCCCTTGGCCAGCGCCGACATGGCGACCGAGAAGCCCTTGCCCTCGGGCCCGAGCACCGCGGAGGCGGGGATACGGACGTCCTCCAGGACGAGCTCCGCGGTGGCCTGGCCGCGCAGGCCGAGCTTGCCGTGGACGGCGCGGCGGCTGAGGCCGGGGGTGTCGGCCGGGACGAGGAAGGCGGAGACGCCCTTGTGGCCCGGGGCGTCGGTGGAGCGGGCGAAGAGCAGGACCACGTCGGCCCAGGTGCCGTTCGTGATGAACATCTTGGAGCCGTTGACGACGTAGTCGTCGCCGTCGCGAACGGCGCGGGTGGTGAGGTTGCCCGCGTCGGAGCCGGTGCCGGGTTCGGTGAGGCCGAAGCAGCCGACGTACGCGCCGGAGGTCAGCCCCGGCAGCCAGCGCCGTTTCTGTTCCTCGCTTCCCCAGGCGGCGAGGGTCTTGGCGACGAGGCCCAGGGAGACCGACACGATTCCGCGCACGGAGGAGTCGCCACGGCCGAGTTCCTCGGTGACGAGGCAGTACGACAGGTGGTCGCCGCCCGAGCCGCCGTACTCCTCGTCGACGGTCAGGCCGAGGAAGCCGACCTCGCCGAGCTTCTTCACGATCCCCCGGTCCACCTCCTCGGCACGGTCCCAGGCGATCACGTGCGGGGTGATCTCACGATCGACGAAGTCCCGGGCGAGCTGCCGTACGGCGGTCTGCTCCTCGCTGAGTCCCAGGTTCACCATGCGATCACCCCACATTTAAATTAGCACTGCTAGTTTCTTTGGTGCAGCCCTACTATGTGCGTCATGGCCCGACCGCGCAAGCCCCTCCTCAGCACCGACCGGATCGTCCGGGCGGCACGGGAACTCGTGGACGCGGAGGGTCTGGCGGCCGTCTCCACCCGCCGGCTCGCGGCCGAGCTGGGGGTGAGCGGACCCTCGCTCTACAACCACTTCCGCACCAAGGACGAGATCCTGGAGGCGGTCGCGGACTCGGTGAGCGCGCAGGTCGACCTGTCGATGTTCGAGGGCGGCGACGGCCGGGAGTGGCGGGCCGCGCTGCACGACTGGGCGGTGTCGTACCGGGCCGCGCTCCGCGACCACCCGAACATCGTCCCGGTTCTGGCCCGGGGCCCCGGCCGCCGCCCCGCCGGACTGCGGCTCGCGGACGCGGTCTACGGCGCGATGGTGGACGCGGGGTGGCCGCCGGCGCAGGCGACGTCGATCGGGGCGCTGATGCGGTACTTCATCATGGGGTCGGCGCTGGGGTCGTTCGCCGGGGGGTTCGTGGACGACGCGAGCGCGTACGATCCGGCCGACTATCCGCATCTCGGGCAGGCGCATCTGCTGGCGGAACAGCAGGAGAAGATCGACGAGCGGGCGTTCGAGACGGGGTTGCGGGCGTTGCTGGACGGGTTGGCCCAGCAGTTCGCGCGCGTGAAGGAGACCCAGCTCCCACCCACCGGCACCCCGTCCGAAATTCGCGAGCCCCCACCCGCCTCTTCTCCCTACCCTCGGTGACATGACCGATCGCGCCGCCCCCGCAACCCGCCCGCTCCCCGCCCTCGCCGCCGTCGTCGCGGTCGTGCTCTGGGCCTCCGCCTTCGTGGCCATCCGCAGTGCGGGTGACTCCTACTCCCCCGGTGCCCTCGCCCTCGGCCGGCTGTTCTCCGGGTCTCTCGCGCTCGGCCTGTTCTGTCTGGTGCGGCGCGAAGGGCTGCCGCCCCGGTCCGCCTGGCGCGGTATCGGGATATCCGGCGTGTTGTGGTTCGGCTTCTACATGGTCGCCCTGAACTGGGGCGAGCAGCAGGTGGACGCGGGGACGGCCGCCCTGGTGGTGAACGTCGGTCCCTTGCTGATCGCCCTGCTGGGGGCCCGGCTGCTCGGCGATCCCATGCCGCCCCGGCTGCTCGCGGGGATGGCGGTGTCGTTCGCGGGTGCCGTCACCGTGGGACTGTCGATGGCCGGCGGGGGCGGCTCCTCGGTGCTGGGCGTGGTGCTGTGTCTGCTCGCGGCGGTCGCCTACGCGGCCGGTGTCGTCTCCCAGAAGCCCGCCCTGGCCCGGGCGAGCGCGCTCCAGGTGACCACGTACGGGTGTCTCGTCGGCACCGTGGCCTGTCTTCCGTTCGCCGGGCAGTTGGTGCGCCAGGCCGCCGACGCGCCGCTGTCCGCCACGCTCGACATGGTGTATCTCGGCATCTTCCCGACCGCGCTCGCCTTCACTACCTGGGCGTACGCCCTCGCCCGGACCACCGCCAGCCGGATGGGCGCGACGACGTACGCCGTGCCGGCGCTGGTCGTGCTGATGTCCTGGCTGGCCCTCGGCGAGGTGCCGGGACCGGTCACCCTGGTGGGCGGGGCGCTGTGCCTGGCCGGTGTGGCGGTGTCCCGGTCCCGCGCGCGGACGAGGGCTCCCCGTACCGTTCCGGTGGCTGGGGAGCCGCGCTCCGAACAGGTGCCGTGACGGTCAGAAGACGACCAGTGCCCGGCCGCCCTTGCCCGCCAGCATGTTCTCGAACGCCGCGGGGATGCCCTCCAGGGCGATCCGTTCCGTCACCAGCGCGCTCAGGTCCAGGCGACCCGCCCGGACGTGTTCGGCGAGCACCGGCAGGTCGCGGGCCGGGTCCGAGTTGCCGTAGACGCAGCCGGAGAGGGTGCGGCCCCAGTGGAAGAGCTCCAGGGCGTTGAAGGTGACCTGCTCCGTCCTGCCGCCGATGCCGACCACCGTCGTACGACCGCCCCGGCGGGTGGACTCCCAGGCGGCGCGGATGCTGACCGCGCGGCCGGCGCACTCCAGGGAGACGTCGACGCCCTGTTTGCCGGTGAGGGCGCGGATCTCGCGGGGCGTGGTGTCGGAGGCGACCACATAGTCGGTGGCTCCGGCGGCCCGGGCCAGCTTCTCCTTCTCATCCGAGACGTCCACCGCGATGATCCGGGACGCGCCCGCGATCCGGGCCGCCTGCACCGTGGCCAGGCCCACCCCGCCGACGCCGAACACCGCGACGGTCTCGCCCTCGCGGACGCGCGCCGAGTTGTGGACGGCGCCGTAGCCCGTGAGCACCGCGCAGCCGAGCAGCGCCGCGTCGGTGAGCGGGATGCCGGCGGGGAGCGGCAGGACGCAGGACTCGGCGACCACCGTCTCCTCGGCGAACGCGGCGACGTTCAGGCCGGGGTGCAGGTCGGTGCCGTCCGCCGTACGGGCGTAGACATCGGCGGAGCCGGCCAGCGCGTTGGCGCACAGCCAGACCTCGCCGAGCGCACAGGCATGACAACGTCCGCAGGAGGGCGCCCAGTTGAGGACGACCGGGTCGCCGGGTGACAGCCGGGTGACCTCCTCCCCCACGGCGACCACGGTGCCCGCGCCCTCGTGGCCGAGGACCGCCGGGACCGGCACCCGCATGGTGCCGTCGGACAGGGAGAGGTCGGAGTGACAGACACCGGCGGCGGCGAGACGGACCCGGACCTGGCCCGGGCCGGGATCCGGGAGGTCTATCTCGGTGACCGCGAGCGGGGCGCCCACGGCGGGCAGTACGGCGGCTCGGACCTTGTCAGGCATGAAAGCAACCTCCTCAGAACTGAAGGGACTTGGTCTGGAGGTACTCGGCGAGGCCGTGCGCGCCGAGTTCGCGGCCGACACCCGACTGCTTGTAACCGCCGAAGGGCGCAAGGGGGTTGAAGCGGCCGCCGTTGATGTCGACCTGCCCGGTCTCCATACGCCGGGCGAAGGCCACCGCCTCCGCCTCGTCCCCGGCCCAGACGGCCCCCGCCAGCCCGTAGACCGTGCCGTTGGCGATACGGAGCGCGTCCTCCTCGTCCACATAGCGCAGGATCGACAGCACCGGGCCGAAGATCTCCTCCTGCGCGAGGGTCATCTCGGGGGTGACGTCGGCGAACACCGTCGGGCTGACGAAATAGCCTTGCTCGCGCGGGGATTCGGGACCGCCCGCGACCAGCCGGGCGCCCTCCGCGATGCCCTTCTCGATGTAACCGCGCACCCGCGCCTGCTGCTTGGCGCTGACGACCGGCCCGATCCGTTCCCCGTACTTGGCGGCAGCGGCGGCCGCCAGCTCCACCGCCTCCGGGTACTGGTCGGTGTGCACCAGCATCCGCGTCCAGGCGCTGCACGTCTGGCCGGAGTTGGACATCACGTTGGCCACCCCGACGTTGACGGCCTTGGCGAGGTCGGCGCTCGATAGGATGACGTTCGCGGACTTGCCGCCCAGCTCGAGGGCCACCTTCTTCACGGCGGCGCCGGCCGTCGCGCCGATCTGCCTGCCGACGGCCGTGGAGCCGGTGAAGGAGACCAGGTCGACACCAGGGTGCTCGGCGAGGGCCTGCCCGGCGGCCGGACCGAGGCCGGTGACCAGGTTGAACACACCGGCCGGGAAGCCCGCCTCGGCCACCGCTTCCGCGAACAGCTGGGCGGTGAGCGGAGTGTCCTCGGCGGGTTTGAGTACGACCGTGCAGCCGGCGGCGAGCGCCGGGGCGGCCTTGGCGACGATCTGGTGCAGGGGGTAGTTCCAGGGCGTGATCGCGGCGACCACGCCGACCGGTTCCTGGTGGACGGTCGAGTTGCCGACCTTCTCCTCGAAGAGATGGGTCGCGGCCAGCTCGGCGTACGAGCCCGCGACCGCGATCGGCAGCCCCGCGTGCACGGTCTGCGAGAACTTCAGCGGCGAGCCCAGCTCCGCGGTGACCGTCTCGGCGATCTCGTCCTTGCGGGCCGCCAGGACATCGCGCAGCGCGCCGAGCCGGGCGGCCCGCTCGGCGGGCGGGGTTGCGGCCCACGCCGGGAGGGCGGCACGGGCGGCACGCACCGCGGCGTCGACGTCCAGTGCGCCACCCGCCGGGACCCGGCCGATGACGCGCTCGTCGACCGGGTTCACGACCTCGATCACGTCCTGGCTCTCGGCGGCGCGCCAGGCACCGTCGATGTACAGGCCGTCGTGTGCCTTCATACTGCTTCCTCCCGGCGGGGCTGCGTCTCCGGCCTCACAAACTAGCGGCGATAGTTTTTCGGCGCCAGAGACACCGGAGTCGCAAGGCCGTCAGAAGTCGACCTGGGCCCGTTCGTCCACCCGCCCCACACTCTCCTGCGCGAAGGCCTTCTCATACGCCCGCCGGATCTCCTCGATCTTCCGGTCGCTGCCCTTCGCCGCCGACTCCGGATACAGCAGGATCAGCTCGTACGACCGCTCCTTCTCGATCCTGCCGTGCGTGTCCCGCCACTGCCCGCGCCCGTTCTGGACGGTGAGTCCGTCGGGGAAGTCGGGCGTGACCTCCTTGTCGACGAAGGCCGTGAACTGCCGGTCGGTGACGGCGGCGCCACCGTCCGGCCGGGCGGTACCGAAGAACAGCCGGGTCTCGACACAGGGCTTTCCGCGCGTCGGCGCGGCCGCGGGCCGGTCGTCGGCCAAGGCCGTGTACGCGTTCGGGGTGCCGGCGAGCAGGACTCCGGCCAGAGCGAGGGCCGACCGGTTACGGAGGGAATAAGTGTGCATGCCCCCTTCCTAGGGGGTTTGCCCCTTCCAAGTCCCTGATTCCCACCGGGTTTCACTCATCCAGGTCGGGCGGCCGCGCCGGGCACGGGCAGAATCGCACAGGACGGCGGGCCGGGAACCGGTGCGGACGACTGCCCGCACCGTCCGGTCATTCCGTCGCGGTCAGGTGGGCGAAGACCACCACGTTGCTGGTGTAGCCCGTCCTCCGGCTGAAGAGCCCACCGCAGGTGATCACGCGGAGCTCGGGACGCCGGGTCGGGCCGTACACCTCCTTGTCGGGGAAACCGGCCTTGTCATAGACCTTCACCCGGTCCACGGTGTAGACGGCGGTACGGCCGTCCGCGCGCCTGGCCTCGATCCGTTTGCCGGGCTTCACCTGGGCGAGCGCCGCGAAGACGGCGGGTCCCGTTCTGGTGTCACGGTGGCCTACGGCGACCGCGAGGCCGGCCTCGCCCGGCGTGGCGCCGCCCTCGTACCAGCCGATCAGCTTCGGGTTGTCGACCGGCGGCGTCCCCAACTGCCGGCCCCGGTCGAGCCGGACGCCGATGACCGGCGCGTCGACACCCACGGACCGGATGCGCAACGACGTCGGCCGGGACCGGGACAGCGGACGGGGTGGGGGCACGGGCCGGGCCGCGGGACGGGCCCCACCGGACCCGCCCGGGCCGGCGTCCGGCCCGTCGTACCCCCCGCACCGGACCACTGTCACCAGGACGATCGCCAGCAGGGCCGTCCTGGCGAGGCGGTAGGCGCGGGTCCGGTACCAGGGCCTGCGTCTGCGCCTACGCGGCGCCATGGGGCCGACGGCGGATCAGCCGGACGTACACCACGCCGCTGGCCGCGACCAGACCCACGGCCGCGGCCGCGGCCACCGGCGAGAACGCGGCCGCCCTGTCGACGAGGCCGCCGCCACCCGCGTGCACACCGCCCTTCGGGCCACTGTGGTCGTCACCCTGCCCCCAGCCAGTGTCACTGCGCTGATTGTCCTCGATCTGCCCGTTCGTGACGTTCTGCCCGTTCGGACCGTTCTGCTCGTTCTGCCCGTTCGGGCCGTTCGGTCCGTTCGGGCCGTTCTGGCCGTGCGCCCCGTCCTGCTTGCCGTCGTGGCAGTTGAGCCGGAAGACCTTCTCCTTCAACGCGCCGGCCACGGTCCACGTGATCTTGTACTGCCCATCCGCCAGACCCAGCGGGTCGGTGTGACCGGCGCCTCCGGCGAGCTGGATGGTGCCGGCGACGGTGGCGGCGGTGGGCAGCGGCGGCTGCGGCGTGATGGTGTAGGCGATGGCGGGCAAGACGTCGAAGTTGACGGCGTCGAGGTAGAACCTGCAGACCACCGGGTCGTCCTTCGAGACGCCGAAGGGTACGCCCACATGGTGGAGCCTGATGTCGCCGTTCTCCCCTAGGGCCACCGCGTTCGGCGCCGCCACCCACGACGCGCCCGCCGCGGCGAGGGCGCTGAGGACGACGGTGGCACCCGCACGGGAACCGGCGGAGCGTGGAAGTGTGAGGGTGGGCATGCAGGCTCCTCCAAGTTAGACGATTTTCATACAAATCGGCCTTTCGACTGGACTGTCACTCATGCACTCCACGGCCCATGGCATCAACGCCCGACGCGCCGTCAGATATCGCTCGTGCGGCGCAACGCCGAACCCTTGCGCCGCGTCCGCGGCGCCTGACCGGCCCCGTCCGACCGCCCCACAGCCGCCGGCGAACGCACCGCCACCCCCGCCGACACCAGCAACAACGCCCCCAGCATCACGAACGGCGCGGCCACCCCCGCGACCCCCGCCACCAGACCCGCCGCGGCCGGCGCCGCCACCTGCCCCAGCCGGTTGCCGGTCAGCCGCAGGGCGAGCGCCGTGGACCGGGCGCCGTCGGGCGCTGCCTGGACGACCGTCGTCATCGACAGGGGCTGCCCCACCCCGAGACAGAACCCGAGCGCGGCGAGCATCAGCCCGAGCCCCCACACCGGTACCGGCAGCGCGATCCCCGCGCAGAGCACGGCCGCCAGGAAGCACGTCACCGTCAACAGCACCGGCCGGCCGAGCAGTCGTAGCAACGGCGTGAGGACCAGTCGGCACGCGATGGTCGCCCCCGCCCGCACACTGAGCAGCACGCCGATCACCGCCGGTGCGATGCCCCGGTGCTCGCCGACCACCGGAAGGTACGCGGTGAGGATGTCGGTCGTGGAGAGGACCGACAGGCTGATCAGCATGCCCGCCGGTACGCCCCGGGCGCGCAGGATGCCACCGACCGGGACGCGGCCACCCTGTCCGGGGCGGGACGTCACCGCCGTACTGTCCTCGATGCGCCACAGCGAGGTGAACGCGATCGCCGCGCCCGCGCCCGCCACCACGAGGGCGAGCGCGCTGCTGCCCGCCATGTCGGGGCCGCCGATCAGCGCACCCGCCGCGATCGGCCCGATCAGCTGGCCCAGCGACGCACCGATGGTGAAGTGACCGAAGTTGCGGTCCTGTTCGTGCGGGGCCGACTGCCGGGCCACCAGCGACTGGGCGCCGATCACGAAACAGAGGTGGCCGAGGCCCATCACCCCGCTCCACAGGGCCATTGCCCAGAGGGAGTTCGCGAGACCGCTGAGCGCACAGCCGCCGGCTATCAGCACCACACCGATCGGCAGCAGGGGCGCACAGCGGCCGTGGTCGGTACGGCGGCCCAGCGGTACGGCGGCGAAGAGGGGCAACAGCGCGTAGACGCCCGCGATGACGCCCACCGCCCGTTCGTCCGCTCCCAGCGCGAGGGCCCGGTAGGAGACGGCGGGCCGGGCCATCGACACCGCGCCCTGCGCGAAGCCGAAGGCGATGACGAGACGGAGCAGCCAGCCGCGGTTCCTGCCGGGCGCCATGGTGAAGTCCTCCGCGGAGTAGGTCAGATGATCCCGAACAGGATTCCTGCCCCGAGTACCACGAGTGATGTGAGCACGGCCCACTTGACGACGAAGCGCGTGTGGTCGCCGAACTCGACCTTGGCCATGCCCACCAGGACGTAGACGGCTGGCACGAGCGGGCTGGACATGTGCGGCGGCTGGCCGATGATCGAGGCGCGGGCGATCTCCAGGGAGGAGACCCCATGGGCGTGGCCGGCTTCGGCTAGGACCGGGAGGATGCCGAAGTAGAAGCCGTCGTTGGACATGAAGTATGTGAGCGGGATGCTCAGCAAGCCGGTGACGAGGCCCATGTGCGGGCCCATGCCGTCGGGGATGTTGTCGACGAGCCAGGTGGCCATGTGGTCGACCATGCCGGTGCCCTGGAGGACGCCGGTGAAGACGGCGGCGGCGAAGACCATGCCGGAGACGTTGAGGACGTTCTCGGCGTGGGCGGCGAGTCGGGCCTTCTGGGCGGGCATCTGCGGGAAGTTGACGGTCAGCGCCAGCGCCGCGCCGAGCAGGAACAGCACCGGGATCGGCAGCCACTCCATGATCATGGAGGTGAGCAGGGCGACCGTGAGCAGCGCGTTGAACCAGTACAGCTTGGGGCGCAGGGTCTCGCGGTGCGGGTCGAGGCCCTTGACGTCGTCGTCGGCCGCCGGCTCCTCGGGCAGACCCGGGCCCGAACCACCGGTACGCGCGAGGGACTTGCCGGCACCCACGAGGACCGTCTCGGTCTCCTCCACCAGCACCTCGTCCAGCGTCAGCACACCGAGCCGTTTGCGCTCACGGCGGCCGAGGACGTACGCGAGGGCGATCACGAAGACCAGGCCGACGGCGAGCGCCGGGATCATCGGCACGAAGATGTCGCTGGCGTCCACCTTCAGGGCGGTCGCCGCACGGGCGGTGGGACCGCCCCAAGGGAGCGTGTTCATCACGCCGTTGGCCATCGCGGCGACACCGGTCATCACGACCAGGCTCATCTTCAGCCGCTTGTACAGCGGGTACATCGCCGAGACGGTGATCATGAAGGTGGTGGAGCCGTCGCCGTCGAGGGAGACGATCGCGGCGAGCAGGGCCGTACCGACGACGATCCGCAGTGGGTCGGCCTTGCAGAACTTCAGGATCCCCTTGACGACCGGGTCGAAGAGGCCGACGTCGATCATCACACCGAAGTAGACGATCGCGAACATGAGCATCGCCGCGGTGGGGGCGAGGCTGGTGACGCCGTCGATGACGTAGTCGCCGAGCTTGGCGCCCTTCCCGACGAACACGCAGAAGAGCGCGGGGATCAGCACGAGCGCCGCGATCGGCGACATCTTCTTCAGCATGATCAGGACCAGGAAGGTCGCGATCATGGTGAAGCCGAGGATGGTCAGCATGAGTGGAATACCTAACGTTCGCCCTTGAACTCCCACCAGGGCCGGCGGTGCGATGACGTTAGGTCCCGTCAAACGTCGTTAACAAGACGTTGACACGCGAGCAATAAGCGCAAAACTCCAGGTCACGAGGTTGCGGTGATCGTTGTGACGTCCACGGGCACTCCGTTGAGGACGGCGTTGCCGGACAGCGGGTCGAGCAGGCTGCCGTCGAGGAGCTGGTTGACGTTGACGCCGGGGACGGTCGCGGCGTGGCTGAGCCGGGTGCCGGGGCGGTCGTGGCCCCAGCCGTGCGGCAGGCTGACGACACCGGGCCGGACGCCGTCGGTGACCTCGGCGGGGGTGACCACCTCTCCCCCGGCGCCCTTGACGCGTACGTCGGCCCCGTCGCGCACGCCGAGCCGTTCAGCGTCCTCGGGGTGAATGTGCAGGGTGCAGCGGTTGGTGCCGCCGGTGAGGGCGGGCACGTTGTGCATCCAGCTGTTGTTGGAGCGCAGGTGCCGGCGGCCGACCAGGACCAGGCCGTCAGGGCGCCGGGCGAGCGCATCGCGCAGCCGGGGCAGGTCGTCGGCGAGCGGCCGCGGCAGCAGTTCGATCTTGCCGCTCCTGGTCTTCAGGGGCTGCGGCAGGCGGGGCTTGAGGGGTCCGAGGTCGATGCCGTGGGGGTGGTCGAGCAACCGCTCCAGGGAGAGCCCGTCGGGCCGGACGCCGAAGCCGTCGCCGTAGGGGCCGAGGCGCAGCATCATGTCGAGCCGGCGCTCGGGGCCGGTGTCCCCGGTCAACTGGGCGGCGAGTTCCTGCGGGTCGCGACCGTGCACCGGGGAGTGGGCCTCCTTGACCGCCTTGCCCAGGGTCTGGCCGATGACCATGTCGTCGACGGCGGACGGGTCGGCGCCGTGCATACCGCTGACCGCCAGCACCAGCCGGGCCAGGATCTCGGTCTCCGCCATCCGGCCGGGCTCGAGCGGGACGGCGGGGCGGGTGTAGCGGACTTGGTTGCGTACGGCGAGGGTGTTGAAGGCGAAGTCGTGGTGCGGGCTCTGCGCGGGCGGTGGTGGGGGCAGCACCACGTCGGCGTGGCGCGCGGTCTCGTTGAGGTAGGGGTCGACGCTGACCATGAAGTCGAGGGAGTCCAGGGCCTTGTCGAGGCGGGCGCCGTCCGGGGCGGAGAGCACGGGGTTGGTGGCGACGGCGATGAGGGCCCGGACCGGCTCGCCCTCGGCGGTCGCGGTGTCGATCTCCTCGGCGAGCGCGGACAGCGGCAACTCGCCCTTCGCCTCCGGGTGTTGGCTGACCCGGGAGTGCCAGCGCCCGAGCGCGAAGCCACGGCCGGGCCCGGCCGGTCGCGGGGTCCTGTCGGTGGCGGCCTGCGGAAAGAGCGCGCCGCCGGGGCGGTCGAGGTTGCCGGTGAGGACGTTGAGGACGTCGACGAGCCAGCTGGCGAGGGTGCCGTGCGGGACGGTGCAGCTGCCGATCCGGGCGTATACGGCGGCGGCCCGGGCGGTGGCGAGTTCACGGGCCAGGACACGGATGGTCCCGGCGTCGACGTCACAGGCGTGGGCGACCGCGTCCGGCGTGAAGTCGCCGAGTTCGGCGCGGAGTTCGTCAAGGCCCTCGATGTGCGGGGCGAGGTCGCCGAGGTTCACCAGACCCTCCTCGAAGAGGACTTGGGCCATCGCGGCGAGCAACAGGGCGTCCGTGCCGGGCCGGATGGCGAGATGCCGGTCGGCGAGCCTGGCGGTGCGGGTGCGGCGCGGGTCGATGACGGTGAGGGTGCCGCCGCGGGCCTTGAGGGCCTTCAGCTTGCCCGGGAAGTCCGGGGCGGTGCACAGGCTTCCGTTGGACTCCAGGGGGTTGGCGCCGATGAGGAGGAGATGGTCGGTGTGGTCCAGGTCGGGCACGGGGATGGCGTTCGCGTCGCCGAAGAGCAGTCCGCTGGAGACGTGCTTGGGCATCTGGTCGACCGTGGACGCGGTGAACACGCTCCGGGTGCCGAGGGCGGCGAGCAGCACCTGCGGGTAGAGGGCGCCGGCCATGGTGTGGACGTTGGGGTTGCCGAGGACCAGGCCGACGGAGTGGGCGCCGTGGCGTTCGACGACGGGCCGGATCCCGGCGGCGACCGCGTCGAAGGCCTCCTGCCAGGTGGCCTCGCGCAGTTCGCCGTCCCGGCGGACGAGGGGCGTGCGCAGCCGGTCGGGGTCGCCGTCGACGGCACCGAAGGAGGCGCCCTTGGGGCAGATGAAGCCCTTGCTGAAGACGTCGTCGCGGTCACCGCGGGCGCCGGTGACACGGGTGCCCTCGATGGTGAGGGTCAGGCCGCAGGTGGCCTCGCACAGAGGGCAGATGCGCAGGGCGGTGCGGGGCATGGGGGGCCTCCCGGGAGTCATGGAACTCGCGCCGAGCATACCGAGCGGTATGCCGGGTGGGGAGCCCCTGCCGGGGACGAGGTCGGAAATCCGCGGGTTGCCCGGAGCATCAGTCCAGCACGCGCGCCAGATAGGCCCGCAGCAGTTCCCGCGTCTCCGTGATGATCGTCTCGTCGCCCTCCGGGTCCATCCGGAAGGACAGGTGGACCAGGGTGTCGGCGGTCTCCACGGCCACCAGAAACGTGCGGCGCAGGGCCTCGTCCGGGGCGCGGCCGATGTAGTCGGAGAGCAGGTCGGTCAGGCGGTCGGCGACCCTGCGGTTGGGTTCGACATGGCGGGCGCCGACCGGGATCTGGTTGCCGAAGTCGACGAGCGAGAAGCCGGGGGCGGTGCGCTTCATGGCCAGGTACTCGTCAAGGACCGCATCCATCGCCGCCCGCCAGTCGCCCTTCGGGGCGTCCTTCAGGCGCTCGGTGACCTGCTCGGTGTAGCGCTCCAGGTTGCGCTGGGCGAGCGCGTCGACCATCTGCCGCTTGTTGCCGAAGAAGCGGTAGACCGAGCCGATGGGCACCCCGGCGCGCACCGCGACCGCCCGGGTGCTCAGCTCCTCGTAGCCCACCTCGTCGAGGAGGGCGGCGCAGGCGTCGAGAATCCTGGTCAGCCGTTCCGCACTGCGGCGCTGGACGGGAGCTTTGCGAAGCGAGGGCGCTTGGGGCACGGGCTTCATGATGCCTTTCCGCGGGGATCAGGTGAACCTCACCCCCCAGTACGGAGACGGATGGCCCCTGCACTCATCCGGCGGGCGTGCCGCTCGTACCGGTCATCGTGCGGGTCGCCGCGGATGCCGATGCCGACGTCTCCGCGCCGGACGCCGTGACGTCCGCCGTGCTCTCGACCGGTTTGCCGTGCACGGCCCACACCGTGCCGTCGTCCGCGTAGAGCCGGGCGGTGATGTGGTGGGTGCCGTGCGGGACGAGCCGGGCGGGGAGGTGGTAGGCGGCGGTGCGCAGCCGGGTCACCAGGCCGCCGTCCACGAAGAGGTAGGCGAGGCCGCGCCCGGCGACCGCCCGCGCCGCGGTGCCGGCCCGGGAGAAGTGGAAGCGGCGCACGTCGAGCCGTACGTCCCAGCCTCCGGCGTTGTCGGGCGTGACCACCGTGCCCACTTCCGGGGCCTGCTTCCTGCCGATCTCCCGGTAGTGGCGTCCGCTCCGGTCCGTGTTCTCGAGGATCTTGCCCACCGGTGAGGGCGACCCCGTCTCCCGCTGCTCGTGCGCCTCCCCGGTCCCGCACCCCGCCGCCGCGACCAGCAGCACGCAGACCGCGAGCGCGCCAGGCAGTCCACGCGTCCACGACATGCCCGGGAGCGTAGAACAGCGCGCCGGAGACCGGATCCCCCTGAAGTCGGGTTCTCGTCCTCCCCCGCGGGGATGATCCCGGCCCTCTTGCACCGGCCCCCACTCAATCCTACGGTGATGCATAGGAATCAGGGACTCACAGGCCCAGGGAGCGATCATGAGCGATGGGGGCACCTCCCGCGCGAACGTGTTCGAGCGTGAGGAAGCGCGGAAGACCGCCGAGGGACTGACGTATCTCCCGGGGTTCGGCAACGAGCACTCCTCGGAGGGGGTGCCGGGCGCCCTGCCCGAGGGCCGCAACTCCCCGCAGCGCGCCCCCCTCGGCCTGTACGCGGAGCAGCTCAGCGGTACGGCCTTCACCGAGCCACGGGCCCACAACCGCCGCTCCTGGCTGTACCGGATCCGCCCCTCGGCCGCCCACCCGGCGTTCACCCGGGCCGCCGGCGACGGGGCGCTGCGCACCGGCCCCTTCACGGACGTCGCCCCGGACCCGAACCGGCTGCGCTGGAACCCGCTGCCGGAGCCGGAGCCCGGTACGGACTTCCTCGCGGGCCTGTGGACCCTCGGCGGCAACGGCGACGCGACCCAGCGCACCGGCATGGCCGTGCACCTCTACCACGCCAACTCGTCGATGGAGCGGGTCTTCTCCGACGCGGACGGCGAGCTGCTGATCGTCCCGGAGCACGGCGGACTGCTGCTGCGCACGGAGTTCGGCCTGCTGCATGCGGAGCCGGGACATGTGGCGCTGATCCCCCGTGGGGTCCGCTTCCGTGTGGAACTGCTGGATGCCACGGCCCGGGGCTATGTGTGCGAGAACTACGGCTCGCCGTTCCGCCTCCCCGACCTGGGCCCGATCGGCGCCAACGGTCTCGCCAACGCCCGGGACTTCCAGGCCCCCGTCGCCTCCTACGAGGACGTCGAGGGCCCGGTGGAGGTGGTCAACAAGTTCTGCGGCAACCTGTGGACCGCCACATATGACCACTCCCCACTGGATGTGGTCGCCTGGCACGGCACACATGTGCCGTACATCTACGATCTCCGCCGTTTCAATGTGATCGGCACCATCTCCTACGACCACCCCGACCCGTCGATCTTCACGGTGCTCACCTCCCCGTCGGACACTCCCGGCCTGGCGGGCGTCGACTTCGTGGTCTTCGCCCCGCGCTGGCTGGTGGGCGAGAACACCTTCCGGCCGCCGTACTTCCACCGGAACGTGATGAGCGAGTACATGGGCCTGATCGAGGGCGCCTACGACGCGAAGGCGGAGGGGTTCCTGCCGGGCGGGGGGTCCCTGCACAACATGATGTCGGCGCACGGTCCGGACCGGGAGACGTTCGACCGGGCGAGCGCGGCCGAGCTGCGGCCGCAGAAGGTCGACGACGGTCTGGCGTTCATGTTCGAGACCCGCTGGCCGGTGACGCTCACCCCGCAGGCGGCGACCGCCGAGCACCTGCAGCAGCGCTACGACGACGTGTGGCAGGGCCTGGAGCGCCACTTCCGGCCCTTGCACTGAAGATGCCCTACCGGTACGGATGGCCCGTGACCTCCTTCGCCCCGGACTCGATCGTCCTGAACCGCAAGCTGCCGCTCTGGTATCAGGTGTCGCAGTCGCTGCGCGCCTCGATACTCGGCCGCTCGCCCCGGGACCCGCTCCGGCTGCCCACCGAGGAACAGCTGGCGGAGCACTACGGGGTGAGCGTGCTGACCATGCGGCAGGCGCTGAAGGAGCTGGAGGACGAGGGCCTGATCAGCCGGCACCGCCGCCGGGGCACCTTCATCGAAGCGGACGCCCGGCGGGGCACCCCGGTACGGCTGCTCGGCTCGGTGGACGCGATCGTGGCCCAGCAGTCCGGCATGACGGCCGAGCTGCTGGACCACGGCACGGCACCCGTGACCGGCGAACTCACCGAGTACTTCCCGGATCTCGACGAGGTGGCGACGTACCACCGCCTCCGCAGCGACCAACAGACGGGTGAGCCGACCAACCACGCCCGCAACCACGTCCGCCCCGAACTGGCCGCGCGCATCGACCCGGAGGACCTGGCCCGCCGGCCCATGACCAAGGTGCTCCGCGATGTGGTCGGCGCGGACATCAGCCGTATCACGGACACCATCGAGGCCCGTCTGGCCGACCCGGAGACCGCCCGGCTGCTCCGGGTCCCGCTCCTCAGCCCGATCCTGCACTACACGGGCGTCACCTACGACACCGCCGGCCGGGTCCTGGACCTGGCGGTCATCCACTACCGGGGCGACCGTTTCTCCTTCACGGTCACCCTCGACGCCACCTGAACTCGTCGTACGATGCCGGGCGTGACGCACGACGACGCTCCGCTGCTGGCGGACCTCATGCCGTGGTCCGTCGCACCACTACGGCTCGGCCGGGGGTGGCCGACGGCCCCCGACCCGGCGACCCTCAAAGCGCGCTGGGACGCCCTCCTCAGGGCAGAAGGCCCCGACCGCGAGACCCTGTTCGAGCCGACGCGCGCCCGGACGGTCCACTCGGCGGTGGCCCAGCTCCCGGGCCGGCCGACCGGCACGGAGCGGCTGGAGCAGGCCTCGTCCCTCTGCCCTGACCCGGTCCGCGTGCTCTCGGCCCCCTTCGACGAACAGTGGCTGATCCCGGACCACCGTCTGATCGACACGGCCCGCCCGGAGTTGTGGCGGACGGCGGACGACCACCAGATCTTCGCGGTGGAGTCGGCGGAGGGCATGCCGTTGCTGGCGACCTCCCTGCTTCCCACCCTGCGCGCCGGCCGTATCCGCCCGCTGTACCGCCGCCCCGGCGGCACGGAACCGAACCTGACACCGGGCCTGCTGAGGCACCTTGCGGACCGTCTGGACCGCGCTCTCACCCCGCTGGACGTCCTGGCCTGGACCCTGGCGACGATCCGCCCGGACCACACGGTTCCGCTCACCGAGGACCCCGGCCTCTGGTCGCAGGGCGTGGAGTTGGGCCGCCGAGCCCTCTGGCTGCTCCGCCGCGACGGCGAACGCCCCAAGCTCCCCGGCGGCCGCCGCCCCTACGTCCGGTCCCCCCTCCCCTCCCGCCCGCTCACGATCCTCTACGACCCCGAGGAGGAGACCATCCGCATCGACGAGGGCCGCATCTCCCCGGTGCCGCCGGAGGCGTGGGAGTTCGCGATGGGTGAGGTGAAGATTCTGGAGGCGTGGTTCGCGGCACGGACGACGACGGCGGAACCAGGAACTCTGGCGGCGATCGCTCCGCAGACCTGGCCCCAGGCATGGACGTCGGACCTGCTCGAACTGATCGCTGTCCTGGCCTTGCTGTCCGAGGTACGCGACCGTCAGGCCGAGTTGGAGATCAGGGCACCGATCACGTCAGCGGACCTGACGGCAGCGGGCGTACTCCCACCACCGGAAGCGTCCCGCAAACCGGCATCGATCCTGGAGCACACGGAAGAAGGGCCGGCCGGCCAGCTCACGCTGCTGTGACTGGCCAAGACCCCGCGGCCCACTACGACGCGAACCCGTCCAAAACCCTCTCCAGAGCCCGTCTGAGGACCCCCTCCAGATCGATCGGCCCCGAATCCTCCGCGAACGCCGCGGCCATCCTCGGATACGCCCCCGAAGCGATCTGCCCCCCGAGATAGGCGATCCGCACCGCGTTCTCCTGCTCCTCCGACCACGGCAGACTCCGGGCCCGCTCGGCCGTGTCGATCTCGTTGCGCACATAGGTGGTCACCACCCCGTTCACCATGGCGACCAGTTCCAGCTTCGTCCCGTACGGCGCGTCCAGCGGATCCAGGCAGGCCAGACAGTGCTCCAGATACCGAAGCGCATGGGGGCTGAACCCATAGACCGGTGACATGAGACGCGGCATCCACGGATGCCGGTGCATCAACTCCCGCGTCTGCTCGGCGACCCGCAGCATGTCGGCCCGCCAGTCCCCCGTCGGCTCCCACAACTCGTGCTCCGAGCTGGCCGCGTCAACCATCAGCTCGTACAAGTCCTCCTTGCGGGGGACATAGTTGTACAGGGACATCGTCCCGCACCCGACCGCGGCCGCCACATGCCGCATCGACACGGCGTCCAGCCCCTCCGCATCGGCGATCCGCACCGCGGCCGCCGCGATGTCGGCGCGGGTGAACGCCGGCTTCGGCCCCCGCCCCGCCCGCTCGGGGCGCGCCCAGATCACCTCGGGTCCGGCCCCTCGGACTGACATCGATCATCACCTCGTCCACCATGCTAGTTACGTACGCCGTACGTAGTGCGCTATGGTCACCCCATGACTACTGCGTACGCTGTACTTAGTGAAGGTCTGGAGAAGCGCTTCGGCGCTGTGCACGCCCTGCGCGGCCTCGATCTGGCCGTCCGGCAGGGCTCGGTCTGCGGACTGCTCGGGCCGAACGGAGCGGGGAAGACGACGGCCGTACGGCTGTTGACCACGCTCCTTCGCCCCGACGCCGGCTCCGCCCACATCGCGGGGCACGATCTCGTAAGGGAGGCGGCGGCCGTGCGCCGCAGCATCGCCGTCACGGGCCAGTACGCCTCGGTCGACGGCGATCTCACCGGCCGCGAGAACCTGCGCCTCTTCGCCCGGCTGCACCGGGTGCGGGGACCGAACGACCGGGCGGCCGAACTTCTCGACCGCTTCGGCCTCACCGGTGCCGCCGACCGCAAGGCCGCCACGTACTCGGGCGGTATGCGCCGGCGCCTCGACCTCGCGGCGAGCCTGGTCCGCCGCCCGGAGGTGCTGTTCCTCGACGAGCCCACCACCGGCCTCGACCCGGTCAGCAGGAACGGCATCCGGGACGCGGTGCGGGAGCTGGCGGCGCACGGTACGACCGTTCTGCTGACCACGCAGTACCTGGAGGAGGCCGACCAGCTCGCCGACGACATCGTGCTGATGGACGAGGGCCGGGTGGCGCAGACCGGCACACCCGCCGAACTCAAGGCGCTCATCGGCTGGTACGCGGAGGCGGTGGTCGCCGATCCGGACGCACTGCCGAAGGCCGCCGCCGTTCTCGACCACCTCACCGGAACCGAGCCCCAGTTCGACCACGACCGGCACACCGTCGGCGCCCTCACCACCGACCCGACGCTCACGCTCCCCCGCCTGGTACGCGAACTCGACGCGGCAGGAGTGCCGTTGCTCGACGCGAACCTCAGGCCGCCGACCCTGGACGACGTTTTCCTCCGACTGACGGGAAGTCCCGCATGAGCGCGCTCGCGTACGACGGCGCGGCGATGGTGGGCCGGCAGCTGCGCCGGGTCCGCAACAGCCCGGGCCTCGCGGTCCTCACCCAGATGATGCCGGTCAACATGCTGCTCTTCTTCGGCTACGTCTTCGGCAGCGCGCTGGCGATGCCGGGCACGGAATATCGCTCCTTCCTCGTGCCGGGGCTGCTGGTGGCGACCGCGGCCGGCGGGGTCATGACCGGGATGTTCCAGGCCGCCCAGGACACCCACCGGGGTGTGATGGACCGCTTCCGGACCATGCCGGTGAGCCGGGCCGCCGTACCACTGGGGCAGGCCGTGGCCGATCTCGTCGTCACCACGGCGGGTACCGTGCCCCTGCTCCTGGTGAGCCTCGCCGTGGGCTGGCGGGTCGAGGGATCGGCCCTCGCGGCCGCCGGCGCGGTGGGCCTGCTGCTCCTGTTCCGGTTCGCCTGCACGACCGTCGGCATCTTCCTCGGTCTGCTCACCCGCAGCGAGGACGCGGCCGGTCAGCTCGGCGCATCCTCCTTCGTGCTGCCGCTGCTCTCCAACGCCTACATTCCCACCGGCAACCTTCCCAGCTGGCTGCGCACGCTGGCCGAGTGGAACCCGATCAGCGCGGTGACGACGGCCCTGCGCGACCTCTTCGGCAACGCGCCCGTCCCCGAGGGTGCGGCCTGGCCGGTGGCCCACCCGGTCGCGGGCTCGCTCGCCTGGAGCGCGGTCCTGATCGCCGTCTTCCTGCCACTGGCGGTACGCCGGTACGGCCGCGGCTGACAGGACCGGCAGCACTGGCAGCTACCGCGCGTCGGCCGACCCGCGGTAGCTGCGCTGCTGACAGAACCGCCGGTCACGGGACATGATCCAGCCCATGGACCGTCTCCCGCTGCCCCTGGAGGGCATCACCGTCGTCGCCGTCGAGCAGGCCGTGGCCGCCCCCTTTGCCACCCGGCAGCTCGCTGATCTGGGTGCAAGGGTCGTCAAGGTCGAACGGATCGACGGCGGCGACTTCGCGCGCGGTTACGACACCGCCGCCCAAGGGCTCGCCTCGCACTTCGTCTGGTGCAACCGGGGCAAGGAGTCCATCGCGCTGGATCTGAAGGACCCGCGCGGCCTGGACGTCGTGAGAAGACTCGTCGCGGACGCGGACGTCTTCGTGCAGAACCTCGCGCACGGGGCCGCCGCCCGGCTCGGTCTCGACGCGGCCACGCTGTGCGCCGCGCACCCCCGCCTGATCGCCGTGGACATCTCCGGATACGGCGCGACCGGGCCGTACGCCGGCAAACGTGCGTACGACATGCTGGTGCAGTGCGAGGCCGGACTGGTGTCGGTGACCGGGACGCCGGAGCAGCCGGTGAAGGCCGGGATCCCGGCGGCGGACATCGCGGCGGCCATGTACGCCTTTTCGGGCGTCCTCGCGGCGCTGGTGCGGCGCGGGACGACCGGGCGGGGCGGGCCGGTGGAGGTGTCGATGCTGGACGCTCTGGCCGAGTGGCTGGGGCATCCGCTGCATCACACCCTGCACGGCGGGACCCCGCCCGAGCGCACCGGTCTCGCGCACGCGGTGATCGCGCCGTACGACGCCTATCCGACCGCGGACGGCGGCCGGGTGCTGCTGTCGGTGCAGAACGACCGGGAGTGGCGCCGGCTGGCCGACCAGGTCGTCGGGCGGCCGGAGCTGGGTACGGATCCGGCGTTCGCGACGAACGCGGCGCGGGTGGCGAACCGCGCGCGGACCGATGAGCTGGTCGGGACGGCACTCAAGACGGTCGACGCCGACGAGGCGGTGGCCCGGCTCGAAGCCGCGGGCATCGCGTGCGCGCGGCTGCGGGATCTGCACGAGGTGGCGGAGCATCCGCAGCTGGCGGCCCGGGAGCGGTGGCGGGAAGTGGGGTCGCCGGTCGGGCCGCTGCCTGCGCTGCTGCCGCCCATCACGCTGCCGGGCGGGGACGAGGCGCGGATGGGGGATGTGCCCGCGCTCGGGCAGCACACCGAGGCGCTGCTGCGTGCCGTGGGGATGACGGACGCCGAGATAGCAGCGCTGCGCCGGGACGGTGTGGCTGCCTGAGCGCGAGCCTGCCGGTCAGTGCTTGTTGCCGCCGAACAGCGAACGGCGCAGCCGACGCAGTGGCGCGAAAAGGGAGACGCGACTGACCCGCACACCCCGGTCGCTGCGCTGCGCGGGTTCACGCGAGGTCAGCTCACGCATCAGCGACGTCGCCTCGACCGCCTGCTGCTGCGGTATGGCGGGACCCGCCAGTACCGACAGATGGCGGTCGAGACGCGAACTGGTCGCGCTGCTCCCGCAGGTGATCGCAGGAACCCTCGCCCTGCTGCGTGTTATCTGCTCCATGTCACTCCCCACCCGTACGAGTCCACCCGGCCCGGGCAGGGTAACCCTATCGCCCCGATGGGGCACTCGTGTATCGCGGTCACAGGATTCACCTTTCCCCGCAAGGGTGTTGACGACCCCTCTTCGATCACTCTCGGAATCCAACCGATTTCAGGGCGAGTTGGACAAGTGGCTGGCTGGTGGGCTGCTCTGAGCCGCCCGCGGGCTCGACGGTCACGGCGAGTGACGTGGCGGACCTGTTGAGACCCGTGGCGACCAAGGGCGTGTCGGCCTTGAAAAGCCCGAGGGAGCGCGGTTGCGCATGGGGGCGCATGAGCCAGAGCTGGTGCACGCGCCCCTGCGACAGGGTGCCGTATCCGCTGAGCGTGACGACGGCCTGCCCCTCCGATGCGGAGGCCACCGCTCCGATACTGCGGCCCTGGGCGTCCTTTCCGCTGGTCGCACGGGCGTCGGTCGCGGCCAGAACGTGGGCGATCTCACGCGACTGGGCCCGCTCGGCGTCCAGCTGGTCCTGTGTCCTGCCGGCCTGCACGGCGAAGAGGGAGGCGACGACCAGCGCGGCGGCCGCGGTGGCGGTGGCGAACGGCACGAACAGGGGGCGCGGCCGCCTGCGCGGCGGCGGGGGCTGCACGCCCCAGACATGCGGCGGCAGATTGGGGACGCGCTCGCGGCCGGGGGCCGGTTCCTGCGGGGTGGCGCGTACGGCGGCCAGTACCCGGTCGCGCATCGCGAGGGGCGGCGGGGCGGCCGCGGACCAGGCCAGCCGTACCGCGTCCTCGGTCAGCACCCGGACCTCGGTGGCGCACCGCTCGCAGTCCTCGAGGTGCTTCTCGAAGCGGCGCCGCTCGCCGGGCTCCAGGGCGTCCAGGGCGTAGGGCGTGGCCAGGGAGTGCAGGTCCTCGCGGTGCAGCAGGCGGCGGACCAGGCTCACGCGGCACCTCCCAGGCAGTCGCGCAGCCGGGTGAGTCCGTCGCGCATCCGTGTCTTGACCGTGCCCAGCGGCAGCTTGAGCCGCTCGGCGACCTCACGGTACGTGTAGCCGTCGTAGTAGGCGAGGGTGACCGACTGCCGCTGGAGGGCGGTGAGGCGGTCCAGACAGCGGCGTACCCATTCGCGCTCCAGGCCGGCCTCCACCTCCTCGGCGACCTGGTCGAAGGCGGGTTCGCCCGCCCGCAGCGCCTCGCGCTGTTCGCGTTCGCCGGCCGCGCGGGCGCTGCGCACCCGGTCGACGGCGCGGCGGTGGGCGAGGGTGAGGATCCAGGACAGGGCGCTGCCCCGGCCGGGGTCGAACTTGGGTGCGGAGCGCCAGAGTTCGAGGAGCACCTCCTGGGCCACCTCCTCGGACTGGGCGGGGTCGCGGACCACCCGTCGTACGAGACCGAACACCGGACCGGACACCAGTCCGTAGAGGTCCTCGAACGCCTTCTGGTCGCCGGCCGCGACGAGCACCAGCAGTTCGTCCGCCTCCACCCCGTCCCCCCTTCTGTGGCCGCACCCGGGCCGTCCTCCCACACCAGGCATTCGCAACTGACGCACCTCCGGCAGAAGTACGTATCCAAGTGCCGAAAACGCGGGTCGAGCAGGAAGGAAAGAATTTTTCCTTCGGACCAATCCGAACGGCCCCCGTGCTCCGTATACCCGTCCGTCAAGCAAGTTGGGACCCAGGGACGGACGGCATGACACCTCTAATCTCCAGGAGCGGTGCGGGGCGCAAGGGCCTTGTCTCGCTCGTCTGTGGGGCACTGGCCACCGGCGGGATCACAGCCGCCGGCGTCGCCGCGCTGGAACCGGGAGCGGCCTCTGCCTCCTCCCACCGGGAAGCCCCGCTCATCTCGGGGACCCCGCAGTACGACAACACCGACCTGTACGCCTTCGTCAGCCCGGACAAGCCCGACACCACGACGATCGTGTCGGACTACATCCCCTTCGAGGAGCCGGCCGGCGGCCCGAACTTCTACCAGTTCGCCGACGACGCCCAGTACGACATCCACGTCGACAACAACGGCGACGCGCTCGACGACATGATCTTCCGCTACACCTTCCACACCCAGATCAAGAACAAGAAGACGTTCCTCTACAACACCGGTGTGGTCAGCAACCTGACCGACCCCGACCTGAACGTCACGCAGTCGTACGACATCGACCTCATCAAGCTGAAGAAGGGGAATGAGCAGTACAAGACGAAGATCGCCGACGACATCCCGGCGGCTCCGTCGGACGTCGGCAAGGCGTCGATGCCGGACTACGCGAAGCTGCGTTCCCAGGCCGTCTACAAGACGGCCAACGGTGGCGCGACCTTCGCCGGCCAGGCCGACGACCCGTTCTTCGCCGACCTGCGCGTCTTCGACCTGCTGTACGGCGGCAACCTCAGCGAGGTCGGCCGGGACAGCCTCAAGGGCTACAACGTCAACACGATCGCCCTCCAGGTGCCCAACGACCTGATCCAGGAGTCGTCGAAGCAGCCGGTCGTCGGCATCTACGCGACGACCCGGCGCAGGAACGCGCAGGGCTACTACTCGCAGGTCTCGCGTCTCGGCAACCCGCTGGTCAACGAGGTCGTCAACCCGCAGAAGGACAAGGACAAGTTCAACGCGTCCCAGCCCAAGGACGACGGGCAGTTCCTGAAGAACGTCACCAACCCGGAACTGCCGAAGCTCATCCAGCAGACCTACAACATCAAGGCGCCGTCCGAGCCCCGCAACGACCTCGTCGACGTGTTCCTCAAGGGCGTCAAGGGCCTCAACCAGGTGTCGTACGTGACCCCTTCGGAGATGCTCCGCCTGAACACGTCCATCAAGCCCACGGCCCAGCCCAAGCGGCTCGGTGTCCTGGACGGCGACAACGCCGGCTTCCCGAACGGGCGCCGGCTCACGGACGACGTGATCGACGAGGCGCTGCAGGTCGTCGAGGGCGAACTGGTCGGTTCCAAGAACGACCTGGGCGACGCGGTCGACAAGAACGACAAGGGCTTCGAGAAGTACTTCCCGTACGTGGCCGAGCCGACGGCAGGTTCGCGCGGTGCGCTCGCCAAGGGCACGGCCGCCGGGAGCAGCACGAAGAGCGCGCTGGGTGACGCCCTGGCCGGCTCCGAGGGTAACAACACGACGCTGATCGCCGGGTCCGCGGCCGCGGGTGCGGCGGGTGTGCTGCTGATCGGGACGGCGTTCGGCTGGTGGCGCCGTCGGATGCAACGGCCGTACTGAGCGGCGGTGTGTCCGGGGCAGCCGGGCGACCGCGGATCGGCAGTGGCTGATCAGGCAGTTCCCCGCGCCCCTTGACGTGCGCCGAATGCGCCCCCATTGACCGGCGCGGCCCGCACCCGCCCAATCCCCCACGGCGCGGGCCGCGCCACCCATGCGACAGCCACTAGGAGAGGGCATGGCCCCGGGTACGAACGACAAGCAGCCCACCGAGCCGAAGGACGACGAGCGGGTCACCGCCCTGCGCCGCTTCGCCGCCGCGGGCCGGAACTGGCGGCGCGCCCGACTCGCCGGTTCCGCCGTGCTGTTGGCCATCGCGCTGACCGGCGGAGCGATCGCCTTCGGGGCGGCCCGGGACCGCGGTACGCCGATGGCCTCGTCGAGCGCCGTGTCACCGGCGCTGCTCGCGGCAGGGGATCTCGAGACGAGCATCGCCTCCCTTCAGGCCCATCTCCGCACCCAGCCGAAGGACTCCGACGGCTGGGCCACCCTGGGCCTCGCCTATGTCGAGCAGGCGCGCACCAAGGGCGATCCGTCCCGCTACCCGCAGGCCGAGAAGGCTCTCGAACGCGCGCTCCGGATCACCCCGGACAACGACCAGGCGCTGGCCGGCGAGGCCGCGCTCGCCGCCGCCCGGCACCAGTTCGAGAAAGCGCTCACCTACGCGGACCAGGCCCTCAAGCAGAACCCGTACAGCGAACGCGCCCTGTCCTCCCGTGTCGACGCCCTGGTCGAACTCGGCCGCTACGACGAGGCGGCGACGGCGGCCGACCTGGCCGACCAACGCAAGCCGGGCGTACCGGTGTTCACGCGGTACGCCTATGTGCGGGAGCTGCGGGGTGACGTGAAGTCCGCGCAGCGCGTGCTGCGACAGGCGCTGTCCGCCGCGACCTCGAAGGGTGACATCGCCTACGTGGCCGGGCAGCTCGGTCAACTCGCCTGGAACCAGGGCGACTACAAGAGCGCGCTCGACCACTACACCCGCGCCCTGGCCGCCGACGAGAACTACCTCCCGGCGCTGGAGGGCCGGGCCCGCGCCCAGGCGGCGAACGGCGACCGGGCCGCCGCCGTCAAGGGCATGGAACTGGTCGTCTCCCGCTATCCGCTGCCCCAACCGCTCGTCGAGCTCGGTGAGTTGTACGAGGACCGGGGTGTCAAGGGCGACGGGGCGAAGGCCGAGGACCAGTACGCCCTGGTCGAGGCCTGGATCGCGCTCGCCCGCGCCAACGGTGTCAACGCCGACCTCGACACCGCGCTCGCCGCCGCCGACCACGGCGACAAGGCCGCCGCCCTGCGCGCCGCCCGTGCCGAGTGGGCCCGCCGCCACACCATGCACACGGCGGACGCGCTGGCCTGGGCGCTGCACGTCAACGGCAAGGACAAGGAGGCACTGCCGTACGCCCGCCGGGCCACCGCCACCGGCTACCGCAACGCCTCCTTCATCTACCACATGGGCGTGATCGAACTGGCCGAAGGCGACAAGGCAGCCGGCCGGGCCGCCCTCACCAAGGCCCTCAAGCTCAACCCCGGCTTCTCCCCGCTGGGTGCCCGCGCGGCCCGTGAGGCGCTGGAGGCCCCGAAGTGAACCTCCGCCGCACCGCAGCCCTCTTCGTCATGGCCTGCGGCCTCACGCTCCTCCCGGCCACGGCCGCGAGCGCCCACCCGCTCGGCAACTTCACCGTCAACCGGTACGACGGTCTCGTCGCCGCCCCCGGACAGCTCCGTGTCGACCACGTAGAGGACCTGGCCGAGATCCCGGCGACCCAGGCCAAGCCCGATTTGAAGCGGCTGGGCACGGCCGAGTGGGCCGAGCAGCGCTGCGCGACCGCGGCCGGCGGCAGCAGGCTCACCATCGACGGCGAGGCGACGCCCCTGACTGTCGGGTCGAGCCAGGCCGAAATGCGCCCCGGTCAGGCCGGGTTGAACACCCTGCGCGTCGAGTGCCGCTTCACCGCGTCCCTCCCCAAGGGCACCACGGCCGCCCTCACCTTCCACGGCGCGGGCACCACCACCGGTCCAGGCTGGCGCGAGATCACCGCGCGCGGGGACCGGATGACGCTGACGAGGACGGACGTACCGAAGACGTCCGTCTCCCATGAACTCACCAGCTACCCGAAGGACCTGCTCTCCTCCCCCGCGGACATCGCGACCGCCGCCGTGCACATCCGGCCGGGCGGCCCGGCCCTCACCGAGGAACGGCAGGACGCCCCGGGCGCCGCGATCCTCCCCCGGGGCGTCGACCGCTGGACCCAGGCCCTCACCGACCTGGTCGCCCGCAACCACCTCACCGTCGGTTTCGCGGCGCTCGCGCTGTTCATCGCGATGGGCCTCGGCGCGATGCACGCGCTCGCACCCGGCCACGGCAAGACCCTCATGGCCGCGACGGCGGCGGCCCGCGGCGGCCGCGCCCGCCTCCGCGACGTCCTCCCCCTGGCCGCGTCCGTCACGGTCACCCACACGCTGGGCGTGGTGGCCCTGGGCGTACTGGTCACAGCAGGCTCGGCGGCCACCCCGTCGGTGATCGCATGGCTGGGCATCGCGAGCGGCGCCCTGGTGCTGCTCGCGGGCCTGAGCCTGTCGCGAAGGGCTTGGCGGAACAGGGTCCACCAGCATCGGCACCACGGGCACAGCCACGCGGAGACCGAGGAACGCCAACTGGCCCTTGTCGGCACGGCACACAGCGGCGGGCCCACCCACGATCACGGTCATGGGCCAGACCACGATCGTGCGCACGACCACGATCACGCGCAGGACCATCTACACACCCACACCCATGGCGGCCACACCCACACCCACCCCACGGCCCCCACTCTCCGCGGCACCATCCTCCTCGGCTTCGCCGGCGGCCTCGTCCCCAGCCCCTCCGCCGTCGTGGTGCTCGTCGCTGCCGCCGCCCTCGGGCAGGCCTGGTTCGGGCTGCTTCTCGTCGTCGCCTACGGCGTCGGTCTCGCCCTGACGCTGACCGCCGCCGGGTTCGCCGTCGTCAGGCTGGGTACGGGAATGACCCGGGCGCTGGACAAACGCCCTCGCTGGACCACCCACCCCGTGGTCACGCTGGTCCGCAGGACCACCCCGCTCGCCTCGGCGCTCGTGGTCGTGGCCCTGGGCACCGGATTGGTGCTCAAGGGGGCCGCGTCCGCGCTGGGCTGAGTTACGTTTGTGATGAGTTCGCGCGAGCTGCCGTGGGGGGGCACCCGTGACCGAAGAGCCGGGCCGTGAGCGAGTGATCGCGGGCCGCTACCGACTGGTGTCCCCGCTGGGCGAGGGCGGCATGGGCACCGTGTGGCGGGCCCGGGACGAGGTGCTCGGCCGTGAGGTCGCCGTCAAGGAGGTGCGGGCCCCGGCCGGGTTGCCCGGCCCCGACGTCGAGCGGATGTACGCCCGTCTGGAGCGCGAGGCCTGGGCCGCGGCCCGGGTCGCGAACCGCAATGTGGTGACGGTATACGACGTGGCGATGGAGGGCGGACGGCCCTGGATCGTCATGGAGTTGGTCCGGGGGGTGTCCCTCGCCGACGTGCTGGACGCGGAGGGCCCGATGTCCCCGCAGCGGGCCGCCGGCATCGGCGCCGAGGTGCTGTCCGCGCTGCGGGCCGCGCATGCCGCCGGGGTGCTGCACCGGGACGTGAAGCCGGCCAACGTGCTGCTGTCGAACGACGGACGGGTGGTGCTCACCGACTTCGGGATCGCCACCGTCGAGGGCAGCTCGGCGCTGACCATGACCGGCGAGGTGATCGGCTCACCCGAGTTCCTCGCCCCGGAGCGGGCGTTGGGGCGGGCGTTGGGCCCGGAGTCCGATCTGTGGTCGCTCGGTGTGCTGCTGTACGCGGCGGTGGAGGGCACCTCCCCGTTCCGGCAGGACACCCCGCTGAGCACTCTGCGTGCCGTGGTGGACGAGGAGTTGCCGCCGCCGTACCGGGCCGGGCCGCTCGCCCCCGTCATCGAGGGACTGCTGCGCAAGGACCCGGCCGACCGGCTGCCGGCCGAACAGGCCGAGCGGGACCTGCGGTCGGTCGCGGCCGGGGGCACGCCCCATACAGCGGCCACCATTCCGATTCCGGCGCCGTACGACGCCCCGACCCGGGCCGTCCGCCATCCTCAGCCTCCCTTCCCCACACCACCGTTGCCCACGCCCATCCCCACAGCCACCCAACCGCCCGCTGTCGACCGCGACCGCTCCCGCAGCGCCGGGGTGCTGCTGCTCGTCTGCCTGGTGCTGGTCGTCCTGGCGCTGGGCGGGCTGACGTACGTCCTGCTCAACCGTGGCGACGGTGGCGGGAACGGCGGCAACACCGGCGCGAGCCAGTCGGCCGGCAACCTCGACTCCCCGGCGCCCAGCCCGAGCCGTGGCGCCGAGTCCGGGTCGCCGTCGCCGTCGCCGTCCGCGAGCAGCAGCGCGCCGGCGCAGAGTGTGAAGGTCAGCGTGGCCGGGTCCCGCACCGACTACTCGGGGACCTGTCCGCCGTCGACGGCGCAGGCGCCCGCCTTCACGGCGACGTTCACGGTCGGGAGCGTGCCCACGGAGGTGCAGTACCGGTGGGTGTTGAAGAACGGGTCGCTCGACGACCAGGGGTGGAAGACGCTGTCCTTCCCGGACGGCGGCGGGAAGACCCGGCAGACCAGGGTGACCGTGACGACCTGGTCCGACCGCGGGACGCTGAACGACACGATCGCCGTCGAGGTACGCAGCCCGGTGACGACCACGTCCAACTCGGTGCCGTTCTCGGTGACCTGTACCGAGACGACGGAGACCCCGACCGGCGGGGCCTCCTCTTCGCCTTCACCTTCAAGCTCGTACTGACTCGTACTCACTCGTGCCGAAGCCTGGTGAAGCGCACTGACGTACTACGGCCTCACGCGTTGTTGGTCAGGACCGGCAGATAGCCGCCGGACTGGCCGGCCGCGGTGGGGTGGTACGACACGCCGATGTCCAGCCAGTTGACGCTGTGCAGCCAGGAGCTGCCGGAGCAGATCTCGTGGCCGGAGAACGTGGAGCGGACGTCGCCGAAGACGAAGCCGTGGTCGGCGGCGCGCTTGGCGATCGCGGCGTCGATGTAGTCGGCGGCGTTGTTGATCGCGGAGCGCTTGGTCTCGGAGAGGCCGAGGCAGGTGGTGCCCAGCTTGTAGAAGCGGGGGTAACCGATGACGACGACCCTGGCGTTGGGGGCCTTGGCGCTGATCGCGTTGTAGACGTTGTCGAGCTTGCCGGGGAGCGGCGAGTCGACGTAGGCCTTCGCGGTGTTGATCCGGGACAGACAGGTGCTGTCGGAGCTGGTCACACAGGTCGTCATGACATCGGCGAAGCCCGCGTCGTTGCCGCCGATGGTGATGGAGACCAGGGCGGTCGAGGAGCTGAGCGAGCCGAGCTGACCGGAGAGCACGTCGCCCGTGGTGGCGCCCGAGCAGGCGAGGAACGAGAACGAGGACGGACTGTGGGCGGCGTTCCACAGGTAGGGGTAGGCGTTCGTGCTGCGGTCGCAGCTGCCGCTTGAGCTGATGTAGCTGCCGGCGCCGACGCCTGACGAGTACGAGTCGCCGAGCGCCACATAACCCCCGGACGCGGCCTGCGCCTCCGTTGCGGCACCGGCGAGAGTGAGGCCGGTGGCGAGGAGGAGCGAAGTCACGTATGCCGTAATTCGGGAACGTCTCATGGAACCTCCCTTTAGCAGGATCTCTGCCACAACTGTCGTACCAACTACGCGTGTTGACGGGAAGTGTTCATGCCAAAACTTTTCAGACCCTCAACCAGCCCTAACCGGACCGATCCTGTGCGTTCCCGGCGTGCTTGATTACGTGTCCATGACAGGTGTCTGACGCGTCGTCAACTCCCTGCCCTTTGCCTGCGGAAAACCGATTCTTTACTCGGCCCCCGAGCGGAACGCGACACTCCCGGGCCGTGTGCGCGAAGCCGTGCGCACACCCCCACACCTGCGCGCGCCGGACCCGGACGCGCGCCGCCTCACATAGCCACTAAGGGCTGCCATCGAACTCCTGTCCGTTGCTCCACTCTTCAGGATGGAGCAACGGACATCCTCGTCCCGGCAGCCCGGAGGGGCGCAGAACCGCTACTAAAGTCGACTTGTCCGACAGCGCAGTTGGCGGACCTACCGCCGGACGGGCGGGAAGTGACACCTGTGGAGGCCCGTGTAAGACCGATCTCCCCGGAGACCGGCAAGGGCCTGTGAAGCAGGAACCCGTGGTGGTACCGCGAAGCGGTACGGACTGAAATCTCCAGCCCTTGGGCTGGCGAGGGCGTCAATCGGCCAAGCTCTCGGCAATCCTGGCCGTGAGACTAGCCGCCGACCTGGCGGTGACCGCGGTCGCGCAGGACCAGACGGTCCGTCTGACATCAGGCGGTCCAGCGCCCCCCTGGGGCCTGGACCGCATCGACCAGACGAGCCTTCCGCTGTCCGGCACCTACACCTACCCGGCCACCGCGGGCAGTGGGGTGACCGCCTATGTCGTCGACACCGGTGTGCGCATCACCCACACCCAGATCAGCGGCCGTGCCTCCTACGGCTACGACGCGGTCGACGGCGACACCATCGCCTCCGAAGGCAACGGCCACGGCACCCATGTGGCGACGACCATAGCGGGCTCGACGTACGGCGTCGCCAAGAAGGCCAAGATCGTGGCGGTGCGGGTGCTGGACAACAACGGCTCGGGCACCACCGCCGGCGTGATCGCGGGCATCGACTGGGTGACCTCGAACCACACCACCCCGGCGGTCGCCAACATGTCGCTCGGCGGCTCGGCCTCCACCTCGCTCGACACCGCGGTCTCCAACTCCATAGCCAGTGGGGTGACCTACGCGATCGCGGCGGGCAACAGCAACGCCAACGCCTCCTCGTACTCCCCGGCCCGGGTCGCGACCGCGATCACCGTCGGCGCCACCACCAGCTCCGACGCCCGGGCCAGCTACTCCAACTACGGCTCGGTCCTGGACATCTTCGCGCCCGGCTCATCCATCACCGCGGGCTACAACACCAGCGACACCGCCACCGCCACCCTGTCGGGCACCTCGATGGCCACCCCGCACGTGGCGGGCGCGGCCGCCGTGTACCTCGCGGGCCACACCTCGGCCACCCCGTCCCAGGTCGCCACGGCTCTGGTCAACGGAGCCACGTCCAACGTGCTCACCGGCGTGCGCACCGGCTCGCCGAACAAGCTCCTGAAGCGCGTGTCGTAAAGGAAGTCCAACGACTTGTTCCCCGGAGGCACCAGGCGTCTCCGGGGAACGGTCTTGTCCGGAGACCCGCTTGACGCCCCCCGTTCTCCTGCGCGACATTGAAGCCCGGCATCCGGCGCCTTGGGGGGCAAAGTCGGCCATGCAGACCATACGGCTCAAGACACCATCGCCAGAGGGTGACGACCGGGCACGGCCAGGACCGGGGAGGGACCTGGGGCCGCTGCTCGCGGGCGCCGCGACAGCCGTCGCCGGGACCGGCGCGCTGCTCGCACTGACCGGCTCGGGCTCGCCACCGCGCGTGCCGTTCACGCTCTTCTTCCTGCTCGCCGCGCCGGCCGTGGCGATCGGCCTGGCGCTGCGCGGGCTCGATCCGTTCGCCCGGACGCTCACCGCACTGGCGGGCGCCGTCGCCCTGGACATGCTGATCGCCCAGGGGATGCTCGCCACGCACCACTGGTCCTGGCGCGGCGGAATCATCGCCGTGACCGGGATCAGCATTCTCCTGCTTCTGCTGGTACGGCTGCGACCAGTGGAACGAATTCTCCGACGGACCGGGAAAATCCGTTCGAGTTGAAGAACAAACTCGGCCAAAGTTGCGTAACGGCCAAACCAACAAAAACGTGAGGCCCAGTTCCAGGCCTTGCCATACTGGTTCAATCATCAATACCGTCATACATCTCACCCGCATCGGATCGTCACCAAGCGGCTCAAGGGGAGGGCTCAGGACCGCGACGTTCCGGAGCGGGGCGCGGTAGGGGGGTGCCGTGCTCGGTGACCGCAATGACCACCGTCGTTTCGAGTGTGATTACTGTCGTTTCCGAGCCGTGCCGCGCGACCGGCTGCCGTTTTCCGGCAGACCGGCCAGCTTTGCCAGCTCACCTGCGGATACGGAGATCCATTTTCCGTGCCACTGGTGAGAACCCCCCTTTCGAACCGGACACAGAAGCGGGCCGCCCCAGGGGCGGGTGGTCCACCGGACGAGAGGGACAAGACTCATGAGTTCTGTTCTGCGCCCGCCGACCTCGGACCAAGATCCGTTAATGGCGGCCGAATACCGACCGATCTCCTCTCACCTGGCGATCACACCACCGGTGAGCGTGGTGATCCCCGCGATGAATGAGGCGGAGAATCTCCCCTACGTCTTCAAGACACTTCCCGGCTGGATACACGAAGTGGTCCTCGTGGACGGAAATTCCACCGACGACACCGTGGAAGTGGCCCGGGAGTTGTGGCCCGGCGTGAAAGTCGTCGAACAGAGCGGCAAGGGCAAGGGGGATGCCCTGATCACCGGGTTCGAGGCGTGCACCGGCGACATCATCGTCATGGTGGACGCGGACGGCTCGGCCGACGGCCACGAGATCGTGTCGTACGTCTCCGCGCTGGTCTCGGGCGCCGACTTCGCCAAGGGCTCGCGCTTCGCCAACGGCGGCGGCACCGACGACATGACCTTCATCCGCAAGCTCGGCAACTGGGCGCTGTGCACGATCGTCAACCGCAAGTTCGGCGCCCGCTACACCGACCTCTGCTATGGCTACAACGCGTTCTGGCGGCACTGCCTCGACAAGATCGACCTCGACTGCACCGGCTTCGAGATCGAGACCCTGATCAACATCCGGGTGGTCAAGGCGGGCCTGAAGGTGCAGGAGATCCCCAGCTACGAGTACCTGCGCATCCACGGCACCAGCAATCTGCGCGCCGTGCGGGACGGGTTCCGGGTCCTCAAGGTGATCCTCGGGGAGCGCTCCAACCGGCGTGCCCTGCGCCGGCGGGTGCGGCACTCCCCGATGCTCGTCACGGGACGGGGAGAGTCGTCTTGAGCGATCCCGGCATCTCCGTCGTGATCTGCGTGTACACCGAGGAGCGCTGGGAGGACATCCTCGCGGCGGTCTCCTCGGTGCGCGCACAGTCGTTTCCGGCGCTGGAGACCCTGCTGGTCGTCGACCACAACCCGGAGCTCCTGGAACGGCTCACGAAGGAGTACAAGGAGTCCGCAAACAGCGCCTCCGTCCGGGTGCTCGCCAACGCGGGCCCCCGCGGCCTGTCCGCGGGCCGCAACACCGGCATCGCCTGCTCCTACGGCGAGGTGGTCGCCTTCCTCGACGACGACGCCGTGGCCGAACGGGACTGGCTGCGCCGCTTCGCCGAGGGATACGCCGACCCGAGGGTGATGGCGGTCGGCGGCCGGACCCTGCCCGTCTGGGCCTCGGGGCGCCGCCCGGACTGGTTCCCGGAGGAGTTCGACTGGGTGGTCGGCTGCACCTACAAGGGCCTGCCGCCCGGCCGCGTCCGGGTCCGGAACGTACTCGGCGGAAACGCTTCCTTCCGGCGTACGGCCTTCGACGCGGCAGGTGGCTTCGCCACCGGCATCGGCCGGGACGGCGACAAGCGTCCGCTGGGCTGCGAGGAGACGGAGCTGTGCATCCGGCTCACCCGGGCCCGCCCGGACGCGGTGCTGCTCATCGACGACCGCGCGGTGATCCACCATCGGGTGCCGGAAGCCCGCGAGCACTTCGGCTACTTCCGCATCCGCGCCTACGCCGAGGGCCTCTCCAAGGCCCTGGTCGCCCGGAGTGTGGGCGCCGGCAAGGGACTTGAGTCCGAACGCCGGTACACCGCCCGTGTGCTGCCCGCTGGGGTCGCTCGCGGCCTGCGGGACGCGCTGCTGGGCCGGCCGGGGGGCGCCGGCCGGGCCGGGGCGATCGTCACCGGGGTGCTGACGGCCGCGGGCGGCTATGTGGTGGGGAGTGTGCGGGCCCGGCGGGGCGGGGCGACCTTCACCGTCGTCGAGACCGAGGGGGTGTCCCATGGCTGAGGCGCCGGTGCCGATCCTCATGTACCACTCGGTCGCGACCGCGCCGAACGAGGCCACCCGCGCACTGTCGGTGGCGCCGGAGGCCTTCGCCGAGCAGATGGCACTCATCGCCGAGATGGGCCTGACCCCCCTCAACACGGCTGACCTCGCCGCGAGTTGGCGCTCGGGCGGCCCGCTCCCCGACCGCCCCGTCCTGATCACCTTCGACGACGGCTACGAGGGCGTGCACCGGCACGCCCTCCCCGTCCTCGCCAAGCAGGGTTTCGTGTCCACCCTGTTCGTCTCGACGGGCTGGATCGAGGGCCCGTACGCCACCGGGGGCGGCCTGGACGCCATGCTCGACTGGGACCAGGTGCGCGAACTCGCCGACGCCGGCTGCGAGATCGGCGGGCACAGCCACACCCATCCGCAGCTCGACCAGCTGGACGACGAGCGGCTGCGCGCGGAGCTGGTGGGCTGCCGGAAGATCGTCGCCGAGCAACTGGGTTCCGCACCCGCCTCGTTCGCGTATCCGTACGGCTACTCCAGCCGCCGGGTCCGGCAGGCCGTGCGGGCGTCCGGATTCGCCCAGGCACTCGCCGTCGAGAACGGCCTCGCCCGCCGCCGTCAGGGTCCGTACGCGCTGCGCCGCGTCACCGTACGCCGTAGCACGGACACCGCGGAGTTCGTACGGTTGCTCGAAGGCCGCGCGATCGCCCGCAACTTCGCCAGGGACCGTGCCCTCACCAAGGGTTACGCCGTTCTCCGCAGAGCCCGCCAGGTCCGCCGGAAGGCCATCCGTTCCCGTGTCTGACACGACGACCACCACAACCGAGGCCGCGACCAACGGCACAGCGGCGCCCGAGCAGTCGGGGCGCCGCCTTCGCCTGCCGGGCAGGGGCAGTTCGTCCGGAGGCAGCCCGCTCTTCCGGAACGCCTACGCGCTGATGCTCAACACCGGCATCTCCGCCGTACTGGGCCTGGGCTTCTGGCTGGCGGCGGCCCGCTACTACTCCGAGTCGGCGGTCGGTCAGGGCTCCGCCGCGATCGCCGCGATGAAGCTCCTCGCGGGCCTGACCGCGGTGACCCTGACCGGCGCCCTGGCCCGCTTCATCCCGGTGGCGGGCAAGGCCACCGGGCGGCTCATCCTCCGTACCTACGCGGGCAGTTCGCTGATCGTGGCGCTGGCGGCCGGCGTGTTCCTGCTGACGCTGGACGTGTGGGGGCCGTCGTACCGCTTCCTGCACGGGCCGCTCAACGGGCTCGGGTTCGTGGTGGCGGTCGTCGCCTGGAACCTGCTCACGCTCCAGGACGGGGTGCTGACCGGCCTGCGCAACGCGCCCTGGGTGCCGGTGGGCAACACCATGTTCTCGGCGGTCAAGCTGGGGCTGCTGGTCGCGCTGTCCGTGGCGATCCCGACGGCCGGTGTCTTCGTCTCCTGGGTCGCCGCCATCGCCACCTCGGTGATCCCGCTCGGCTGGCTGGTGTTCCGGCGCCTGGTGCCCCGGCGCGTCAAGGCGACCGAGGAGCACGCCAAGCCGCCCACGCTGAAGGAGATCGGCAGGTTCCTGGCCGGCGACTACACCGGTTCGCTGTTCTCCCTCGCCGTGGTCTACCTGGTCCCGGTGATCATCGCCTCCCAGGTCAGCTCCGAGGACAATGCGTACTTCTACATCACCACCACCATCGGCGGCACCACCAACCTGCTCGCCATCAACATGGGCGCCTCGCTGACCGTCGAGGGCTCGCACGACCCGGCCCGGCTGGCCGCCAACACCCGGGCCGCGCTGAAGCGGATGGCCCGGATCATGATCCCCATCTGCTCGCTGCTCTTCTTCGGCGCGCCCTGGATCCTGGGCGTGTTCGGCACGGGCTACGCGGACGCGGCGACCCCGCTGCTGCGCTGGTTCGCGGTCGGCGCGCTGCTCAGGGTCGTGATGGAGACGTACTTCGCGGTGCTGCGCGCACAGAGCCGTACCGCCGGACTGGCCTGGATGCAGGGCCTGTTGTGCGCGCTGGTGCTCGGACTGACCCTGCTGCTCCTGCCCCGGATGGGGCTGACCGGCGCGGGCGTGGCCGAGATCTCCAGCCTCGCGGTGGTCGTGACGATCGCGGCGCCCCGGCTGTGGAGGACGCTCCGGGCGGCCCCGGCCGAGGTCCCCGAGGACGCGGCACCGGACGGAGACCTCGCCGACCTGGGGGCCCGCGAGGTCCCGTCCGCCGCCGCACCGCACAAGCGGGGTCCGGCCTGGGCGCTGGACACCGACACGCTCGCCCTCGGCGTCCATGTGGACTTCGACCATCTGGAGCGGCGGCCGGACGTCCGTCCGGGGCCGGGAACCCCGCCCACGGGTACGCCCGTTGCCCGCCCGGACGACCTGCCCACCTGGGCGCTGCGGCCACCGCGGAACCCGGGGCTGCCGGTGGAGGAGAGGGAGCCCGGCTCGGAGGCCTCGCTGGGACCGGCCGAGGCCTCGCTGCTGCCGGAGGCGGAGGTCGACGCGCCGTTCGGGGAGGCGGTGGTACCGGGGGAAGACGTGATGCCGGCCGAGCCTCCGGAGGAGCCCGCGCGCTCCTTGCGGGAGCGGCTGGTCCCCACCCGCCCGGGGGTCGTCCTCGGCTGTCTCCTGATCGCCGCCCTCCTGCTCTACTGGGTGCCGGCCGCCCGGCTCGACGACGCCGGCCTGGACCGGATGGGCGGGCTCGGGCTGGTCTCGGTGCTGCCGCTGCCGACGCTGGTCGGGGCGGCGCTGCTGGTCACGGTGTTCGCCGCGCTGCTGTGGCTGCGCCGCGAGCACAAGGCGCTGCTCCTGGTCACCCTGCTGGCGACGGTGGTATCGCTCCATGCGCTGCCCGCCGTGATCGAGACGGAGCCGCGGTTCCCGACGGCCTGGCAGCACCTCGGGTTCATCGACTACATCGACCGCACCGGGTCGGCCGTGCCCGATCTGGACGCCCGCTGGAGCTGGCCGGGCTTCTTCGCGGCGGCGGCCTTCATCGGCAGGGCCTGCGGGGTCTCGGACTTCACCGAGGTCATCCGCTGGTGGCCGACCTTCGTCCAACTCGCCTATCTGGCACCGATGTTCCTGCTCGTACGGTCGCTGCGGGCGAGCTGGCGGGCGAAGTGGACCGGCATCTGGATCTTCGTGCTGTGCGGCTGGGTCGGCCAAGACTACTTCTCCCCGCAGGGTTTCACGTATCTGCTGTATCTGGTCTTCGTGGCGGTCCTGCTCGTCTGGTTCCGCGCCCCGCACGTCATCTGGACGAGGTACCGCCCCGGCGAGGCGGAGGTCGAGCCGACCGACCGCCGTCAACAGGCCGTGCTGCTCCTGGTGTTGATCAGCCTGTACGCGGCGACCGTCCCGGCACACCAGCTGACGCCGTTCGTGATGCTGGGCGTGCTGGCGGCCCTGGTCCTGGCCGGCAGGTCCGAACTGCGCGGTCTGCCCGTCCTGTTCGGGGTGGTCGCGGCCGTCTGGCTGGGGTTCATGGCCGAGCCGTACTGGTCCGGTCACTTCAACGACCTGTTCGGTGGGGTCGGCGGGGTCGGCAGCAATGTCTCGACCTCGGTCTCCGGCCGTATCCAGGGCGGCAGTTCGACCCACAAGCTGGTCCTGTACGTCCGGGTCCTGCTGGCTGGGGGCATGATGGCCTTCGCCGTCTGGGGCTGGTGGCGCCGCCGCTTCCACAAGTACCGCGAGCGTTCCCTGCCGGTCCTGACCTTCGTCCCGTTCCTGGGCTTCGGCATGCAGTCGTACGGCGGCGAAATGGCTCTGCGGGTCTTTATGTTCGCCCTGCCGGGCGCGGCCCTGCTGGCGGCTCTCGCCCTGTTCCCGCGGACCGGCGCCACGGCGAAGGAGCGCGAGAAGGACCGGGTCAGCCTGGCCCCGGTGGCCGCGCTGATGGCGGGTCTGCTGCTCATGGGCGGCTTCCTGGTGGCCCGTTGGGGAAACGAGCCCTTCGAGCGGGTCCGGCCCGGCGAGGTCGCCGCGATGGACTATGTCTACGCCCATGACAAGCCGACCGTACGGCTGCTGTGGCTGAGCAACGACACGGTCAACGACGTGACCCCGGCGATGCCGTGGGGCGCGAAGGACATGGAGCGGGTCGACTATGTGCCGACGCCGGCGCCGACCGACCCGGTGCTGGTGTCGGGCCTGGTCAAGGCACTCAAGGACGCGGGCCCGAACTCGTATCTGATGATCAACAGGAGTCAGATCACCTATCTCCAGATGGATGCCGGCTATTCGGCGGCCTGGGAGAGCCGGCTGATCCGGAACCTGGACGGCCGGCAGGATCTGACGCAGGTCCTGGTCAACGACGACGTGACCATGTACGCGCTGCGGACGCAGCCGGCGGGCGCGGTGGAGCAACCGGATCCGGGGCCGATCGGGCCGCGGATCACCTGGACGCCGTGGTCGGTGGTCGGCGGTCTGGCCGCCGTGGCACTGATCCTGCTGCTGACGGCACGCGAGGTGCTCCGGGTCGCGGTCCGGCCAGGGGTGCGTCAACTGCGGTGGCTGCAGGGCAGCTTCTGGTTCTCGCTGCCGCTGCTCGCGGTACTGCTGGCGTCGCTGGCGCAGCGGTTCCTGACGCTCAAGTAGAAGGGGTCAAGTGGCTGACCTGGTGAGCCACTTGACCTCGTACCCCTTCATGTCGAACTGCTTCCCGTCCACCTGCGCGCTGATCGTCCGGCCGAGGGTGTTGACGACGAGGACGGTCCTGTCGCTCGCGAGGACACGCACGTTGGGCACGTCGTCCTTCGCGACGGAGACCGTCTCGTACCCGGTCCCCGGCGAGAACGCCTTCCCGAACCTCGACACCAGGTCGTACATGGGTAGTCGCCGTCCGCCTCCGGCGCTGTCGGTCGTGGTCCACAGACAGCCGGCGCAGTCGCCGCCCTTCTCGTCCTCCGGGTTCCAGTAGAAGCCGGAGTCGGCGCCGCCTTTCACCAGGGCGATCATGCCGGTGGCCTGGACGGCGACCCGGTGCGGTTCGGTCCAGCCGTTGCGTTCGTCGTTGCCGTCGGCGGGCTCCACGTAGTACTCGGCCCACCACAGCGGCAGGTCGTGCGTCTGCTGCCGTACCCACTCGCTGACGTACGTCAGCTTTTCGGTGGCCGCGAACTCGTTCGGCAGCATGTCGTCGTCGTTGGTGTAGCTGGACCCGTCGACGACCACGAAGTCGGCGCCGGCCCTGTGGGTGTTCCAGTAGCCGAAGGCATCGATGACCCGCTGGTCCAGCACGCCCCAGGCGCCCTTGAGGGTGGTGGAGGCGTTCTCGGTCTGGCGCGGGTCGAAGCTGTCCATGACGAGATACGGCCCGCCGACCATGATGTCCTTGTCGACGGCCTTCAACGCCTTGTAGACCAGGTTGTAGAGCTGGGTATAGCCCTCGTAGTCCCAGCGCGCCTTGTCGTTGTTCCAGAAGCCCTTGAACTCGTTCCAGACGACGAAGTGCCGTACATCGGGGTAGCGCCTGGCGACGGTCGCGGCGAGGTTCGCGTAGTCCTGGTAGTGGTCGGGGGTGGGGGCGGTCTCCAGGGCGGCCTGGCTCCAGTCGGTGTTGTTCACACCGGCCTTGCCGCCCTTCATCCAGTCCGGCGAGCAGCACAGGGTGATCACCGGGGTGCCGCCGGACCTGCGCATGAAGTCGACCCGGCGGTCGAGGGCGCCGAAGTCGTAACGCCCCTGCACCGGCTCGGGGTTGTCGGCGCCCCAGCCCATGACGGCCTGGTCCTGAGGCAGCCCGCCGTCCTTGGCCAGCATGTTCTCGACCCGGCCGGTGGCGGTCGCACTGCCCTCGTCGGCGCTGTACTGGGTGTGGGTGAAGCCCCAGCCGACATACGGCTCCGTCGAGTCGGGCGGGGTGGCCGGGGTGCCGTGCACCTTGTCGCCGTCGCGGGTCGTGCCCGCGGTGCTGCCGCCGCCCCCGGGAAGCGTGTTGATCAGTGTCACGATCAGGGCGAGAGCGGCCACGCCCACACCGAGCAGGGCGGTGAGCCGCCACCGCCGAGCCCCCGAATTCCACCCATGCCGTCTCATCAAGGACACACTAATGGCGGAAATCGTCCCGGGGGCAGGTATCGGGGATCGACAGCTGTGTAACAGGGGCGGGGGGCACTCCGGACACTCCGGAAGCTCGGCGCACATCCGGCACTCTCCGCCCACTTCGGAAAACGGGTGCGCGGCGGGCGCCGGTGGCGGATCATGGCGGCATGTCTGCCAAGCCGCACGAGTCGCTGCCGATCCGGCTCAACGTCGACGACTCCGACTCACCGTCCGACGTCGTCGACGCGCTGTTCCTCGGCCGCTTCGCGACGGGCGAGCAGCCGTACTCGCACGCGGCCAACATCGACCGGGTGCGCACCGGGGCGACCCTGCTGCCGAAGGAGGCGCGGGTGCTGCGGGTGGCCCGCGACGACGACCGCAGCGCGACGCTCGCGGAGGGCGACGGCTGGACGCTGCTGGTCTCCCGCTGGAACCGGGGCGCGGACGTCACCGTCACCGCGACCAGCGCCGAGCTGGCCGCGCAGGTGCTGAACGAGGCGACGGACGGCGCGGCGGACGAGCCGGAACCCCAGCCGGACAACGTGACGATGGGCTTCTGGTACGTCTCCCCCAGGCGCGGCCCGCACCGCACCACCCGGCAGATCTCCGCCGGCACCTGGGACGAGGTACGCGCCAACTACACGGCACCGGTGGCGGACGCGATGGACCACCTGATGAAGACGACCCCGGAGGACATCGCCGGCCGTCTCCTGCTGCTGCACGGCCCGCCCGGCACCGGCAAGACCTCCGCCCTGCGCACGCTCGCCCGTTCCTGGCGGGACTGGTGCCAGGTGGACTGTGTCCTCGACCCCGAACGGCTCTTCTCCGACGTCGGCTATCTGATGGACATCGCGATCGGCGAGGAGGACGGCGCCGGCAAGGGACGGTGGCGGCTGCTGCTGCTGGAGGACTGCGACGAGCTGATCCGCGGCGAGGCCAAGCACACGGCGGGGCAGGCCCTGTCGAGGCTGCTGAACCTCACCGACGGGCTGCTCGGCCAGGGCCGTAACGTCCTGGTCGGCGTCACCACCAACGAGGACCTGGAGCGTCTGCATCCCGCCGTCGTCCGCCCCGGCCGCTGCCTCGCCCGTATCCAAGTGGGCCCGCTGACCCACCGCGAGGCGGTGAACTGGCTCGGTACGGAAGAGGGCGTGGGCCGCGACGGGGCGAGCCTGGCGGAGCTGTACGCGCTGCGCCGGGGCACGGCGCCGACGTCGGTGCCGGGGGCCCGGGAGGGCTCGGACGCGGGCCTGTACCTGTAGTGCTTTGATGGGGGTATGCCCCTGTTCATCGGAACCTCGGGCTGGCAGTACAAGGACTGGCGGAACGTCCTGTACCCGGCCGACGTGCCCATGCGCTCGTGGCTGGAGGTGTACGCGGAACACTTCACGACCGTTGAGCTGAACAACGCGTTCTACCGGCTGCCGAGCCGCGAGAACTTCGAGTCCTGGCGGGACCGGGTCCCCGCGGACTTCGTGATCGCGGTCAAGGCGAGCCGCTATCTCACGCACATCAAACGCCTGAAGGATCCTGAGGAGCCGGTCGACCGCCTGATGACCCACGCGGCGGGCCTGGGCGACCGGCTGGGCCCGGTCCTCCTCCAGCTCCCACCGACCCTGAAGGCCGACCCGCCCCTGCTGGACGCCTGCCTGGCGTGCTTCCCGCGCGGTACGAGGGTGGCGGTGGAACCCCGCCATGACTCATGGTGGACGCGGGAGACCCGCAAGGTCCTGGAGTCCCGGGCCGCGGCGCTCTGCTGGGCCGACATCCAGGCCCGCCCCATGACCCCCCTGTGGCGCACCACCGACTGGGCCTACGTCCGCTTCCACCAGGGCCGAGCCACTCCCTGGCCCCGCTACGGCCGTCGCTCCCTGGAGACCTGGGCCGGCCGTATCGCCACCACGTACCCCAAGAAGGCCGACGTCTACACGTACTTCAACAACGACCCGGGCGGAGCGGCGGTTCGGGACGCGGTGGCGTTCGGGAGGATCGCGGAGAGGGCGGGGCTACCGGTGACACGAACAGCGGCACTGAGCGCCAGCGGCTGACCCCTCCGCCCACGTCCTGCTCAGCCGAAGCCCGACAACTCCTACTGCCCATAAGCCGCCCGCAGGGCATCCCGTACCGCGGCCAGCGCCTCCTTCTCCCCCAGCCCCAGTCGGCGCACCCGCTCCACGTACGCCTGCGCGGCCGACGACGCCTCACGCTCGGCGGCCGACCCGGCGGCGGCGACGAACGTCCCGTTGCGGCCCCGCGTCTCGATCACCCCGTCCGTCTCCAGCGCCCGGTACGCCTTGGCCACCGTGTTCACCGCCAGCCCCAGCGACTCGGCCAGTCCGCGCACCGTCGGCAGGCGGTACCCCACCGGCAGCACCCCGCCCCGCGCCTGTTCGGAGATCTGCGCCCTTACCTGCTCGTACGGCGGCGCGCTGTCATCGATGCGGATCTTCAGAGTCACGGCCCGATTCTCCCGTATCCGCCGGAAAATGAGAGGCATCCCCCCCCTCACCCCGCATAGCGTGCGCCCATGACAGTGATCGTGCGCGATCTGCGCCCCGACGCCCGGTCGGACGCCGAAGGCTTCGCCAGGGTCCGGCAGCTCGCCCTCCCCTACCTGCTGTTCACCCCGGAGTCCCTGCTCCACGACCTGACGCACACCCACCCCGACGCCCGCTTCCGTCAGCTGATCGCGGAGGAGGACGGCGAGATCATCGGCACGGCCCAGGTCGGCCTCGCCCACGAGAGCACGGAGCCGGGCCAGGGCTTCGCCAACGTGTACGTCCATCCGGAGCGCACCGGCCGGGGCGCCGGCACCCTCCTCGTCCGTACGGCGGAGGCGCACCTGTCGGAATCCGGCGCGACCACGTCGTACGCCTGGGTCCTGGACGCCCCGTCCAACCGAGCCTTCGCCGAACGCCGCGGTTACACGGCGAGCCGCTCCGCCCACTTCCTCCGCCTCGACCTCGCGCACGGCACACTCCCCCCGCTCCGGACTCCCCCGCCCGGCGTCGAGCTTCGCTCCGCCGCCGATTTCGCCGACGACCCGCGCCCCCTCTTCACCCTGGACGCGGAGACGACCCTGGACGAACCGAGCGACATCGACACCGAGTTCGCCGACTACGAGGCCTGGCTGGACGGGACCTGGCGGCATCCGCTGTTCAGCCGGGAGCTGACCTCGGTCGTCCTGGTGGACGGCCGCCCGGCCGCGTTCAGCGCGGCGCGGACCGACGGCGGCACCCGCTACGGCACTGTCATGACCGGCACCGCCCGGGGCTTCCGCGGCCGGGGCCTGGCGAAGCTCGCCAAGAACGCCTCCCTGCACCGCGCCCGCGCCGCCGGCTGCACGGAGGCGCTCACGGGCAACGACAGCGGCAACGGCCCGATGCTGGCGATCAACAAGTGGTTCGGGTACGACATCTGCGCGACGGAGGTCAGGTATGTCCGCGAACTCGGCTGAGCCGACGACCACGGTGGACGTCGTCCTGGTCAAGGCGGGCCGCACGAAGATCCGTTACCCCGCCGAGCTGCTGCACGACGACGGCACCCGGATCGCCGTACGCGCGCCGTGGGCCGGTGACACGCCCCGCGACTTCGGCTTCGTCCGTTTCGAGCAGGGCGATGTCTTCACCGAGTTCTACTGGCGCGACCGCTGGTACGCGGTCAAGGAGGTCCGCGCCGCCGACGGCACGACGAAGGGCTGGTACTGCGACATCACCCGCCCCGCGACGCTCACCGGCGGCGCGCTGGTCGTCGAGGACCTCGACCTGGACCTGTGGCGGTCCGCCGACGGCACGGACGTACGCCGGCTGGACGAGGACGAGTTCGCCGAGAGCGGGCTGGCGGAGCGGGACCCGGCGGCCGCCGCAGCCGCCGTGACGGCGCTCGACACACTGGAGAGGCTGGCCCGCGAGGGCGGTTTCGAGGCCCTGCTGTCCTGACGGTCACGCGGCGAAGCCGCATATCGATACAGCCGCGCCGCTCACACGGTCGCCACCACCGCGTACCGCTCGTCGCTCACCTCCTTGCCCCACAGCAGCGGCTGCTCCGACAGCCGCTCCACGTGCACGTCCGCGGCGAGCGGCGCCAGCAGGGCGGTGAGCCGATCGGCGGGTATGCCGACCGGGGCCACGGTCCCCCACACCCCCTCCACCAGCACGAACCGTCCACCGGGCCGCAGCAGGCCGCGCCAGTGCCGCAGCACGCGTGCGGGGTCGGGCAGCGCCCACAGCACATGCCGTACGAGCACGGTGTCGAAGAGCCGCTCCCCCACCGGTGGCGCCGCCGCGTCGCCGAGGAGGAACACCGCGTCACGGCCGGCGAGCTTGGCGCGGGCCCGCTCCACCATCGCCGGGGAGCTGTCGACCCCGGTGATCCGGTGGCCCTGCTCGGCGGCGAGGAGGGCCAGGCTGCCGGTGCCGCAGCCGAGGTCGAGGAGGTCGGCGGGGCGTCCGGGCAGCCATGTCCGCAGTCGCTCCGCCCAGGCCGCGCGCACCTCGGGCGAGCCCAGCCCGTGATCCGGCTCGGTGTCGAAGGTCGCGGCCTGCGCATCCCAGTCGACACTCACCGCAACGGTCCGATCACTGTGGTTCGTCATGCCCCCCATCGTGACACCCGCCACTGACACTCGGTCCATGTGACAGCGGCCACTGACAGACCGGCACCGATGAGGAACTCTCACCGAAAGGGTCTACCTCCGTGACAACACGGAACTCGGTAGGCACTGAAGGAGGCAGCCATGCGCCGCGCAACCGTGCAGAAGCCCCTGAAGAAGACGGACAGCCGCCGGATCCGCGAGGAGGCCGACGAGCGCCCCGCCGGACGCCCCGAGGTGCGGAAGGACATCGCACGCACCTGGTGGCCGGACGGCTGACCGCGGCCGTCCCCGCGTCCTTCAGCCCAGCCGCTTGCGGTAATGGACACGGTCGTACGGCCCGTCCACACGCCGCCCGACGACTTCGTAGCCGTACTTCGGGTAGAACTCCTGGTTCTCCCACATCAGCGCGTTGGTATAGAGCCTGACCTCGGGCAGGCCGAGCGCACGCGCGCGTGCGTCCACGAACTCCAGCAGCCGCCGTCCCACCCCCTGTCCACGCGCGTCGGGGTGGACGGCGATGCTGTCGAGGAACAGACGATCGTCATGGGCCTCGATGACGACGAGCCCGCTGACCGGCTCCCCGACGACGAACACCCTGCCCGCGGCCACGTTCGCCGTGTGGTCCGCCTCCATGGGCTGCGGCACCACCCCTATGCGTGCGATGTAGTGGTGGTACGCCATGTCGGTCACGGCCTTCACGGCCGGTACGTCGGCGGCCCGGGCGGGCCGGATCTCATCGTTCGCCATGGCGGGAACGCTAGCTTCCTCAGCGCAGTCTGAGCACTCCCTTAAGGCGACCATAAGGATCTCCTTCGCCCGCTCCCAGCAGGCGATTCCACGGTTTCTTGGGGCTAGCTTTCTGATCGCCCCCACGGGATTCAGCCTGGCGGGACCGAGCCCGCCCCGAGGACCGTTCCGAGGAGTTCCCGCATGTTCGCAACACGCCGTAAGGCCGCCGTCGCCGTCGCGCTCGGTGTGGGAGCGGTCGCGTTCGCCGCCGCGCCCGCGTCCGCGCACGGCACGATGGGCGACCCGGTCAGCCGGGTCGCCCAGTGCTACGCGGAGAACCCGGAGAGCCCCACCTCGGCGGCGTGCCAGGCGGCGGTCGCGGCCGGTGGCACGCAGGCCCTCTACGACTGGAACGGCATCCGTATCGGCGACGCGAACGGGCAGCACCAGTCACTGATCCCGGACGGCAAGCTGTGCAGCGCGAACAACGACGAGTTCAAGGGCCTCGACCTGGCCCGCGCCGACTGGCCGGCGACGAACGTCGGCAGCGGGTCGTACACCTTCAAGTACCGGGTGACCGCGCCGCACAAGGGCACCTTCAAGGTCTACCTCACCAAGGCCGGTTACGACCCGGCCAAGCCGCCGGCCTGGTCCGACCTGGATCTCGTCCACCCCGTGGCAACGGCCACCGACCCGGTGGCATCCGGTGGCTTCTACACGTTCTCCGGGACGCTCCCGGAGCGCACCGGCCGCCAGTTGTTGTACGCGGTCTGGCAGCGCTCGGACAGCCCGGAGGCCTTCTACTCCTGCTCGGACGTGGACTTCGGCGGCGGCAGCACCCGTACCGGTACGACAACCGGCGCTTCCCCGGCCCCGACCGCCTCCTCCCCCACCGACGAGCAGATCGCCGCCGGTACCGGCAAGTCGACGATCGAGCACCACGGTCACGGAGACGACGACACCACTACGTCGGCCCAGCCGAGCAGCCCGGTGGCCAACGCACCTGCGGCGGACGGAGGTTCGGAGACGGTCCTCGCGGAGACCGGTGGCAGCGGCAGTACGCCGTATCTCGCGGTCGGCGGGGCGGCCGCCCTGGCACTGGGCTCCGGCGCGCTCTTCATGTCCGTCCGGCGGCGGGCGCACCGCCGCTGATCCCTCATGGCTCCGGGGCCTGACCGGCGGCTCAGGCCGGACAGGCCCCGGCGGCGTTCAGTTGGGCGGGCCGGTCAGCTGAACGCCGACGCACAGGTGGTGGCGGTGGCGTGCGCCGGGTCGAGCGCGTTGGCCACCTCGTGGAAGGCGATCCGGTCGAAGATCCCGATCGCCACGTGCTCGGAGAGGTCGAGCGGGCACAGGTCCTGGAGCAGGACGTTGTCGACGCCGGAGCCGCTCAGGTACTGGCTCTGCCAGGGGGTGGCCACCTCGTCGTACTTGGTGGCGATGACCGTGTAGTGCACGCCGGGGACGGTGTCGCCGCCCGAGTTGAGCTTGGTGAGGAAGGCGGAGCCGGGGATCTGGTCGGCGAGGCCGGGCGTGGCGGCCGTGATCAGGTCCTCGGCGCCGGGGAAGTACGGCAGCAGGTTGGTGAGGCCGCTGAGGGTGGCGCCGTGGTTGTCGGGGGCGAGGCCGACGAGGGCGTTCACCTTGGCGGCGCCGCCGAGGAACCTGAGGTAGTAGCGGGGCATCATGCCGCCCTGGGAGTGGCCGACGAGGTCGGCCTTGGCGGCGCCGGTCGCGCTGAGCACTTTGTCGACGTAGGCGGAGAGTTGCTGTGCCGACTTGTCGATGGGTCCGAGACCGTGGAAGACGGGGACGCCGTTCAGTTGGCCGTAGTCGAGGGAGAAGACGCAGTAGCCGCGGCCCTCCAGGTACGGGGCGAGGGAGAGCCAGTTGTCGACGGAGTTGCCCAGTGTGCCGTGGACCAGGATCACGGGACGGGGATGGGCGGCGGAGGGGCGGCAGGAATAGTCGTTCCAGCCGGTGCTGGGGGCGCTCGACGCGTGGGCGGTGGCGGCGGGAACGGTGGCGACGGCGGCGGCGAAGAGCAGTGCGGTCAGGGGTCTGAGCGCTCGTTTCCAGGGCAGCATCGTGTGATCTCCTTGCGGCTCAAGGGAGTTGCGACGGCCTTACGCCCTGTGATCCGGATCACGAGGATGCTGTTCACCCATCAAGTTACGGACGAGTAGTGCAACCGTGAAGTTACGCGTCGGTAAAACTTCCGGGTAACCGGTCGCGCAGCACTCGCCTGACGGGATGTCACCAGCTGGGCCTGAGGGGACCATAGGGGGCGATACGCGCCAAACTGTCCCGCAACACGCGCACTTCACCCTCCCCCAGCACATCGCCCCAACCCCGCACGACCTCCGCGGCCGCCTCCTCCGCCGCGCGCGTGCACGCCCATCCCCGCTCGGTGAGCACGACCAGCCGGGCCCGCGCGTCCTCGGGATGCGCCCGCCGCTCGGCATACCCCTTGCGTACGACTTCGTCGACAAGCTGACTCGCCGCCTGCTTGGTCACCCCGAGATGTGCGGCGAGTTCGGTGACGGTCGCTCCGTCCGGGGCGAGTCGCGCGAAGGCGAAGCCATGGGCGGGCCTGAGCCCCTCGAAGCCGCGGGCGACGACCCCCTCATGGATGCGCTGGGTCAGCTCACCGGCCGCGGCGAGCAGGGCTGCGGAGAGGGCCATGGCCTCGGAGTTCTGCACGGTGGCATTGAAACACCCTTGACGGAATGGTCAAGCAGCTTGACCATAGCCCAAGTAGTCAAGTAACTTGACCATATCGACCGGAGGCAGCCATGCCCGTCGTCCGCTCCGCCGAGGCCACCACCCACGAGATCCACGGCGCCCGCTTCGTCTCGTACGCCACTCCCCGCACCGGCAGCAAGGAGCTGTGCGCGTGGCGCGGTGAGATCCCCGCCGGGACCACAGCCCCCGCCCACACGGTCACCAGGGAGGAGATCTTCCACCTGCTCGTCGGGGAACTCGTGATCACCCTCGACGGCCGCACCGACCGCATCCGCGCCGGCGACACCGTCATCGTCACCCCCGGCGCCACCTTCGCCGTCGAGAACCCGACCGGCCACACCGCGCTCTCCTGGGTCACCACGTCCATCGGCCTGGAGGCCGAGCTGGCCGACGGCACGCGGATCGTGCCGCCATGGGCCAACTGACGTATACGAAAAGAGCGTTACGCGGCCAGCGTGCCCGGCATCACCGCGCGCGGGCCGAACTTCGCCCGCACGCGGTCCGCGACCTCCTCGATACGGCGGACCTTCTCGTCGACGGGGTCGAAGGTCAGCTGGTGGGAGGCCTGTTCGGCGGGGGTGAGCCCCTCGGCGCGCAGCACGAGCGCACGGACCCGGGCGCGCTGCAGGCCAAGGGCGTCGTACATGCCGTACGCCGTCCCGGCCAGCGCCGACGAGTGCGCGGTCGGCTCCTTGAGGGTGCGGCTGCGGGTCGTCGACGAGCGGTCGGCGTAGCGGACGGTGAGGGTCAGGGTGCCGCAGACCTTCTCCAGGGCGCGCAGCCGGGCGCCCAGTTCCTCGGCGGCGGAGAGCAGTGCACGGCGGTGGCGGTTCGGGTCCAACTCGTCGCGTTCGAAGGGGCGTTCCGTGGCCAGCGAGCGGGAGACGGAGTTCGGGACGACCCGGCCGCGGTCGATGCCGTTCGCCTTCTCCCGCAGTTCGCGGCCCGCCTTCGCGCCGATCAGCCGCTGGAGCGTGGAGAGCGGTGCGGCGGCGACCAGGCCAAGGGTGTCGAGGCCGTACTCGCACAGGGTGCGGGCCGTGGCCGTACCGACACCGGGCAGCGCGGTCACCGGCCGGTCGGCGAGGAACTCCGCGATGCCCTCCGGGTCGCCGGGGACCTCGCAGGTCACGCCGGGCCGGGCCGCGCCCAGCGCCACCCGGGCCAGCATCGGGCCGGGCCCGGCGCCGATCACGCAGTCGACGCCGTACAGCGCGAGCGCCCGGACCCGGATCACCGCCGCCAACTCGACGGCACCGCGCCCGAAGTAGCGCTGGGCACCCCGCAGATCGGCCAGCGCCCCGTCCGGCGGCAGCGCCTCGACGACCGGGGTGAACTCCTCAAGGAGGCCGAGCAGCCCGGGCAGGGCGGCCTCGTACATCGGCGGCAGCTGGAAACGTACGCAGAGGATGGTCATCCCGCACTCCCCGGACTCTGATGCCACAACTTCCGTGTCGTGGAAGGCCCTTGTGAGACCTCCCCACCCGCAGGCCGCAGATCGGCCCACGGGTGCAGTTCGTATCCGGTCGGCAGATGGATACGACGACCGTGCGTCGGATCCCCGCTCGGCGCCCCTTCCGGCATCGGCACCGGTTCCGCCAGCCGCGCCGCCACCTCGTCCAGGCCGCCCTCGGCGCGCAGTTCGACGAGTTCGGCGAGGTTCCAGGCGGCCGAGCCGACCACGCTGAGGCTGCGCGGGCCGCGCCGCTGCACCACCCCGCGCACCAGCAGCAGCCAGGAGTGGAAGACGGTGTGCGCGCAGGCGTCGTGCGAGTCGTCGAAGAAGGCCAGGTCGACCAGGCCGGTGCCGTCGTCCAGGGTGGTGAAGATCACCCGCTTGCCGGACCGGATCGGCGGGGTCTGGGTGGCCGCCTTGGCCCCGGCCACCAGCACCGTCTCCCCGTGCCGGGTCTCGCGCAGCCGCCGCGCCGACACCACGCCCAGTTCCTTGAGGAAGACCCGGTGGTCGTCCATCAGATTGCGCGAGGCGTCCATGGACAGCACACCGAGTTCGGCACTGAGCTTTTCGGCGGAGGACAGGTCGGGCAGGCCGGCGGAGGCGGTCTTCCGGCCTCCCGCCAGCGGGAGTTGGCCGCCGCCGGCGCCCCGGGCGCCCCGGTGCAGCTCGGTCAGGTGGAGTTGCAGATCACGGCGGTTGGCGCCGAAGGCGTCCAACGCACCGACCTGTGCCAGCCTTTGGGCCAGCGGCCGGCTCGGGCGCGCCCGCTCCCAGAAGTCCAGCAGCGAGGCGTACGGCTGCCCGTCCGCGATCCGCGCCGCCTCGGCCTCGCTGATGCCGTGCACGTCGGAGAGGGCGAGCCGGAGTCCCCACACCGAAGGATTCTCAGACACCAGTTCGATACGGTGTCCGACCGCCGACCGGTTCACGTCCAACGGCAGGATCGGCACCCCCCGCCGCCGCGCGTCCGCCAGCAGCAGCCGCTTGGGATACATCCCGGGATCGTGCGTGAGCAACCCGGCGTAGAAGGCGGCCGGGTGATGCGCCTTCAGCCACGCCGACTGGTACGTCGGTACGGCGAACGCCACCGCGTGCGCCTTGCAGAAGCCGTACGAACCGAAGGCCTCGACGATCTCCCAGGTCCGCTGAATCGTTTCCGCGTCATAGCCGCGGGCCGTCGCGTGCTGGGCGAACCACACCTTGATCCGCCCCTGCGACTCCGGGTCGGAGAGCCCGCGCCGCACCCGGTCGGCCTCGCCCCGCCCGCAGCCGGTCATGATGGCGACGATGTCGATGATCTGCTCATGGAAGACGACGACCCCGTACGTCCCCTTCAGCGGCTCCTCCAGGTCCTCGTGCGGATAGCGGATCGGCGCCCGCCCGTGCCGCGCCTCGATGAACGGCCGCACCATGTCGGCGGCGACCGGCCCCGGCCGGAACAGCGAGATGTCGACGACCAGGTCGTGGAAGGAGGCCGGCTGCAGCCGCCCGACCAGGTCCCGCTGGCCCGGCGACTCGATCTGGAAGCAGCCCAGCGTCTCGGTGGACTGGATGAGCCGATACGTCGGCGGATCGCCCGGTGCCACCGCGTCCAGGTCGATCCGCTCCCCGGTGGCCCGCTCCACCTCGGCGACCGCGTGCGCCATCGCCGACTGCATCCGCACGCCCAGCACATCGAGCTTGAGCAGCCCGAGGTCCTCCACGTCCTCCTTGTCGAACTGCGACATGGGCAGCCCCTCCCCGCTGGTCGGCACGACCGGCGTACGGGAGAGCAGCGAGGCGTCGGACAGCAGCACCCCGCACGGGTGCATGGCGATTCCGCGCGGCAGGGCGTCGAGCCCCTCGACCAGCTCCCAGAGCCGGCCGTACCGCTCCTTCTCCCCCGCCAGTTGCCTGAGTTCGGGCAGCTCCTCCAGCGCGGCGCGGGCGTCGCGGGCCCGGATGTGCGGGAAGGACTTGGCAATGCGGTCGATGTCGGCCGGGTCCATGGACAGGGCCGCGCCCACGTCCCGGACGGCGTGCCGGACCCGGTAGGTCTCCGGCATGGAGACGGTCGCGACCCGCTCCTCGCCGAACCGGCCGATGATCGCGCGGTAGACCTCCAGGCGGCGCGCGGACTCCACGTCGATGTCGATGTCGGGCAGCACGACCCGCTCCTTGGACAGGAACCGCTCCATCAGCAGCCCGTGCTCGACGGGGTCGGCGTTGGCGATGCCGAGGAGGTGGTTGACCAGGGAGCCCGCGCCGGAGCCACGCGCCGCCACCCGGATACCCATCTTCTTCACGTCTTCCACGACCTGGGCGACCGTCAGGAAGTAGGAGGCGAAGCCGTGATGGGCGATGATGTCCAGCTCGTGGTGCATCCGCTCCCAGTACGCGCGCTTCCCGGCATGGCCGTGCAGCACCATCCCGGCCGCCGCCCGCGAGGCCAGCGCCCGCTGGGCGGTACGGTGGCCGGCGCCGACGAGGTGCGGTTCGGGGAAGTGGACGGTGCCGATGCCGAGGTCGTCCTCGGGGTCGACCAGGCACTCGGCGGCCGTCGCCCGGGTCTGTTCGAGGAGCCGGTGGGCGGTGTCGCGCCGGTAGCCGGCGGCCTCCACGATCCGCTCGGCCGCCTTGAACATGGCGCCCGCGTCCTTGAGCCAGGCCTCCCCGGAATCCAGTTCCTTCGCCGGGTCGATCGGGACCAGCCGGCGAGCCGCGTCCAGGACGTCGGCGACCGGGCCCTGGCCGGGGTCGGCGTACCGGACGGCGTTGCTGAGCACCGGGCGGATCCGCTGCTCGGCGGCGAAGCCGACGGTACGGGCGGCCAAGCGCAGGGAGCCGGGTCCGGTTCCCTTGCGGCCGTGCCAGACGGCTTCCAGGCGGAGGGCGTCGCCGTAGACCTCGCGCCAGGGGGCGAGGAGTTTCGCGGCGCGGTCCGGGCGCCCCGCGGCCAGGGCGCGGCCGACGTCGGAGGCGGGCCCGAGCAGCACGGTCAGGCCGTCGCCGTGGTTGTCGGGCCAGAGCAGCAGGGGCGGCCCCTCCGCCCTGTGGGCGGTGGTGACCAGCCGGCACAGGTCGGCCCAGCCCCGGGCGCCCTCGCGGGCGAGGTAGGTGACACGAGGTGTCGACTCGTCGATGAAGGCACCGCCGCGGACCGGGACACGGCGTTTCTCCCGCCGTGGCGCCTCCGCCGGGACGGTCGCGAGGTTCACCCCGAAGAGCGGGCGGACCCCGGTCTGCGCGGCGGCCTTGGCGAAGCGGACGGTGCCGGCGAGGGTGTCGCGGTCGGTGAGGGCAACGGCCTCCATGCCCCGCTCGGAGGCGCGCTCGGCGAGCCGCTCCGGATGCGAGGCGCCGTAGCGCAGGGAGTAGCCGGAGACGGTGTGCAGATGCGTGAAGCCCGACATCCGCACCTCCCGCACTCATGAGCCCCGAAGGGCTGCCGAACAGCTCTGCCGCAGATCTCGCCGCGAGCCATATCGAACACCAGTTCCCAACTTCCTCACCCCCACCATACCTCTATTCTCGAACATCCGTACGACTCCCATTCGAGCGCCCCTCACCTGCGGAAACACCCGACACCCCGGGTCGCGAGGCATGCCAGGGACCCGTCGACACGGTCGCGCCGGTGCCACTCCGCCGCCCGGCCGTCCGGCGACGAACGGCCCTTCACGCCCACCCCTCGCCAACCGGCTGTCATGTCGTGAACACGACAGATCTGGACAGGCTGACTCACATGCCCGACGCCGTCCCCACCGATCCGCAGGAAAAGGCCGCCCAAGGCCGCGCGGCCCTCTGGCCGGCACCGGAGGACCTTCGGTGGCCGGCGCAGCACTGCTGCTGCCCGGACGACGCACCGCGGGAAGTGACGGATCGGTGCGGCCGCGTCCGATTCCGAGCGAGCGCCGCCCTGCACAAACACAGCCAGCCCGGCTGACGCTGCTTGGCTCACGGCGTGAAGATGCCCCGCCCCTTGGACGGGGCGGGGCATCTCTGGGCATCTCGGGGGAATCCGGCGTGCGTCAGCCGATCTGGGTACCGGTGGCCGACAGCGCCTCCGTCACCGGCTGGAAGAACGTCTCCCCGCCGGAGGTGCAGTCGCCGCTGCCGCCCGAGGTCAGGCCGATCGCGTTGCTGCCCGAGAAGAGCGAGCCGCCGCTGTCGCCCGGCTCGGCGCACACATCGGTCTGGATGAGCCCGCTCACCGTGCCCTGCGAGTAGTTCACGGTGGCGTTGAGACCGGTGACCGTGCCGTCGTGGACCTGGGTCGTGGAGCCGCTGCGGGTCACCTTCATGCCCACGGTCGCCTCGGCCGCACCGGTGATCGTCTGGGTGGAGCCGTCGTAGAGGTCGACCTCGCTCGGGTGGTCCACCGCGGAGGTGTACTTGACCAGACCGAAGTCGTTGCCCGGGAAGCTGGACTGGGCGTTCTGGCCGATCACGTTGCCGGAGGAGTCCGACCAGGTGGAGATGGCGTCGGTGCAGTGCCCGGCGGTCAGGAAGTACGGCTCGCCGCCCTTGACCACGTTGAAGCCGAGCGAGCAGCGCCCGCCCGATCCGCTGATCGCGTCACCACCGGCGATGAAGGGCTTGAACTCCCCCTTCGAGTGCCGGAGTTCGGCCTTCTCACCGAGCCCGTCGACCACCTTGGTGAGCTTGGTCAGCTCGGCCCCGGCCACCGTCTTGTCGGCGGTGACGACGACCTTGTTGGTGACCGGGTCGGTCGCCCACGAGGTGCCGGGGATGGTGGCGTCCTTCTTGAGCGCGGTCCGCGCGCCGTCGAGCTCGGCGAGGGAGTTGGCGACGAGTCTCGCCCTGGCCCCGGCCGCCTCGACGGTCTGCGCGGCGCTGTCGTCGAGCACGTTGACGACGAGGTTCTTCGTCTTGGCGTCGTAGTACGTGCCCGCCGCGTCGGTGCCCAGGTCGGCGGCGAGCGTCGAGGCGAGCTTTCCGGCCGCCGGCACGGACAGGATCTGCGGTAGGGCGGCCTTGGTGGGCTCGCTGGCGTTCGCACTCTGGAAGGTCACTCCGGCGGCGACGAGCGCGGCTATCCCCGCGCCGGCGATGGCCGCCCGGCGCCTGGGTATGCGTCGGTGCTTCAACTCACGTCCTCCTGTGGGGGGTCGGCCCGTAAGGGTGTGGGGACCTAGGGGGCCGGAAGGCTGGTTGACGGGCGCCTACTATTCCGAGACCCACAGGGAGCACACAAGGTCGACTTCAGGACGCGCGTGCGCGGATGTTGTGCGCCCCCTGTGCCCGAGCCGTTCACAGTCACCCCAGGAGGGTTCGCACTGCAAACACTACGGGCGAGTAGCCGTCGCCGGAGAGTGACGTTTACCCCTGGCCTGAATTCGTCTCTCCAGGCTCGCCTTCAGCCCTGTTCACCCCGGACCCGGCGGCCCCCGGCGGCAGTTGCTGCTGGGCCCGCTCCAGGAACCGCAGCAGTTCCACCGGGAACGGCAGCACCAGGGTCGAGTTCTTCTCGGCGGCGACCGCCACCACCGTCTGCAGCAGCCGGAGCTGAAGCGCGGCGGGTTGCTCCGACATCTCCTTCGCCGCCTCCGCGAGCTTCTTGGAGGCCTGCAGTTCGGCGTCGGCGTTGATGACCCGGGCCCGGCGCTCCCGGTCGGCCTCGGCCTGCCGGGCCATGGACCGCTTCATGGTCTCGGGCAGCGAGACGTCCTTGATCTCGACACGGTCGATGGTGACGCCCCACTCCACGGCCGGGCTGTCGATCATCAGCTCAAGACCCTGGTTCAGCTTTTCACGGTTCGACAGCAGGTCGTCCAGCTCGCTCTTGCCGATGATGGACCGCAGCGAGGTCTGGGCCATCTGCGAGACCGCGAAACGGTAGTCCTCGACCCGGACGACCGCCTCGGCGGGCGCGGTCACCTTGAAGTAGACGACGGCGTCGACGCGGACGGTCACATTGTCCCGGGTGATGCCCTCCTGCGCGGGCACCGGCATCGTGACGATCTGCATGTTGACCTTCTGGAGCCGGTCCACGAACGGGACGATCATGGTGAACCCTGGCTCGCGCACGTGCGGTCGGAGCCGGCCCAGGCGGAACACCACGCCTCGCTCGTACTGTCTGACGACCCGTGCCGCGGCCAACGCGTAGACCGCTCCGACGGACACGAGAGCGGCTCCGGCCGCCACCAGCGCCTCGACCATGCCGGCCCCCAGGGGGTGACTCCTACGGTCCTTCGACGGTAACTCCATCACCGAGGCAAAGGGGAGCCCCCGCACGCCGGTTGCGTACGGGGGTCCACTGAAAACCGTTGCGGAGGATCGTCAGCCGACGCTCACGCCGTAGTAGCTCAGCGCCTCGGTGACCGGCTGGAAGAAGGTCGTACCGCCGGAGGTGCAGTTGCCGCTGCCGCCCGACGTCAGGCCGTAGGCCACGGTACCCGCGTAGAGCGGGCCGCCGCTGTCGCCGCCCTCGGCGCAGACCGTGGTCTGGATCATGCCGTAGACGACGTCGCCGCCGCCGTAGTTGACGGTGGCGTTGAGCGCGGTGACCCGGCCGCTGTGGGTGCCGGTGGTCGAGCCGCGACGGTAGACCGTGGTGCCGACGCTCGGCGTGGCCGCGCTGGAGATGGTCTGGCTGCCGACCGTGCTCGGGTGGGCGACCGAGCTGTTGGTGTAGCGGACCAGCGCGAAGTCGTTCGTCGGGAAGCTGTAGCTGACGTTGGTGCCCAGGACCGTGGTCTGGCTGGAGTTGCTGTACCAGGTCGAGGCCACCTGGCCGCAGTGCCCGGCGGTCAGGAAGTAGTACGTGCTCCCGCTGTGGACGTTGAAGCCGAGCGAGCAGCGGTAGCCGCCGCCGTAGATGGCGTCGCCGCCGGTGATCAGCTTCTTGAAGGTGCCGTTGGTGTGCTTGATGGTGAGCGCGCCGGCGTTGGCGCCCGCCTGCCGCTTGATCTTGGCGATCTCGGCCTTGGAGACGGTGTTGTCGACGGTGACGACGACACGGTTGGTCTTGCTGTCCACGGCCCAGGCGGTGCCGGGGACGTCCGCCTTCAGAACGGAGCTGTTCGCGGCCTTCAGTTCGGTGGTGCTGAAGGTGTGAACGTCACTCGCGTTCGCAGTGGGGACGGCGAACGCTGCCGCGGCCAGGAAACCGGTACCGACGGCGATCAGCCGGGTCCGTCTCGCGATGCCGCTGCGGGGGGTGGTGCGCTTGATCCTCACTTTTCGTTCCCTCCCAGGGGAAGTTGGGGGCCCGCGTGGGGTCGGGGCCCGTGAGGCGCAGCCAGGGTGATGCTCGGATTTCGAACACGCAATGTCCCTGACAAGCGCTGAGGGGGAGTATTCGGGCGAACGACCGGTATCCGCAAGAGTGCCTTTCGGCCGTGCGACTGTGTTCGAACCCTGCCGACTTTGTGTGATCTCGTCGTGGTCCGGGTGAGTTGACGCCGGGTCGCAATTCCGGCGAAAGGATCAGGTCGCTATACACTCCCCGCTCTCCACGGCGAGATTCAGCCTGTTCCCCGGTGGCGGGAAGGGGCAGATGAAGTGGTCCGCGAAGGCGCACGGCGGCAGCTGTGCCCGGTTGAAGTCGACGGTGGTGGAGCCGTCGGCGCCCGGGACGGCCGAATAGAGGAACCTGAACCGGTAGCTGCTGACCCCGCCGGTGGCGTCGGCGAACACCGCCCACAGCCGGCCGTCGGCCTGCTCGGCGACCTGGAGCGTCAGGTCCTCGCCCGCCAGCGTGAAGGCGAGTTCCCCGGCGACCACGAGCGCGCGCTCCACTCCGTCCGCGGTTCCGACGCGGACGGTGCGCCGGTCGTCGTCGTACGGCGTGAAACGGCCCGGCACCGACCAGCGCGGGTCGTAGGCGGTGGCGTCGACGCCCAGGAAGGTGCGGCGTGTCACGGCGGCCGGGTCGTAGTCCCGTACGCCCCAGACACCTTCGCGGATCAGCACGACCAGCCGGCGCTCGCCGAGCGCGACCCGGACCCACCTTTCGCGGTCGGCGGCGAGCCGGATGTCACCGGCGAAGGGCTCGCCGTCCACGGCCAGGCCGTCGGTCTCCGTCGCGGTGAGCAGCGCGGTGTCGCCGTCCACCGCCCAGACGCCGGGGATACCGGGAAGCCGGACGCCGACACGGTCTCCACGCGGTGCTCGTGCCAGCGCTTCCATTCGTCGGACGCGTCCGTAGTCATACGATCAGCCCTTCCACAGCTCTTGGCATGATCCATATTATTTCCCTCACATACACTCAACTCGTCCATAACAGCCGGGAGCCCGGATTGTTTCAGGGCGCCGCGAACTGGCCGGCGGCCCGGGCGAGGCCCAGGTGCTCGCACAGGGTGCTGCCCGGGTAGAAGGTGCGGAAAAGACCGCGGTGCTGGAGCAGCGCCACGGTGCCGTTGACCAGCCGCTCCAGATCGCGGCGCGGTTCGGCGGGGACGAGGTGGAAGCCGTCGGTGGCGCCCTCGCCGTGCCAGCCGGCGATAAGCTCCGCGAGGTCCACCGGACCGCCCCGGTACAGCGGGCCCTGCACGGTCTGCCGGGGCCCGCCGCCACCGTGTCCCGGCTCGGCCGCGCGCTCCCCGTCCCCCAGATCCACCACCAGACTCACCAGCACCCGCAGCGCGTCCGGCTCCCGTCCGAACTCCCTTGCCCGATCACGGAGTTCATCGCGTACGGCGGCGGCCTGCGCGGAGCTCGCGGCACGCACCAGGACGACATCGGCGTACCGGGCGGCGGCCTGGCGGGAGGGCCCCTCGGTGGCATCGGCCACCCGGACCGGATGCCCCTGTGCGGGCCCCGGCGCGTCGCTCCACCAGCCGGCCCGGCCCCGGCTGACCTGGTCGAGGTGGTCGAGGGCGGTCTGCGGGGCGGCCACCAGCGGCACCAGCCCGATCCGCCGGGTCGCCGGGGCCACCTGCGACAGCACGGCGAGCGCGTCGGTCTCCGCCCACCCGAACCGGCCGTCGAGCGTCACGAAGTCCAGGCCCCCGCTCTCGGCGAGTCGCGCCAACTCGGCATAGCGCTCCGCGTCGGACACGCCGACCTGATCCACGGCGGCGGCCAGATGCAGCAGCCCCCGGCCGTACGAGCCGGTCATGAGAAACCACCCTCTCCCCTGGGCACCCGGACGTCTCCGCCAGGGCCTGTTGCGACGGCGCTCGGCCACGACGGCGAGGCCCGGCGGGGCCGCACGCCCGAGCCGCTCATCGATTCACAGCACCTTCGACAGAAATGCCCGCGTCCGCTCCTCCCGCGGAGCGTCCAGCACCTCCGTCGGCGGTCCCGCCTCCACGACCCGTCCGTCGGCCATGAAGACGACCGTGTCGGCCACCTCCCGGGCGAACCCGATCTCATGGGTCACGACGATCATCGTGGTCCCCTGCCGGGCCAAGTCCCTGATGACGTCCAGGACTTCACCCACCAGCTCGGGATCGAGCGCGGACGTCGGCTCGTCGAACAGCAGCAGTTTCGGCTCCAGCGCCAGCGCCCGCGCGATCGCCACTCGCTGTTGCTGACCGCCGGAGAGCTGCCGCGGGTAGGCGTCGGCCTTCTCGGCGAGCCCCACCCGCTCCAGCAGCCGCCGGGCGCTCGCCACGGCCTCCGCACGCGGCCGTCCCAATGCGGCGACCGGCGCCTCGACAATGTTCTCCACCACGGTGAGGTGCGGAAAGAGATGGAAGTTCTGGAACACGAACCCGATCCGGGTCCGCTGCTTCAGCACCTCCCGCTCGGGCAGCTCGTACAGCCTGTCCCCGGAGCGCCGGTAGCCGATCAGCGTGCCGTCCACGCTGATCACCCCCTGGTCCACCTTCTCCAGGTGGTTGATGGTGCGCAGCAGCGTCGACTTGCCGGACCCGGAGGGCCCGAGGACGACGGCGACCTCACCGGCCCGCACCTGGAGGTCGATGCCCTTGAGCACCTCCAGCGTGCCGAACCTCTTGTGCACGGACCTGATGTCGACCATGACGCTCATGGAGTGAATCCCTCTGGATGAGTGGTGGGGCGGACTAGGCGGCGGCCCGGCCCGTCAGGTCCCGCAGGAAGGACAGCGCCGCCCGCGCCGTGGCGTCGTTCTGCCGGAACGCGGGCCCTCCGGTGCGCGGCCGGGTGAACGCTCCGGGCGTCCGGCCGTCCGTGAACGGCCCGAGCGCGAATCTCCGGGGATGCGGCCGCCCGCCCCCGTCGAGGATCCGCCCGTCGGCGGGGTCCACCCTGAGCAGCCCGTCGGGTGTCTCGGCGGCCCCGTCGCCCTGGAGCTCACGCAGCAGCGCGTCCCGGGCCCGCCCCACGGTCGGTTCCGGCAGCCGCGCCTCGACCAGCGCCCGCGCCTCGACGAAGAACCCGGGCACGGTGTCCGCGGACGCCCGGAACACCCCGTCCCGCGCCGCCACCGTCATGCCGGCGCCGACGAACTTCAGCACCCCGGCCCGGGACAGCGCGAGCATCTGCCGCAGCCGGGGCCCGGGCGGCCCGGAGGCGAGATAGCTGAAGAAGCCGTGCCACCAGGACCCGATGTCCCCGAGCCGCACCAGCTGCCCGTAGACGGAGAGCAGTCCGAGGAACACCGCCAGATCGGGGCTGTACCCCGGGTCATGACGACGGCTCAGGTCGCCCTCGATGTAAGCCCGCAGACCCTCCTGGAACTCCTGGTGCGACCCGTACCGCACTCCGTCCAGCGGACGGTCCAGCGCCGCGAGATCCAGCCGGTCGGCCGGGTCCGGCACGGCGGCCGCCAGCAGCGCCCGCACTTCGGCGTCGCCCTCGGCGGCGGCGTACTTCTCCTCGAAGTCCCGCCAGGCGACGGCCGTCCGCTCGGGGTGGATGGTGAACAGCCGGTGGTAGTGGGCGAAGCCCAGCTCCTTCGTCACCAGCGGCCACACGTCCCGCCGGAAGTCGAAACCCCCCGGCCGGGCGAGCAGCCGGTCGACCTCACCGGGTCCGAAGAAGCGGGGCAGCGGCGGGCGTTCGCCGGTCCAGTCGTATCCGATCTTCGAGTGGTACGGCACTCCGCGCCGCGACCCGACGTGGAGCACCGGCTCCCGCCCGGACGGCACATAGGTGTCACCGTCGTACCGCCCGCCCCGCCCCTCCGTGAGCAGCACCATCAGGTCGACGAAGGCGAGCCCGAACCCCCGTACCAGCACCGGCTCCGCGGGCCGCAGTGCGGACAGGTCGCTGTCGGCGGTGAAGTCCGGCGGCAGGTGGACCAGGCCGTGCGTGTCGGCGTACGCGGCGAAGGCGGCCTGTTCGGGGTCGAGTTCGGCGTCCAGGTGGCCGAGGGCGAGTACGACGAGGTCGGCGAGGAGCAGACGCGGGCGGCCCTCCAGCCAGACCTGCTGGCGTCCCTCGCGCGGCCCGCTCACCCGCAGGGCTCGGCGGGGGTGGTAGTGCACCGTGACGCCGTCGGGCAGGTCGGCGACGGCGCGGTCGTAGACGTGCCGCAGATACCGGCCCTGGATCTGCCGGTCGGCGAAGGTGCGGCCGTCCAGGCCCGCCCACTCGTGCAGGGTCGGCCCCTCCCGTACCGGGCCGGTCATCCGCACCGTCTCGTCCGTGAACATGGTGACGTCCTCGGCGTGCGAGTTCATCCACAGCAGCGGCGACTGGGCGGCCCGCCAGATGCGTCCGGCGCCCGGCGGATGCGGGTCGACCAGATGGATGTCGAGGCCCGAACCGGCGTACAGCTCCGGCGCGTTGGCGGCGATGCGGTCAAGGAGCCCGGTCCCCCGCGGCCCGGCCCCCACGATCACCAGCTGGGGCCTCATCGGGCCGTCTCCGTGCCGCGCGCGTAGTGCTTCTCGACGTAGTACTGGCCGATGCCGAGCACCGAGGTGACGACGGTGTACCAGAGGGTGGCCACCATCAGCAGCGGGATGACCTGGTAGGTCTGGTGGTAGATCAACTGCGCCGAGAACAGCAGGTCGTTGACGGCGATGACGCTGACGATCGAGGTGCCCTTGAGGGTGCCGATCAGCATGTTGCCGGCCGGCGGCACGATCGCGCGCATCGCCTGCGGCAGCACGATCCGCCGCCGGCGCCGCCACCGGCTCAGACCGAGCGCGTTCGCGGCCTCGATCTGGCCGCGGTCGACGGAGAGGAGGCCGCCGCGGACCACCTCGGCGGCGTAGGCGGCCTCGTGCAGGGTGAGGCCGACGATCGCGACGGCGACCGGGCTGAGCAGGTCGACCGTCCGGACGCCCAGCACCTGCGGGTACAGCGCGCCGATGTTGAACCACAGCAGCAGCTGGACCAGGATCGGGATCGACCGGAACAGCCAGACGTATCCCCAGCTCACCGCCCGCAGCACGGGGTTGCCGGAGAGCCGGAACGCGGCGAGCAGGGTGCCGAGTGCGAAGCCGAGGACCATCACCACGGCGGTCAGCCACACGGTGAGCCACAGTCCGCGCAGCACGGAGTCCGAGGTGAAGTAGTCGGCGACGACGTCCCACTGGAACGCCTTGTTGCGCAGGACCGAGTCGACGGCGAGCCCGAGCAGGACGAGCACAGCGACGGCGGCCGTCCACTGCCCGTACCGGCGCCGCGGGACGATTCTCAGGACGTCAGCGGGCTCGGGTATGTCAGGGGTGGCGGGGGCTTTGGCGAGGGTGTCGGATGACATGCGAAGGCTCCGTGACGGATCAATCGAACACGGTGGACGCGCACACGGTGGTGCGGTGGGTTCCTTCACACGGAACGCCGCTGTGCGGCGCTCTTACGGCCGAGCCCCTCAGCAGGGCCGTCCGTCGACTGTACGGGGCCGTTTCCCCTCTCTGTCAAGGGTGTCCAGAGTGTGGGCGGCGCGTCTCAAGTCAGTTGACGGGGAACCGGAGACCTGCTCCACTTGGCCCATGCATCCACAGCAGTGGCTGGTCACCCGCTCCCACATCGACTTCGGTCGCGTGTGGTCCTGTTCCTGTTGAGCTGACCCCCTGCGCGCCCCGCCGTCGGCGGGGGCTCTTCGCGTTCCCCCTCGCGCTCCTCGCTTCGCCTTCACACGTGCACCCCTCCCCTCGCGTTCCGCACGCCTGCTGACCCAGGAGACCGCTCGACGATGCGTACGCCCACCCATGCCCGTTATAAGCAATTTGCCTACTTTATTGCGATAGCCTCGACCACGGCCCTGTCCCTCACCGCCTGCGGTTCCGGCTCCGGCGGCTCGTCGGGGTCCGGCGGCACCCAGGGTGTGGCCGCCGAGAGCAACGCGATCCCCACCACGGACGTCGTCTCAGCGATCCGGAAGAACGCCACGGCCGCCCGGCTGCTGCCCCCGGGCGTCACCGGCCTCACCGTCGCGGTCACGGTCGGCGGCACCCCGCCCGGCACCGCCTATCTCTCCGACGGCAAGACCCTGACCGGCCAGGACGTCGACTTCACCAAGGCCGTGGCGAAGGTACTGGGGATCGGGCTCAAGATCGAGCAGGCCAGTTTTGAGGCGATCCTGCCCGCCCTGGACAGCGGCAAGTACGACTTCGGCGCCGCCAACTTCGGGGTGACCGACGAGCGCCGCAAGGCCATCGACTTCGTCACCTACATCAACGACGGCCAGGGCTTCGCCACCCGCACGGACAGCAAGCTGTCGAAGATCACCGATCTCCGGCAGCTGTGCGGCCTGAACGTCGCGACCGGCGCGGGCACCACCTTCGAGGCGACCCTGGAGGAGAACAAGAAGGTCTGCACCGACGCCGGCGAGAAGGCGTACAGCGTGCAGACCTACGGCGAGCAGAGCGCCATCTGGTCGTCCGTACAGCAGGGCCGCAGCGATGTCGTGATGTCCACGATCAACGGCCTCCGCTACGCCGTCGCCCACCAGCCGGGCCTGAAGTTCCTCAACGAGTACCACCGTCTCGACGTCGGATTCGCCTTCAAGAAGGGCACCGAACTGGCACCCGCGTTCCAGGCGGCTGTGGACAAACTGATCACCGACGGCACATACGACCGGATTCTGAAGAAGTGGGGCACGACGGCGTCGGCGATCGACACATCGCGGATCTCCCCGCCGGAGCTGAAGAACTGACAGTACGTCAGGGCAGCAAGGACGCTGAGCTGCACTGTCATATCAGCCGATTGTCGGTTCGCCACCTGCCGCCCGTTCACCCGGACGCACCGATCATCACCCATACGCCCGGAACAATCATATTTCACTCACAGTCAGCAGCCGTGCGTGCTACGGCCCTTGGCACACTTGGGCTCTCGACGTATTGGCTCTGCACCAGTAGCGTCACAAACCCCCCGCGCGGCGTCTATCCACTTGGCGCGCCATCCGCATCATGGACGACCATAGGGATGCGGAAGCATGAAAGACCGCTGTGAGAGGAGGCGTCCATGGGATCGGTACGCAAGGCGAGTGCCTGGCTTGGCCTCGTCGACGACAACGATGACGAGCGCTACTACGACGACGACTACTCCGAAGGGACCGAGCAGCCCGGGGATGCCTGGGTCACCGACCCCCGGGTCAAGGTGGCCTCGGACACCGCCGAGGAGAAGGGCCGCCGGATCGGCACGGTCACCCCGGACAGCTTCCGGGACGCCCGCGCGATCGGCGAGCTGTTCCGCGAGGGTGTGCCGGTCATCGTGAACCTCACGGCCATGGAGGCCGGCGACGCCAAGCGGGTCGTCGACTTCGCGGCCGGGCTGATCTTCGGTCTCCGGGGCTCGATCGACCGGGTGTCCAACCGGGTCTTCCTGCTCTCCCCCGCCAACACGGAGATCATCAGCGGTGAGCCGGCCTCGCGCCGGGAGGACGGGTTCTTCAACCAGAGCTGAGGCAGGGCCGCTCACCGGCCCTGCCCCCGCGCAGGGTCACCGGAAGGCGTCGAGCCCGGTGAGCGCCTTGCCCAGCACGAGCTGATGCATCTCGACGGTGCCCTCGTAGGTGAGCACCGACTCGAGGTTGGTCGCGTGCCGCATCACGGGGTACTCCAACGAAATCCCGTTCGCCCCGAGGATCGTCCGTGCCGTACGGCAGATCTCGATCGCCTCTCGCACGTTGTTGAGCTTGCCGAAGCTGACCTGCTCGGGACGCAGGCGACCGGCATCCATCCGCCGCCCCAGGTGATGGGCGAGCAGGATCCCCTTGTGCAGTTCGACCGCCATGTCGGCGAGTTTGGCCTGGGTGAGCTGGAAGCCGCCGATGGGCCTGCCGAACTGCTCCCGCGACTTCGCGTAGTCGACGGCCGTCTCGAAGCAGCTGCGTGCCGCGCCCATGGCGCCCCAGACGATGCCGTAGCGGGCGTGCGACAGACAGCTGAGCGGTCCCTTGAGGCCGGTGACCTCGGGCAGTACGGCGTCCGCCGGCAGCCGCACGTCGTCCAGCACCAGCTCGCTGGTCACACTCGCCCGCAGCGACCACTTGTGCTTGATCTCCGGCGCCGAGAACCCGGGGGTGTCGGTGGGCACGACGAACCCCCGGATCCCGTTCTCGCTCTGCGCCCATACGACGGCGACGCCCGCCACCGACCCGTTGGTGATCCACATCTTGCGTCCGTTGAGCACCCAGTCGCCGGCGGCGTCGCGCCTGGCGTGCGTCCGCATGGATGCCGGGTCGGAGCCGTGGTCCGGCTCGGTCAGCCCGAAGCACCCGATGACGTCACCGGCGGCCATGGACGGCAGCCACCGCTGCTTCTGCGCTTCGCTCCCGAACCGGTGAATCGCGTACATGGCCAGCGACCCCTGCACGGACACGAGCGACCGGACGCCCGAGTCGGCGGCCTCCAGCTCCAGACAGGCGAGCCCGTACTGCACGGCGGACGCGCCGGCGCAGCCGTACCCGGTCAGTGACATCCCGAGGGCCCCGATCCCGCCGAGCTCCTTGGCGAGCTCTCTGATGCCCGGCAGCTCCCCGCTCTCGTACCACTCGGCGACATACGGCAGCACACGGTCCGCCGCCCAGCTCCGCACGGTCTCCCGTACGGCGAGATCCTCCGGCTCCAGGAGATCGTCGATGCCGAGCGGGTCACCGGGGTCGAACGCAGGCAGCTTCACGGACGCGGACATGAGAACCCTCCCAAAAACTAGCACCGCTAGTTACAACAGGCTACGCGCAGTCTCCCTGTTCTCCCGCCCACGCACCACCCGCACGCACGGGTAGTGCGTGCCTGGGGAAGGCCGGGTCACGCCGAGACGCGGGACCTCTGGGGGCCCCTGGGGGCGGGGACCTCCACCGGCGCCTCCTCGCACTGCATCGCCCGCGGCAACCGCAGCGCCATCACCGCCCCCAGCAACAGCAGACCCGCGCTCACCAGCAACGTCACATGCAGACCGTGTACGAAGGAGTCCCGCGCCGCCCGGCGCAACGCCGAGCCCGTCGGTCCGCCGAGCCGTCCGGCGACGTCGTAGGCCTCGCCCAGTGAATGCCCCGCCGCGGCGGACGCCGGCTCCGGCACCCCGGGCACCCGGGACAGCCCCGGCGCGTAGGCCGCGTTCATCACACTGCCGAGGAGCGCGATCCCGATGCCCGCGCCCAGCTGGTACGAGGTCTCGCCGATCGCCGCCGCCCCACCGGCCTGTGCCGCCGGCGCCTCGCTGAGCATCGACTCGTACGCCCCGAAGAGCGTGGTCTCCAGGCCGAAGCCGAGCAGCACGAAGCCGAACACCAGCAGTCCCGCGTTGTCCACCCCGTCCATCGCCGTCAGCGTCAGCACCGCCGCCGCGGTCAGGCAGAAGCCGAAGCACACCATCCGGCGCGGCCCGAAGCGCCGGAGCAGCCGCGCCCCGGCCAGCCCTGCCCCCATCGCGGCAAGGGTCAGCGGCAGCAGTCGTAGCCCCGTCTGCAGCGGAGACAGGCCCAGCACCAGTTGCAGATACTGCGCGGCGATCAGTTCGAGACCCACCAGCGCGAGCATCGCCAGCACGATGCAGCCCACCGCCGTACTGAACGCCGGCCGCGCGAACATCCTCAGGTCCACCAGCGGGAACGCACGCCGCCGTTGCCGTCGTACGAACAGGAACAGCAGCAGCCCGCCGAGCACCAGCGGCGCCACCGTGAGCGCGTCGGCGGCCGGCTCGCCGCTGCCCAGCCGCTTGACGGCGAACACCACGCCGAACAGACCGGCCGCCGCCATCAGGGCGCCCACGACGTCCCAGGGGCCGTTGCGGTCGCCGCGTGACTCCGGGAGGAGAAGCCGTCCCACCGGGAGGCTGACCAGCATCAACGGGATGTTGACCAGGAAGACGGAGCCCCACCAGAAGTGTTCGAGCAGGAAGCCGCCGAGGAGGGGGCCGACGGCCGCGCCGACCGCCGCCACCGCGCTCCATATGCCGATGGCGAGGGCCCGTTCACGGCGGTCGGGGAAGACCTGCCGGAGGATCGACAGCGTCGCCGGCATGATCATCGCACCGCCGACGCCGAGCAGCGCCCGGGCCAGGATCAGTGCCTCGGCGCTCGGCGCGAGGGCCGCCGCCGCGGAGGCGACGCCGAACAGCGCGTATCCGAGGAGCAGGACGCGCCGCCGGCCCACGCGGTCGCCGAGCGTGCCGAAGAGAATCAGCAGCGAGGCGCAGACCAGCGGATAGACGTCGACGATCCAGAGCAGCGCCATGCCGCCGGGCTTGAGGTCCTCGGTGACGGCGGGCACCGCGACATGCAGCACGGTCGCGTCGAGGGCGACCAGCAGCAGGCTGACACAGAGGACGAAGAGGACGACCCAGCGGTTGGCACCGGCACCGGCCCCGGTCGCCCGACGGCGCGGCCGTACGGCAGCCGTGGTCGTCCCGGACATGTACGTACCTCCCAGATGATCCCTCGCGTGGGCGGATCGGCGGGGCGGGGTCTCCCCGTCGTACGGCCGGAGAGGAGCGGGGTCTCCGGCCCGCGCATACGAACGCGAGTGACACGTCAGCGTACGCGAGTTCGTTCCCGCGGCACGTGGCGGACCTCTCACACGCTCCACAGAACTCGTGTGGCGTACGCCACTGAGCCCGCTCCGTACCACGCCCGGACGAGTCCTCCCGTTCCGTGAACCGTCGATAATCGAGCCCGTGACCGATCTTGAGACGCCCGTGGCGGCACCGCGTGTCCCGGCCCCGCGCCGGGCGGCGCCGGCCCTGCTCGGGTACGCGGCCGTACGCGCCCTCGGCCTGGTCGTGCTGGCCGTGTGGAGCGCGGCGCGCGGCAAGAGCGCCTACACGCTGTTGACGGCGCGCTGGGACTCACTGTGGTACACGCGGGTCGCCGAGCTCGGGTACGGCTACGAGGTGCGGCTGCCGAACGGCGACGTCCACTCCAACCTCGCCTTCTTCCCGCTGCTGCCCTGGCTGGAGCGCCTGCTGCACGCGCTCACGCCCCTGTCGTACGCCGGCGCGGGCCTCACGGTCGGCCTGCTCGCCTCGCTCGCCGCGGCGTGGGGGATCTTCGCGGTCGCCGACTTCGTCTACGGCCCGCGGGTGGGCGTCTGCGCGGTGCTGCTGTGGGCCGTACTGCCGGTCGGGATCGTGCAGTCGATGGCGTACAGCGAGTCGCTGTTCACGGCGCTCGCCGCGTGGTCGCTGTACGCCGTGCTGACGGGCCGCTGGGTGACCGCGGGCACGCTGGCGGCGCTGGCGGGGCTGACCCGGCCGGTGGGGCTGGCCGTCGTGGTGGCGGTGTGGACGGCGGGGGTGGTCTCGTTCGTGCGGGATCTGAGCGGGGGCGTGCGAGCCGGTGGCGAGAACCATGCGCACGGCGCGCGGGATGGCGGACGCGCCCCCGAATCGCCCAGCGCCGTCCGCGCCGGGCGCGTTCCGCGTACCGCCGGCACACCTGACGCAGCACGCGCCCCTCAGGACACAAGCAGCGCAAGCGGCGCACACGCCTCCGGCGCACCTGCCTGGCGCCGTGTCCTCGGCATGCTCCTCGCCCCCGTCGGCGCCGCCGCCTATGTCCTGTGGGTCGGCCACCGCACCGGTAAGGGCCCGCTCGGCTATCTGGACGTCCAGGCGGGCTGGCGAAACGGCTTCGACGGCGGCTACGCGTTCGCCCGCTTCGTCGGCGACAAGTTCACGTCGTTTCCGTCCGCCCTGGCCGGAGCGGGTTTGATCGCCGCCGTCTGCCTGTTGTTGTGGCTCTACGTGATCGGTGTCCGACAGCGGCAGCCGCTTCCCCTGCTGGTCTACACGGGTGTCGTCCTCGCGCTCGCCCTGTGCGCGTCGAGCTACTTCGGCTCCAAGCCGCGCCTGCTGATGCCGGCCTTCCCGGTGCTGCTGCCGCTCGCCCGGACCCTCGCCCGGTCGCGCACCAGCAGTTCGGTGCTGGTCACGGCAGGCGTCGCGGCGGCCTCGGCGGTGTATGGCGCGTTCTGGCTGAACGGCTCCGGACCGCCATGATCATCGCCGTCGGGAAGGTGAGCAGCCGGAGGATTCCACACCACGCTTTGGTTAACGAATTCATAAGTGCCATAAAACGGCCGCCCGGCATGATCAAAGGAATTGAAGGGCAGGCCCACCGCTTATTACTGAATCCTTAGAATTCGGAGGCCTCCTGAGAGGTTTCCCACATCACATCGTCATCACAAAGCCGCAGTTTCGACCGGGAACAGAGCTCACTCGCTGTAACGTCGATTGGGTGCGTACCGAACGAAACCTCACCCGTCTGGACCGGGTGTTCGCCAGGCTGGACCGTGAGCCGGAACGACCGGCCCACATTGATGTGCCGAAGATGAGCCGGCACCGGGTCGTGTTGTTCACCGCGACCCTCGCCTTCTACCTGGCGATCGTGTGGGCCGTCGTGATCACGTCCTGGCTGGTCCGGCTCGACTGGCAGGTCATGTTCTTCCGGCCGTACCAGCAGTGGTCGGGAATCCACTGGTTCGTCGATTACTACGTGGTCCTCGGCCAGCGCGGCCCGACCGCCGTGATGGTCGCGGCCTGGCTGGGCTGGCGCTCGTGGCGGCAGCACACCCTGCGCCCACTGCTGAACCTCGGCGTCGCACTGCTGCTGCTCAACGTCACGGTCGGCGCCGCCAAGCTCGGCATGGGGCGCCTCGGACCGCACTACGCGACCGTGATCGGCTCGAACGAGATGGGCCTGGGCGGCGATATATTCCCCAGCGGCCACACCGCCAACGCGGTGGTGACCTGGGGAATTCTGGCGTATCTGGCCTCCACCCCGAGAGCCCGCCGCTGGCTCTCCGCGGCCTCCGCGGTCACCTCGCTCGGCGTCGGCATGTCCACCGTCTACCTCGGTACGCACTGGCTGAGCGACGTGTTGCTGGGCTGGGCAGCGGGGCTGCTGATCCTGCTGGCGCTGCCGTGGTGCGAGCCGTTCATCGCCGGCGCCGAGACCTGGCTCTTCGACCTGCGCGACCGCTGGCGCGCCCGCCGCGGCGGTACGGTCCCCGTTCCCGCGCCGGTTCCGGCGCCGGTGGCGCCGGTGGCGCTCAAGCCGCGTACGGCGCCCGCCGAGGACGCGCCGGCACCGGAGCGCGAGCCGGTCTCCTTGGCCCGCTCGCCCCGGCCCCCGATCCATCTGGCGCCCGGCCCGCACACGGCCCGCTCGGAGCGCACCCCGGTGACCCCGGCGGGCAGCCGCCGCCCGCCGCACCCGGAGCGTCAGCCGCGCGGCGGCGCCGTCCAGGCGGCCCGCCCGCTGACGGGCGGCTGAAGGCCGTACCGACGCGACAGCGGGGCCCAGGTACGCACAGCCGGCCCCCGCGCGCGGAAGGCCCCGGTTCCCCACTGCGGGAACCGGGGCCTTCGGCGTCGTGCGGTCAGCCCTTCCAGGCGCGTGCCACGACGCCGTCGCGTACCTCGAAGTTGAGCCGTCCCACCCGGTACTCCATGGTGATGACCGCGCCCGGCGGCAGTGAGCGCACCGCCGACCACCCCCGCTGCCGGGCGAGTCGTTCCGCGTCGCCCGCGTCGAGGCCTACGTACCCTTGCGGGCTGTCCTGGGGCTCCTTCGGCGGAGCCGGATTCGGTGCCATGCGGCCACGCTAGGCCGCTTCCGGCGGGGACGGAAGTCGAGAACGGGCGGCGAAGTCCCCGGTCCGTATCCGGTCACGCTTCTGTCACAGAATCACGACACGCGTTTCAGTCGAACTCTGTCACACGTATGAGCGGTTCAGTACGCCTTCCTGGCGCATTCCAGTGCAATTCTCAGATGCCGGTAGGGTCTTCCGAAAAGCCCGCCGGAAAGAGCCGGAAGTAAGGATCAGGGGCGCTCAGCGGAAGCCCAATCCATTCCCAATCCGCCAGCCACAGCGGAAGCTGACACCGCATAAGAGTTTCACCGGTTCGGCACAGAACCCCCGTACGGCCCCGGGCCGGCCCGGTTCCGGCGGCGGGAACTCGAAGCGTTCCCGCCCTCAGGGGAATCACCCTCACAACGCAGCGGGCCCCGCCCGGTCGGACCGGGCGGGGCGTGACGGTGCGGGGCAGGGGCGCGTGTCAGAGCGCGAGGCGCTGCCCGGGCACGATGAGGTTCGGGTCGCCGCCGATGACATCCTCGTTGGCGGCGTACAGGCGCTGCCAGGTGGTGCCGTGGCGCTGGGCGATCTCGCTCAGGGTGTCGCCCTCGCGGACCGTGTAGTCGCCCCGGGCGGAGTCACGGCCGGTGTGGGTCGTCGGGCGCTGCGGCTTCTTCGCCACAGGGGCCGACTTCGTGGTGGTCGGCTCGGTGGTCGACTTGCCGGCCGACTCGGTGCCGCTGTTCGTGGTCGCCGAGGCGCTCTCGGGCGCCGACCCGGCCGCTCCGGCCCGCGCCGAGCAGACCGGCCACGCGCCCCACCCCTGGGCCTGCTGAACCTTGGCGGCGACGGCGATCTGCGCTTCCCTGGAGGCCTGGTCGGCCGTCGCCGCGTAGGCGGAGCCGCCGTACGCGCGCCAGGTGGAGGCGGAGAACTGGAGTCCGCCGTAGTAGCCGTTGCCGGTGTTGATGTGCCAGTTGCCGCCGCTCTCGCACTGGGCGATGCGGTCCCACACCCCGTTGCCCGCCGCCTCGGCGTTGCCGGTCGCGGCCAGCAGACCCAGCGGGGCGAGCAGCGCCGCTCCGGCCAGGGCCGCCGTCGTACGGCCCTTGCGGGAGCCGTTCTTGGTGACGGTCTCACGGGTGGTATCGGCACACTCGGACATGTATTTCCCTCTCCACGTACCCGGGCTCCCCCAGGCGGGACGCGGTCCCCGCGCGATGGACGCGGTTCTCGCGCTCGCCCCGTCCGCCACGGCCGGTACTGCGGTGGTGCTCTGCCTGGTGCCGGCCGGCGGACGTACCCGAGCGGTGCTCGTTGCACACGGCGGAGGAATCTAGAGATCGGGAACGCCCGAAATCAACCAACTCGCCGTCAGGCCAGGCCAGTTCAGCGTTACCGGGGGTAGCGGCAATTTTCGGACACCCACTACATTCCCTGATTTCATGATTTGTCGACCATTGGATCGATGGATCTGTGATTCAGTTCACCACGTCAAACTCCTTTGGCTTGCGAAGAGTTGACGGTGAGTATCGAAATCCGCACCAGGAGTGACACTGTGCAGTGGATGGTTGGATCCCGATCCCCCGGATGCGTGACCACCACCACAGATCACCCGTTGTCTTCTTCATGAGCCCGCAACCCCCTGGGGCTCACGGACCGGGAGCCACCCGGGCCTTCACGCACGCATCCCGAGGGAGCCACCGTGCCGCGCATGCTCGACGTCAGCGACGAGGTACGCGCCGAGATCGGCGACGAAGAAGCCGACCGGCTGCTCGCCGGAGACAACGCCCCCGGCAGTTACGACTGCACCTCCTGCCGCACCCCGGGCGACTCCGAACAGGAGCGCACCAGCACCGTCCTGTTCATCGGGGACGAGACCGCCGTCCTCGCCTTCGCCCACGCCGGCTGCCTGCCCTCGCAGGTCGTCCAGGTCACCGAGGATCAGCTGCAGGGCGCGGTCCGCTCCATCAACGGTGACAGCGCGCCCGGCGGCGGGCCCCAGAAGTCCATGCCCGAGCAGGCGGTGCTCGGGGTGACCAGCGGCCTCGTGCTGATCGCCGGGGAGCTGCACCCCGCGCTCGTCGTCGAGCCGACCTCAGCGATCGTGCGGCCGGGCACGGACGGGGTGGGCGACGACTTCCTGCCGCTCCTCATCGAGCAGGGCTTCATGCCGGTGACGCAGCTGGCCGCGGTGCCGCCGGTGCTGCACGGGTGGTCGGTGCTGCTGGCGGTGGGTCAGCTGCACGCGGTGCTGCAGCCGGGGAGCAACGGCGGGCAGCCGGTGGCCTGGTGGCAGGCCCATCACCCGTTGCAGGTGACCGACGGGTGGCGGGCGGCCGCCAACAAGCACCAGCAGGTGCTGATGTTCGCCGCACCGGTGGGGTCGATCGGACGGCAGCCCCGGGAAGACCTGCTGCGCGACGCGCTGGACAAGGCGGCCGCGAACGGGAAGCTGGTGGCCGCGGCGCTTCCCCTCGCGGGTGTCTGAGGGCGCCAGGGAGAGCGGGGAGTTCCGCCGAGCCGGCGGCCGCGGGGTGTCCGTGGTTGTTCGCGGCCACACGGCGGTAGCCCCATATCCATGCAGCCCCGGGCCCTGACGGGGTGCCATTCGACCGCATCTCTTTAGTAACCCGGTCGTTTGGACATACGTGCACGCATACGACCTTCCGCCCCGCCGGCCGTCCTTCTCCACTGTTCCGTCCGCTCGGACGGGACAGGAGGCCTCAGGCGGGCCCTCGGCCACGCCGATCTACGACTCGCTCCACGCGGAGTGGGTCAAGGCCTTCCGCACGCTGCCGGGTGACCGCAGCGGTGAGGAGGCGCTGGGGTTCGTCGCCTTCGAGACGACCCCGTTCAGCACCGGCACGCACGGTCTGGGGTCGTACGGAGGGAACTGGTACAGCGCGTACAGCGCGGGCGCCTACAGCGCCCGGCACGGCGGTGACCATCCGCAGCCGCCACAGTGGCAGCGGATCGGGACGCTCGGGCGGTTCCATGACACCGGGATGACCCCCGTACCGGCAGCGCTTCCGCCGGGTCCGCGCCGGGGTCTGTGACACATGCCAGAGGGGCGGCCACCGTGATCGGTGGCCCCACCCTGTCGAGCGCGTCTGGCAGTTCGCGACCGACCCGGACGAGTCGGCGCACTGGTTTCCGTCGCGCCTCGATATCGAGTTGCGGGACGGCG